>CAMRSV010000004.1 GCA_947053455.1 uncultured Alphaproteobacteria bacterium
TCATCCCCCAAAATTGTAAATAAAAACAAAAAACCACTGGAATTATTTCAAGTGGTTGAAGGTTCAAAACAATCTCGAAAGTATTGCCCGGTTATTTATATATATCCCGGCCTCCAACCATGGTGGTTGAAGTTTGCGCCTGCGCCTGCATCAGGCGCACTTTCGAGAGAGGTTTTGAAGCCTCGCACCGTAACAAGGGGGTTACGAATTATGCACTTATTATATTAAACCGGTGACAAAAATCAACCGATAAAAATATAAATCCCGCCATTAAGTTCAAAGCGGGGCTGGAGTTAGTAACTGCACATACCATGCAAGCGATTTATTGGTTATTCATCACCATCCAGCCCCTTTCACAAGGCCGGTATGGCTAACGCGCATACAGACGGGTATGTGCAGGGTTACTAATCCTGCATAATAAGTCTCCTTATTACAATTGGTACTATATCCTATTTTTTATCATGTTGCAAACAATTATTACGGGAATTAAATACACAATTTCGTATTATAAATTTTCAAGTGGTTGGAGGTTGACTACTATAGTAAGAAATAGTGTCACTTATTCAAATATATCGTGACCCTCCAACCTCATATTTAGGTTGGCATTTAACGCCTGCGCCGGTCGCCGGCGCCGATGTGATAAAGTACTTAAATACTTTGTCCTAGTCCATGGCGATAATAAATATGCCGCGGCGATTGGCCTGATGTATTACATTTTCCTTGTCCACGACAAAGCAGGTTTTGGCGTTTACCACAATCCCCTTTAGATGCGCGTCCGCAACCGCGTTCACCGTATCTACCCCGATTGCCGGAATATCAATACGCAAATCTTGGCCGGGTTTGGTCATCTTGGCAAACACGCCCGATGATTTTTTATAATTTTTTCGCATCGCAACAACACGTTCTAACATTTTGGCGGTGCCTTCGGCGGCCTCTACTGCGAAAACCTGCTTGTCAACGACAACCGATGCGCCAATGTCCGCCGCGCCGATGGTGTGCGACACTTCAATTGCGCGTTCAATGTCGCGAAAATCACGCGTGGTGGGGCGCGCCTTGGTTTTAACGCCCGGCGTTTCAAACGCCAATTCGGGCGCTAAATCCTGGGCGGCGACAACCGACAACCCACGCTTTTCCAGAACTTTGTTTAATGCAACCGCCATTGAATCATACCCCCGTTGATGTTTCATAATGCTAATTAATGCGAATATTGACCATAAATCCGGACGTATGTCCGACAAATTTACATGACCCAACGCCCCGACAAAGGTCAATTTATTTATCCCGCGGCGGCGAAATTCACGAACCGCACGGCCGCCGCCCCCCAGGCGTACCACCATGTCCGGCTTTAATTTCGGGTCATAAAAGTTTTTTAGCCCCACAACAAATACGTCCCATCCCGCGCGCCGCAGGGCGTCACGTGTGAAAAACGGCAAATCCAGTGCGCCCGCAACCAGGGCTATCTTTTTATCCGAATTTTGTTTTCTTTTATTCATGATGCGTATGGTACGCGTAAATCGGGCTGGAATCAAGTCGCAATTTGTGATAGAATTCAATCAATAATAACAGGCAGGTAAAAGGCATGAAAAAAATATCATATTTCTGTTTAATGGCGGCAATAACGATTCCAGGTGTTGCCGATGCCGCAAACAACAAAAAATTCCAATCGGAAATTCAGCGCGGTTTGGATATTGTGACCGTGCGTGAAACCGTTGATGTTCTAGCAACTGCGGATGCACCCGGCGAATTGGGTTACGAAGTATATCAGACGATTGATACGGTCGATGCGTCCGACGTGCGCGTCTTTGTTCCGACGACAATGTACATGCGCGCGGGCGGTGGATTGAATATCGGTGCCGCGACAAGCGCGGCAAAATCAGACGTAGCCGAATATGATGCGCGTGGTGGCTACACCGCCGAAATCGGGCTGGGGTGGAATTTGTCATCCTTTGTCCGCACGGAAATTGATTTTCAAACAATGACGCTTAATTTCGCGCATACCGATAACGGGGCCAGTTTCCAGACCCTGGCCGGAATGCTGTATTTTGATTTCGCGCGTCGTTATGTTCAAACGGGTGATGTCACGCGGCGGCGCACATTTGTTCCATTTATGGGCATCGGCGCGGGTGTTGGTCAATATAAGTTTGACGGCGCCGGTGGTGCAGATGGCCTGGCCCTCCTGGCGCCACGGGCGGAAATTGGTTTTAACATAATGTTCAATGATTTAATCGGTGTTGACATTGCGTATCAGTATCAGTTGATGATTAGTGATGGCTTTGGCTGGCATGGTGATACCAGCGCCGGCGTCAGCAATGTTGTCGCATCGTTCCGGTTTAATTTCTGATGGGGGATAAAAAGATGAATGCAAAAATATTGTTTGGTTTGTTGTGCCTTGTGACTGTGTCGGCGAACGCCGCAATTCCATACCGGGTAGAGCAAATCGCATCCCCCGCCGACATGCGCGCTGATAATGGTTCAGATAGCGCGTCTTATGCGCGCGATCATCGCTTTTATATTGGTGGGGCATATAACTTTTCCATGTGGGACAAGTTTACAGATGATAAAAATGTTCACCTGGGCGGTAAAAACACCGACGGATTTGACGTGATGGCGGGCCTGCGCCTGTATGATACATTCCGGCTAGAGGCGAATTATTCCAGATTTTCCCCGAAGTGGAACAAATTAAAAATGACGGCGGATGCAGCGATGATAAACGCGATATTCGACGCCAGAATTGATAGTATTTACCGGCTGTTTCGGACGCAGACTATTGTCCCGTACGTTGGCGCAGGCGCAGGCGCGGCATGGTTGTCGGCGGATGACGATGTAAAACTTGGGAACGAAGTTGTGCCGGTCTTTAACGTTATGGCCGGGTTTGCAATTGAAATGGGCGACAACTTTGCGGTTGATTTGGGTTACCGTTATTTGTACATGATGACCCCAGATGTCACGGGTGTATCTGACCTGGCGCCGACCGCGCATCAGTTCCGTGCCGGCGCGCGTGTAAATTTCTAAAATAAAATTATGGCGACATGTCCTTTCTTTAATCGATGCGGCGGGTGCAAATTTGATTTTGCAGATGAAAATTATCGCGAAAAAAAATTAGGCACATTGCGCGGCATCAGCCCGACCGATAATCCCGTTTGGACGGCGCCGGGCGGTCGGCGCCGCGCAGATTTTTGTTTCGCCGCGGGCGAATTTGGTATGTTTGAACGCGGGTCTAAAAATATTGTCCCGGTGCGAAATTGCCCAAACTTGGATGCGGACATAAATAATATTTTGCCGGCGCTGGCCACGCTGCCGATGCCGGGGGCGGGGTCGTGCCTGGTGACGAAATGCGACAATGGAATCGATGTATGTATAAATTCAAATGTCCCGCATTTTGATGCGGCGTTTGCGCGCGCGGCCGCGCACCTGCCTGCCATTCGTGTGACATGGAATGGCCGCGTTGTTCATCAAACGCAGACCCCGATAATAAGTTTTGATGGGAATTCTGTTGAATATCCACCGAACGCTTTCTTGCAGCCATCTGTCGCCGGGGAATCGGCGTTGCGTACGTTGGTTATTGATGCCGCGCGTGGCGCGCGCCGTGTGGCGGATTTGTTTTGTGGACTGGGGAATTTTACGTTTTCCCTAAATGCGCGCGGATTTGATATTTTTGGTACGGGCATTGCGCGTGATTTATTTCGCAATCCACTAACGCCGGGCATGCTGCGCGAATATGACTGTGTTGTTATGGATCCACCGCGTGCGGGTGCGGACGCGCAGTGCCGTGAACTGATTAAATCGGATGTGGTGCGTGTAATTTATGTATCGTGCAACCCGGACACATTTCGCCGCGATGCGGCGACCCTGATTCGTGGCGGGTATAAAATAACAAAACTTGTCCCCGTAGACCAGTTCGTGGGGAGCGCCCACTGGGAAATCTTTGCCGTGTTTGAAAAATAAAAATCCCGCACATGCGGGATTTTTATTGTCTATTACCATAACTTAACGCGGGCGCTGGGCGCAACATACATTTTGTCATCCGATTTTATCCCGAACGCATCATACCATGCGTCGATGTGCGGGTATATGCCGTTGACGCGGTTGCGCCCCAGGGAATGCTCGTCTATTTTGGTTAGGCGTATTTCTTCGTCTGGGCGGATATTTTGCGCCCATGCGCCGGCGTTCGCCAAAAAGAACCGCATGTCTGGCGTCAAATTATTTATCGTTTCGCATGGGTCCCCAAAGTTCTTGAATGCGGTGTATGCGATTGTCATTCCGCCATAGTCCGCCAGGTTTTCACCCAGTGTGAATTCGCCGTTTGCGTTTACACCGGGCGCGATTTCAATTTGGTTGAAAAATTCGCGCATAACATTTGTGCGATTGTTAAATGCGTCGGCGTCGGCGGCCGTCCACCAATCACGCATGTTGCCATTTGCGTCAAAGTTGCGGCCACTGTCGTCAAAGCCGTGTGTCATTTCATGTCCGATAATCGCGCCAATTGCGCCATAGTTAAATGCGTCGTCGGCCGTCATGTCAAAGAACGGCGGCTGTAATATTCCGGCCGGGAAACAAATTTCATTCATTGACGGGTCGTAATATGCATTTACTTCGTGCGCGTTCATGTACCATATGATCGGGTCTTTTTCACGACCGATTTTGTTCAGCCAGTATTGGTCTTCGAACCGCGCGACCCGCATCATGTTTTCCCATAATGAATCATCCTTGATTTCCAGTTTGCTGTAATCAATCCATTTGTCTGGGTAGCCGATTTTTACATTGAACCGCGCCAGCTTTTCCAGCGCACGCGATTTCGTGTCATCCGACATCCATTCCAGATTTTCAATCCGCATCGCATATGCCCGGCGCAGGTTTTCAACTAAATCCTGCATGCGTTTTTTCGCCGTCGCCGGGAAATATTTTTCAACGTACAGGCGCCCGATTTCATCACCGATTGACCCGTCCAACATATCGATTGCGCGTTTCCAACGGGGCTTTTGCTCCTTTTGTCCGGCCATGGTGCGGTTATAGAAATCAAATGCGATTTCATATGTTACATCATCCAGCACAGATGCGGCGGAATTTGCAATATGGTATTTCAGATATGATTTTATTAATTCCAAGTCCGTATCGTGCATTATGGCGACGGATTCTTTTATGGCCTCGGGCTGTGCGATATTGATATGTGTTGCGGATTTCGCGCCGCGTGCGGTCAAATACGCGTCCCAGTCAAAATTCGGTATTTCTTTCTTTAGTTCAGCCACAGACATTTTATGATAGTTTGCATGCGGATCGCGCAGTTTTTCCTTTGGGTAAAATGATTTGGCCATGCGTTCTTCTATCTCGTATATCTTTTGCGCATCCGCATCGATTCCGAAATTCTTTATCATTTTTTCAATGTATTTTTTATAGAGTTTTCGAATTTTAACGGACTTTTCATCAGTGTCGAAAAAGTAATCACGCGCCAGGCCAAGGCCGCCCTGATGTATATTGTAGAGGTAATGGTCACTGTCCATTTCATCAAGTTCCACGCCATCGCCCCAGAATGCGGATGAAATAGCATGCATGCGTCCCAAAAACGCGGGCAGTTCATCAATTGATTTTATTGCGTCGATTTCATTTATTTGCGGTGTCACCGGACTTACGCCATCGCGGTTTAATTTTTTATCATCCATCGCAATTTTATATAGTTTGCCGATTTTCCCGTTATCTGTTTGTGCAATTTCACGCACCCGTTCCAGGTTTGTGTTGCGTATAACCTCCCATATCCCATACCTGGAATAATCGTCCGGAATCGGATTTGCGCGCCGCCACCCAAGTGTCGCATAATCATAAAAATCATTTCCTGGATTTATGGTTGTGTCCATATTTTGTGTCTGAATTCCAATTGTCATTTTTGTTTCCTTTGTACTGTGTACAGCAAATCCAATTGCAACCGCAACAGAAATTATACCGATAAGATTTAATAATTTGCTTTCCATTTTATTTTACTAATTTTACCATCAAATCATCCAAAATCAAAATACCTTGTTTTGTGGCGCGCATGCGGTCATCACATATTTCAATAAGACCAGTGGCGTCATGCGCAAATTCCATGTTTATTGCATCACTTACATCAGGCGTTAGTTTTACGCCCCGTTGTGTACGCATTCCAGTCAACACCATTTCAATCGCGCGCTGAACCGTGGGCAGTTTTTCAAACTTTTCCCCCGCGCCCAATTGTTCGTACCATACGCCATCAATAAATGGCCGCCCCGCCGCGCCACGGCCGATACCGATGTATGGCGCGCCGTCCCAAATGTTTTGGTTGTGTCTGCATTCGTCGCCTATGGCGGCGTAATTTGACACCTCGTACCGCGCGAGGTTCAGCGTTGCGCCAATCGCGTTGTACATTTCGGCCATCGCGTCGTTATCCGGCATCTGCAGTTCCATTTGCGCAAATGGTGTTCCCGCCTCTATTGTCAGTTCATACATTGAACAGTGCCGCAACCCCATATTATTAATTTCGTTACATAACCCCGTGACAGAACGTGCATTTTCGCCCGGCAGACCGTAAATAAAATCAGCCGACACGCGCAGTCCGCGTCGCAGTCCCGAATTAATTAGATGTCGCGCCGCGTCTGCATCATGGCGCCGCCCTAGGAATTTTAATTCATCATCATTCAGCCTTTGCACGCCGACGGACAATCGGTTCATTCCCGCCGCCATAAAGTCCGTCAATTTATCATCTGTTAATGTTCCCGGGTTGGATTCCAATGTGATTTCGCAATTGTCAGAGATGTTGAACGTGCGGGATATTTCCGCGATAATCTTTTCAAAGATTTTTACCGGCATCAACGATGGCGTGCCGCCACCAAAAAATATCGTTGGTACCGTCACGCGCCCCAGTGTCTCGCCCCATTTATCAATTTCGGATAAAATGCCATTCATATATGCGTCCCAGTCGGGGTGCATGC
Source organism: uncultured Alphaproteobacteria bacterium (assembly GCA_947053455.1). Classification (GTDB taxonomy): domain Bacteria; phylum Pseudomonadota; class Alphaproteobacteria; order Rs-D84; family Rs-D84; genus Enterousia. The sequence continues at coordinate 6,939 of CAMRSV010000004.1, forward strand.
ATGGACTTGAAAAAAACGCGCAGTAATTGCATTTTGATATGCAGAACGGGGTATGAATATATATGTTGTGTGCACGGTTCATGCCGGTATTGTATCGCTGTTTTTTATTGGCGCAAGGTTTATTTATGTGATATAATGATGTGAAAGTATTAGGTATGAAAGGAAAACTAGTTTCATTTTTTAGCGGGATTTTCGCGCCGGTTGCTGCCTTTGCCGCCAGCAGTGAGGGTGTCCCATCATATTATAAAAGCAATACCCCGACAACCGTGAACCAGGCGGCGTATTCTGACTATCAAAGTCAAGGGTATACAAAATATGTCGGCCAATCCGGCAGCAAGCAGGTTGTCGGCAACCGTACGTATTCATATCAGGTGCCGGTTGCAACCGTGCCGACAATTTCTGGGACAATGACCGCAAATGGAATTGCATTGCCTGCAGACACGGAAAATGGCACGCATATTTATGCGGGTTATTCACGTCGCTTTGCCGATTTTGAATTTGAAACGGGCGTTAATTCCATATTGGAATGGGACGATATGATTTTCAATGAAATCAATGTCGGTGCACGTCATAATTTTAGCCTGCGCAATTTCGATATGTTTGCGTATGCCGACTATTCATACGGAAATATGTCGCACGGCGGTCTGTCCATGGACTATGACCTAAAACCGTTTGACGAGTCGCAGCCGGAATACGGTATTTTTACCATTTCTGTGGGTGATGAAAGTGGTGAAACCAATCATTTGCGTATTGGTTTTGGTGCGCATCATATCTGGGATATTGGTGGATGGAAATTGTCTCCATCAATTGGATATGAAATATTTAAGCATGATTTGCAGATGTCAGATCACTATTATCCCAATCCTGGAATATATTTGCCGTTGATGACCAGTGACGGAAAATATGTTTATGGTAACGATGCAGGTGAATATTTTGCCGGTGACGTCAACATTACACCACCAGATGGTTGGTATCAAGTCTGCATGTCACCAGAAGATATTAAGCTGGTTCAAAATAACGGCACTGCAATAGGAAATGGATTTTTTCAATTAGGTGATAAATTGGTTACCGGCGATTATAATCCGTCCATGGGGCTTGTTCCATGGGGTGTGGGGCCGGGTGATTGTGTTATTATCGGCGGTGATGGGCCAAGTATTGTTCATGGAACAACCCACATTTATAACACTACATGGAGTGGTTTTTATATCGGTCTAGAAATTGAAAAACAAATGACACTGTCCGATAAATTGCGTTTTTATGTTCAGTTCGGTTTGCCCAAATATTCGTCAGAGGGAATATGGCCCAATCGTGACGATTGGCAACAGAACCCCAGTTTCTTGGACGAAGGCAGCAACGGTTCCTATTCATATCGGGCAGAAATGGAGTATAATTACAAACTGTCAAACCGGCTGCAATTGGCGCTAAAGGTTGATATGGATGTATTCCATGTCGGAAAAATTGGCGGTAAACTGTATGTCGCGGAATACGGAGAGTTTCTGTTGGATGAAAACGGTCAGTACATCTTGGAAGATGTTACATTAGAAGATGGCACGATTGTTCAGTTGCCGAAATGGGTTGTAACCCCCGCCCATACCGAAGATGTAACCGATTCCCTAAAACGCGCGACATGGCAATCGTTCGGATTGCATCTGGGATTGAAATACGCGTTTTAACGCTTCGAATAAAAATAAATTAAGGTGCGATTATGTCGTATAAAATTTTGTCACTGGCGCGTGTCGCCGTGTTGCTGTGTGTTGCACCGGCGTGTGCGTTTGCGGCGCGTGGTGAATTTGATTTGAACCGCTGGGACGAGATACTGTCAAATGTCCGTACGCGTGCCGCCGCCCAGAATATATCGCGTGCAACGATTGATGCCACGCTAAAGTATCCCGCATTTATTCCCGCAATCGCAAAAAGTGATGCGAATCAATCCGAATTCAAACTGACGTTGGATGAATATTTGATGCGCACGGTAAATGCGACGCGTATTACAAACGGTAAAAAAATGCGCACGACATATCCAACGATGTTGCATCGCGTTGAAAACAAATATGGCGTGCCCCCGCATGTAATACTTGCCTTCTGGGGGATGGAATCAAACTATGGTGCGTTAAAGTCACGTCATAAATTGACAGATGCGTTTTTGACACTTATGTACGATGGGCGTCGTGAAACGTTTTTTGGCAATCAACTGTTGGCGCTGATGAAAATTGCAGATAAAAACAAACTAGATATAAACGATATTCACGGCAGTTGGGCGGGCGCCATGGGACATTTTCAGTTTATTCCAACGACATTGGCGCAATATGGCGTTGATGGTAACGGCGATGGTCGGGTCGATATTATCGGCAGTGTTGGCGACGCAATGCATAGTGCGGGAAATTATCTGAATAAATTGGGCTGGAACAAGAATGAACGCATAGTGCGGCGTGTTATGTTGCCGGCGGATTTTGATGTGTCCATGCTAAACGGTGACACGAAAAAGACGCTGATTGAATGGGCGGCGTTGGGTATTACGAATCCGGACGGCACACGTATTCCCGTATCAGAAATGACGGCGGGATTGGTCGCCGATGTCAAAGAGATTGAACGCATCCGCACCGAGTACGAGGCACGCCGCATCGCCGCCGCCCAGATGGCCGCAAACGCCGCGCAAAACCCAGCCGCGCAGTATGGTGATGCGTATATTGCCGATACTGATGTTCAACCCATGCCAACAATAACGGCGTATCTAACATATCCTAATTTTTATCGGATTAAGAAATGGAACAGTTCAAATTGGTACGCGATTGCGATTGGCGAAATGGCGGAAAAATTGAAATAAAGTAATTGATAATTGATGCCGTGTTTGGTACCATTTTTGTGTATATAAATACACAAAGGATTTATTTATGGCTATCAAGGTTCGTGATTTTGAGGTAAGACTTACCCGGAACAAAGAAGAACGTAGACAGGTTCGCGCACTGCGCTATGAGGTTTTTGTTGAAGAAGAAGGCGCTGGTGCCACCGAAGAGCAGAAAAGTCTGCGCGAGGAATACGATGCGTATGACCGCTTTGCCGAATATATGGCGGTGTTTCATAACGGAAAAATCGTCGGAACATATCGGATAATTGACAGGGCGGCGGCCGAAAAAATGGGCGGCTTTTACACCGAAACCGAATACAATATTTCCAAAATTAAAAAGTACAAGGGTAATATTGCTGAAATGTCGCGTGCATGCGTTGCGGCCGAATATCGTGAAAATGCGCTGGTTATGCGAATGCTGTGGGCGGGGCTGGGTGAATATGTGGTGCGCCGTAAAATTGGCGTACTGTTTGGTGTTGCGTCGTGGGTCGGTTCCAAGCCTGCCGCATCTGCCCAGGCGATTTCGTATCTGTACTATAACCATTTGACGCCATTGAATTTGCGTGCGACGGTTTTGTCCGAAAACTTTGCGGATGGCATAAATCCGAAATTATCGCGCATGAACATTTTGCCAGAGGTTTTTGTCGACCAAGACGCCGCCATCCGTGAAATGACACCGCTGATTAAAGGGTATTTGCGTCTGGGCGCCACATTTGGCAAGGGTGTGTTTATCGATGCACCGTTTAATTCGTACGATGTGTTTGTAATGCTGCGCACCAAGGATATTGACCAGGCGTATCAGAAGCATTTCCTGGGGCGTGAAAACGCACTGGATGATTTAGAGGATGGAAACGCCGACGGCGCGATAAAGACAATCGGCAAGATTGCAATGTTCCCGGTGACGGGGCCATTAAGAGTAATGCGCGCGTTTGTTGAGTTCCTGTTGCGTGAAGACGCGGTTGAGGCCGAATTGATAGAAGAAGAATCAGCCGTCACAGATAGCGAAGAGTAGTTCCATGTCACGTGTTCGCCGGCAAAATATTTTTAATACCACGTGGGCCGCGGTGCGGTTTGCGATGTTTTGGCTTGTTGTAATTTTGCAGTTGCCGATAATTGTGCTGCTGCCGCGGCGCGCGGGCGTGCGATATATGCGCGTGTTTATGTGGTTTTTGGTGTTCTTATCGGGGATAAAGATAAAGGTACACGGCGCCCTGCCGGCGCACCGGCCATTGTTGGTTGTGTCAAACCACATATCGCTGTTTGAAATTGCAACATATCCGATTGCGTTCGGGGGCAGTTTTGTCGCAAAAAAAGAAATTGAATCATGGCCGATTGTTGGCTGGGTTGCGAAAAAGTTCGGGGTGATATTCGTTGACCGTCGCCCGGCCCACGCGGCCGAGGCATTAAAAACCGTTTCCGAAACGGTAACGCGGGTAAAGTACCCAATGTATATATTCCCCGAGGGTACAACCACCAACGGCGCATATGTAAAGAAATTCAAAAGTTCACTGTTTAACTTTGTGGAAAATTCAGATGTCATGGTTCAACCGATGGCGATGCATTATCGTTTCCGTAACGGGACAAAGATAAGCGATGCGGATTTGGCCGAACATTACGGATACTTTAACAATCGTGATATGGAAACCGGCCCCATGTGTTCGCGCGAACGCAGTGCGTTTATGCAGGTGTTTCACATAATGGTTATCGGCGGATTTATGGTTGAAATAACCGTTCTGCCCACGCCCGATTTGCATGGTATGGATAGAAAGCAGATTGCATCGGCGCTGCACGATATTGTGTCGGACAAATACATGCAATTAAAAGATAAAAAAATTGCCTAATAAAAAACGCCCCGGTTATCCGGGGCGTTTTTTATTGATTTTTGTTCGGGATTAATACCGTGTCGTTATAGTAGGTCAAGAATCGTGACCCTGTTATGCAGTATATTTTTTGCAGTGAATCCTTGTACTCGCGTACGGCGGCAACCCAGCGTTCCTCTATATCGCTTTGTGCGCCTTGGTACGCGGTAAATGCACCAATTGCACCGCCCGCGCCCGCACCGATAAGTGTGCCTTTTAATCGTGCCTTGTTTCCAAAATCAATTATGCCACCGTCCGTTGCGCTTTTATACATCGGATAGAAATCTTTGATGGAATAAGTCCCGTCCAGCGCAAATCCGTTCCCGTTATTGTTGCGACCATAAAGTCGGCTTTGCGCGCTGTTGGCATTTTTCTTTTTCCAGTCCGTCCAATCGGATTTTTTCATGCCGAATGCTTTGTCGGAAAAGTCTGCAATCAATGCCTGGGTCTGTTTGTCGGGAATGCCGGCGTCGGAAATTTTTGCATAAATGCCGGTGCCGTCATACGGACTGCCTTGGATAATCTTGGTGCCAGTGGGGCTTTTTTCAATGTGGAATTGGTTCGCGCTGCCCTCAGGACCTACGATTTTATTGAAAGCTTCGCCGTGTGCGGCCTCTAAATCTTTGTCCGGGTATGCGTCCAGGGTTATTGATATTAAATCAGTCGGTGTGCAGCCCGTATATGCACCGTCCGCGTTTGGTGTTCCGTCACAGACAAGTGTTTCCTCTGTTTCAATGTTGTAAAACGCGGCCTTGTATTTATTCTGTGTGTCCGATGGGTTGGATAGGTTCAACGGCTTTTTTGAAACCAGCATACCCCACAAACATGTTGTCTTGCGCTTGTCGGGTAATTCACAATCTTCGATGCGCAGAACATCTTTGCCAGTCGCCATTATATTTCCAACCGTACCGCCCGCCGCGGCATTGACGCCGGTTGATAAAATCATATCACCGGCAACCTTGCCCGAATATGCGCTGCCTGCGCCAATGGCCGCCCCACCCAGCGCACCGATTAGCGTGCCCTTCATTTTCTTTTTTCCGGTGCCCATCAGGCTGTCTTCGCCAATCTCGTTACCAGCGGCGATGTTGCCGCCCAATGCACCGACAATTGTTGTTGCCGCGATTTTGTAACCGGCGCCTTTCTTTTGTTCCGCATTTAAAACGCGAATTACGTCGTCGGTTGTAGGTTCGGTGTCGGCGGGAAAAATAACATTTGCAACATCATTTGTATACCCCGATTCCGGAAAATCAGAAATGTTGCATTTTACCGCGTCGCCCGCCGCAACATTTGCGCGCGCCAAAACCAAATCCGTACCGCCCGGGCCCATTTGATACCCGCGCATTTCAACAACCGCAACGCATGTTTGTGCGCCGCCCGTGCCGCGACCCGCCGTTGGCGTGTCCCAGGCGAATTCGCCGTTTGGATAAATGTTTGCGCATGATTCTAGCCGCGGTATCGTCACATTGCCAGATTGTTCGCCCCGCGCCAGTTTTTCAGCCAAGTTTGCGTTGGCCACGCGAACCGGTAGTTGCAATGTGGCCTTGGTCGCAGACGTGGTTGTGACGCCCGCATACGGGTCGGCGGCCGGTATCGCGCTATTTTGTGCCTTGTTTAACTGATTGTATGCGTCGGCATAATTTCGGGGTACTTGGTTAACTACACGTACTGCGGCCATGCCGTTATGCGGCAAAATCGCCGCCCCCAGCAGCCCAAAAAACAGGGAATAACATGCAAATGATGTTTGGTGTTTCATTCTCTCTCCGTGCCCCCAATGCGTTATGCGGCGGTATGTTTAGAACTGCAGTCTTAATCTGACGCCAACGTCCACCATGCTTAAGCGGCCGCTTTCATACCAGTTTGTGTAGTGAAAAACGGTGTCGTATGGTGCCTCATACTCGCCCCCGTTGCCGTCAGCCAGCCATTCTGTCTGTGATACGACAATGCTGCCCGACGTTTTGACGCGCCCCAGGTTTGTATATCTGGCAAAGAAATCCAGTTTAATCCCGCCATCCATTTCGGTGGTAAGTCCCCCTTCTAGCATAAAGGCCAATTGTTCGGTGGTTCCGCCGTTGTGATATGCGTATACGTCTGACACGCCGGTTAATTGACCTGCGTCGGCGATAACATTTCCGTTGGAATCCGTCGGGGCGATTTCATAAAACGTATTATCGTATGCGACATAATCGGAAATCGTGTTTAGTGAAAGCCCGACACCCGCACCGATATATGGCCGCAGTGAACCACCCGCCAAATAACCGGTGTATGAATCAATGTTATAGTACAGGTTTAACATGGTTGCATTCGCGGTGATGGCACCCCCGTCAACCTGCGCCTGGACATAACCGCCGCTGCCGTTTGATGATTCAATGGTGTTTGGGTATGATATATTTGAATAGCGCAGGTATGAAAAGTCCACGCGAATGTCATTGTTGATTGATGCGCCGACGGAAAGTTGTAATGGAATTACGGTGTCGGTCTTGAAATCTGCATCTTTGAATGCGCCCGGTGCAAATGCGGCGTCCGTTTCGTTTATATAATCGGCGTGCATTGAACCCATAACGCTGGCCGAATATCCGACAGACAGTCCAACATACAACCCACTATCGGCCAGGCGGTCATAGTCTGCCGGTTGATAATACTGGCGACCGGCGGCGGTTGCGGTTGAACCCACCCGCGGCAGTGACCCTGTTATGCGTGTTGGTGCGGCGGCGGCCGGTGTCGTTGCCGATTGCGTCGGCATACTTGTTTTGACAACGCGGCTGTTGCTGGACGGCAGGTAAACCTGCTGGCCATTAACTGAAACCGCCTGGGCAGCGGGATATGCAGCGTTCGCAGTGTGCGACACACCAATAACAATTCCCGCCAATATGGCGCAAATATTGAATCTTTTCATACCTTTCCCATTATTCTATTACTTTTATTATATCATGATATGGGGTGGGGCGCAAAGCATTTTTGTATACAAAAAACCCGCCATGTGGCGGGTTAAGTGTCCAATATATGTTTGTTGTTTTGCGTGATTTTTTTTAGAATCTAAAGTTCACGCGAACACCCATTTCGGCCTTAACATCAGTACCGTTTTGGGATTTTTTCTCGGCTGTGTCGAATGTATATTCGCCGTACAGCGCAACCTGTGCATGTTCTGTGAACTGATATGCCGCCGACAGACCGATGATGTATTCATCAAACCCGTCTTCCATATCAGCCAGTTTGGCTTCCAGGGCAGATTTAACGGGTGCCAATTGTGGCGCTACGTTTGTTGTGATTTTCTTTACACCCTGGGATGCATGCTGATTATAGCGGAACCATGCACCAGTTGACCAACGGTCAGACCACTGATAGAACGCATTTACACCCGCATTAATTTCGGTTGTGGACTTAAATTCCGCCGTAATTTCAGCCGGTGCCCCAGCAGAAGCCATCATCAACGCTGTGGAAGCAGATGAACCATTGATAAATGTAATAGGGGTGCTGTCACCTACTAGGCGAATGCGGCTATTATCGTCACCAAATGTACGCAATACTTCAACAAATGCGCTGGTGGTTAATCTTTCGTTCCAAACGCGACCAAATCTGGTACCGACATGGAAGCCCCACATACCGTTTGAGTAGTTATCATAATCAATTACCCCAGATGCATTCGCTAATGAAGCGCCAGCCAGCGCTGTCGCTGCGTTTGTACCAGCCGCAGCTGCTATTTGCTGCTGTTGTGCTGTGGACAATTGTGCACCTTTTAAATTGTACTGGCCGCGCATTTCGCCAACGCCGCCCAAGTGCAAGTCACCATACAAATCCCATACAAATCCGTTATATTGGTTCAACAGACGATAGGTTGTACCAATGCGACCCGCTGATAAGCCCGTACGGCTGATATCGTCGTCGTGTGTGTACTGAACAGAACCGTGCACGGCCCAACGATCGGTAATGCCATATCCCATTTCTTCCTGAATACGGATAATCGGGAATTCGACCTTGCCGTCATGATTTTTCGCCTTGTGCGCGTCGGACGAATCCGCGACCTTTAACATAACGCCGTTTGATAATTTCGAATAAAACATTTTGGTTGTCGGCATGTACAACGGGTTTTCCATATTGGAAAGCGTTGTCTGCGCCGCCATCGCAGGCGACGCCAGCACGGATGCCGCCACCGCCAATTTCAAAGATTTTTTCATCATATAACTCCTTGTTTTCGATGAAATTCCACGGCCCCCATTATTGGCAAGACCGGGGCTCGTACCCACACCGCCCATTATTGGCAACAGTATGTTTTGGTGATACGAACCAGCATATAATGGCACCGTATGGGAATAAAGTCAAAAAAACTTTTATCTTGACATATTGGGCTTGAAAGGGTAAGCACCCAGACCTGTCCCCATGATGGGGGCTTATTTATGTTTATACGCCAATGTGTATTCGGGTAATTTATCCGCATTCTGCCCCAGCCATTGGGCGGGAATAATCAGGCTGCTGTGCTGACCGGCGGACATTTTGGGCATATTCATACCGTTGGCGGCGTTTATTATTTGCGGCAATTTTACAGTTATCTTGTCTGTGGTGGGTGATAAAAATGTTATTTCATCGCCCGCACGTATCTCATTACGCAGTTCTAGGATTATATCGCCTTTTTGCATTCCGGTAACTACGCCCGCCGCGTGGTAATCTGATGTGCTGCGCGTGGTGTTATAATCGTGTGCGTCATGTGTGACCGGGCCGTCAAAAAACGCAGTTGTATATCCGCGTGTTTCTAATATATTCAAGTCATTCATAAAAGGCGTCGGGTCAAAGTTTTCAGGATTTTTCGCAATCGCATCTAGTGCGGCGCGGTATGCGCGGACAACACTGCCAACGTAATATTCACTGCGGTTGCGACCCTCAATTTTTAGCGAGTCTGGACCTGCCGCCACAACGTCAAGCAGGCGTGGCATTAGGCATAAATCTTTTGCATTCATTATATATGCGCCGCGGGTATCTTCTTCGATTGGCATTTCAAGCCCCGATTCCCGTTCGCGTAAAATAACGTCGTATTTCCAACGGCACAGTTGCGCGCACGCACCGCGGTTGGCCGGTCGACCCGTTATAAAGTTAGACAGCAGGCATCGGCCAGAATAACTCATGCACATTGCGCCGTGAACGAATATTTCAAGCCCTATGTCAGGGCATGCGGCGCGTATTGACTTAAATTCATTATGGGACACTTCGCGTGCAAGTACGCACAGTGATGCCCCGGCCGCCGCCCAGAATTTTACGGAGTTAGCCGAGCAAATGTTGGCCTGGGTTGATATATGGATTTTCATATCTGGGTGGTTTTCACGTACCCACATAACAACACCGGGGTCGGACACAATCAGTGCATCCGGCCGCAGATAATTTATCACGTCACGTACGCGATCCATGTTTGCATAGTCACCATCATGCGCAAACAAATTGAACGCCAGGTACACTTTTTTACCCGCCGCATGTGCCAAGTCAATTCCAGCCTTTACCTCATCGGTGGTGATTTTTGCGCGTGCACGCATTGAAAAACCGGGCAGTCCTGCGTATATTGCGTCTGCGCCGTATAAAATCGCGGTTTTGAATGCATCCAATGTTCCGGCCGGCGCCAACAGTTCGGGTAATTTAATCATTTACAATCCTTTGCCGTATATTTTTAATCAATATTTTATAAAAGCAAATAAATTATGAATTTTTGAGCTTGAAATTATGATTTTAACAATGTATAGTAAAGTCCGTTGCCAGTTTAGCTCAGTTGGTAGAGCATCTGATTTGTAATCAGAGGGTCGTTGGTTCAAGTCCGACAACTGGCACCAGAATTAACGCGGGCTCGCGGATTTTTATTTGGGCCAAATCCACTGTGGACCCATTATATCGCCAAAGGTGGCAGCGCGTGATTGCTTTTTATTGACTTCATCAAGGTCGGGGCGCCCCAGTCGGCGTGCCGCCAAATGAAACGAAAATAATGTCGGAAATTGTTCGGCGGCTATTTGTTGGTGGGGCCACGCGACCTGGCCCGACAAATACGGGGCCAGGAAATCAAACGCGCGTTCAATCCCAAAGCCGGCCACTCCGCGCCAATTCCATAGGTCAATTCCAATGCCATTCGCCAATTCTGCAATCAATGCCATTGCATTTAAATGAAATAGGCAGTAATGTAGCGAACGTGTCCGCTGCAATTCACCGAAAAAGCATCCCTTGTTGTCCAGCCGTTCGTTTATAAGCCGCTTATACATGTCGACGGCGGCATGAATTTGTGCGTCACGGTTTCCGGCAAATATGGAAAACGCCATTATCTGGGTCGCCCACCATGCAGAAATGTTATTTCCGATATCGCGCGCGGCGATACCGTTGGAACTGTACATCAGCCAGTCTGAATATTGCCCAAACCATTTGCGCATGCTGTCGAAAAAATCGTTATTCATATTCGTCGCATTCAGAAAATCCATTGCCAAAACAAAATTTAGCCACATGTGCGAATCAATAATTCCGGCGGGCCTTCCTGTGTTTACGCCGGGCACCATTTGCGCATTTTCAAGGTGTGGCCGCATTCCGTTTTGATAATCAAGAAACCATTTGGTCATGCGTCCTGTCGCGTCCATGGCATATTTTTTATCAATAAAAAATCCGGCCACCGCCAGTTGCAACACATCGCGCGCCAGTTCGCGCATGGTCGCCTTGGGGCCGTAATCGGATGCCAGGTTCGCAATTCCGTCACGTGATACCCACGGCAGGCCGTCTGCTGTTTCTGGGTTTGGATGATAGTAGCGGCCGATACTGTAATAATTTCGCGCATCGATGTCCGGGCGTGCAAAATTTGTGACGGAAATCGTGGCGTGTTTAAGTATTCGGTTGGCCGTGACGCGTAGCGTATTCAGATTTTCCGGTCGTGGAGGCGATAATTTTTTTGGGTTAACCAATACCATTTCAATGTGGATTATATCATACTTTGCGCATCGGTGGGTAAAAAAAACACCCCGGTGGTGACCGGGGTGGAGGGCTCGTGATTATTTTCTACGTCTTGTTGCGCTTTGGCTGCGGGTGGTGCGATCGGATGTCGCCTGGCGACGCGCGGCCGTGGAATTGCGCATATGGGCGTTATCATCGCTGTAATCATCATCATCGTCGTCTTCATTTATAATGTCCGCGATGTTGACGTCTGATTGCGCGAATATTTTTTTCAAAGTGTTTTTGGTTTCCGGATGTTTGTTGGCATATTTTTTTACACCAATCAATGCCGCCGCCGTTAGGAATTTTTCAATGTCGCCGCGTGATACATTTGCAGAAACCTTGTTCTTGACGGTATCCCATGCATCATGTGCGGCATCTTTGGCGCGGTAAATCAAGGAATGACGATGGCGGTTTGCAATGAATATTTCATGTATCCACATGCAAATCAAAAATACCAACAGCGGTATCACAACCATCCCAATAAAGTATTTGTAACCCTCGGACATACAAAACGAGCCGCCGAACAGTGCGTCGCATGTGCGCGGACAGTGCAGCAAAATTCCCGCAATGATTTCATAAAGTGAAAAAATAGTGAAATATATTTTAGTTTTTAGAAACATTTTTCTCTCCTTGTATATTGTGATTATCATATATGTTTGTGCATAAGTCACTAGGAACGAATCCGCAAAAAAAAATCCGCCAAGCGGCGGATTCATTTTACTTTTTAACTTATTCATCAAAATCTTTTTCTGCGTCGCGAATTTCTTCGGCGCGTGCCGCCGTTTCGATTTGCAGCAGCTGGTTTTCCAATGCGGTTCGTTCCGAAGACTTATATCCCGTTTCTGTCTGATTTTCGCCGACCGGTTCGGTTGCCGCGTTTGTTTTTCCAGACACTGGGGCAGGGCTTAAATTCTTTTTATCAAGAACCGCCGGATTAATTAGATTTTTATAAATCTCCATTGCTTCATGTGTGCCGGTCATGTCGCGTGCCAATAATTTGTTTTCGCCGCCAGGTATAAACCATTCATCCAGTTTTACCGCCGTCAATTGCATAATCGGGCGCGTGCGTGCGTTCGCAATCCATTGCGGCAGAAATGGTGAATCTGAATAGTACCAAAGTGCAACCCAATACACAACGCCCATGACAACGACGCCGCGTGTTATACCAAATATTACGCCCAACGTGTGGTCGGTGACGTTCATTATGCTGCGTTGTATACGGTCGCGTAATTTCTGGTTAAAGAATCCGACCAGCATCAATATCGCGAAAAATACAATAAAGTACGATGCGATTAGTGTGCCAACCGTAGATTCAGACAATCCGAACCATGATTGCAGCAATTTGTCCAAAACAGGTGATGCAAATCGTGCCGCAACCGCAGCCACAACCCATGACATGGTTGCAACCGTTTCAAAAATTCCACCGCGCAATGTTGCCCAAATTGTTGACGCCAACACAACAGCTACATAAACATAATCAAGTCCAGTTAAATCAAACATTGCTTTTTCCTGATTAATTATTTTTTATTTTTATTGCCGCGCAACATTACAAAACCCAGCGAGCCAACCAATACAATCAGCAACCCGTAAAACCAGAAATTTCCATCCACGTTAGAGTTTTTTTTTGCGACTTGTTCTGTAACGGTGCCCGCGCGGTCGGTGTGTGCTGCACGAAACGCATCCGCGTCGGAATCCATCGCCTTTTTATTTTCTGCCGCCGCGGCAACTGCATCGGCGGGCAAGTCCGCCTCTATTGCGGTGCGAATATCGGACTGCATGAAATCGGCATATCCTTGGAAGCATTTTTCACCAATCACCAAAACCGGCACACCACCCGATTTGTATTCGCATTTTTCTAAAGTTTTAAAGAATTCATCACGGTTTTCTTCGTCCATGACATTAACGCTTTTTACACTAATTTGCGGATATTCATATACCAGTCGACTTTCGATAAATTCACGCGCATGATGACAATGCGGACATGTCGGCGAATAATATAGGGTTATGTTTGCCGCATTTGCAGCCCCCACAAAAGACATTGTCAATATCGCAGCCACTTTGAATAATATTTGCATATTTTCTCCTTAATCTATTGATTTTTTATTATAGAAATACATGGCGCCTGGTGCAAGCGGTTTTTCAAAATGCGGTGTAAATTTTTCCTGTTGTGTTTGGCGGCATATGGCGGCACAATCAAGCCCAAGGGGGAACATGAACATGTTTACATTGACACAATTTCCGTTGCCATTTGAATATGATGCGCTTGAACCGCATATGTCTGAAAATACACTGCATTTTCATCATGACAAACATTTGGCGACATATATCAACAATCTGAACGATTTGATTGATGGTACAGAATATGAGGCAATGCCGTTGCGTAAAATTATAAAAAAGGCGGCTGCGGAAAACGCGACAAAAATTTTTAATAATTCTGCCCAGGTTTTTAATCATGATTTCTTTTTCCATTGTCTGCGACGCGGCGGCGGTGGGCGCGTGCCGGACGAAATTGCCGATGCCTTTGGCGGGGCGGACGCTTTTTGCGCTGAATTCAAATCAACGGCCGCCGCAATATTCGGCAGTGGCTGGGCATGGGTGGCGCGTGATGGCGATACGCTTAAAATCATTGCTGGGAAAAATGCCGACACACCGATTGCACATGGAATGCAGCCGATTTTGGCATTGGATGTATGGGAACATGCATATTACTTGGACTATCAAAACAGGCGCGCGGATTTTATAGATTCATTCCTGGAACGAATGGTGAATTGGGATTTTGTGCTGGAAAATCTGAAGATGTAACAAGCGGGCGGGGTGATCCCGCCCGGTTTAATATCTGTCGTATATAACAGGTGTTTTGTTTGTTGTATAAATACGGTTGTTGTTTTTATTATTGTAATAAACATAAATTATATTCACCGCATCGGGCGCGACCCATGGGTTAAAGTTGCCGATAACTTGGCGTGTTGTATTCGTTGGGAAAACCGCGTGAAATGTGTTATCAAAAACGCGACTGAAGTTATCGGCAAAATTTGGTGTTGCGATTACGTTCATTATTACAATACCGCCCGGCGCAATACGCGATTTTATCCGTTCCATAAATTCTGCGGTTATAAAAGCCTCTGGTATTTGAAAGGAATTAGAATATACATCCAGTAATATGACATCATATTTTGTTGATGTGTTTTTCAAAAATTGACCGGCATCTTGGACTATGAATTTTTTATTTGGTGTCAGTTTTTGTTGCAAGAATTTTTCTTCTGATATGTCTTTTAATGTGTGTTCTATGTCGACAAAGGTATAGTCGTTGTATTCATCCCGCAGTCCGGCGGTAAAACCGCCGGCCCCCAGAACCAATATTTTTCGCACATGGTCGTTTGGCATTGTATACAAGAAATTGTCATTTATATAATTTATATATTCCGCCGACATGCCTGTTGCTGGAACGTACACAGACATCGGTAGGCCGTTCATGTTTAAAATTCGCATGCCGGGGTATTGTGAAACTGAAATGGTGGAATTGGCGTTGTTTACCAGTATGCCGAAATTATTGTGTTGATATTTATTACTGTTTATATACATTGTTGGCGCAAGTATTAATAACGACGCTATTATTATCCACACGCGTGGCCATGACAAGATTGCGCATGTGCACGCTAGTATTGCGATTGTCGCGACCGTATAATTTACGCCGATGAATGGCATAAGTATCAATGTTGTCAGCAGGGAACCCAAAACCGAGCCGATTGTGTCCCATGCCATTATAGTTCCGGTATAATTGGTATTGTGTTCGTGCAATGCGCGCGACAGCAGCGTTGTGTTAAACCCGAATAAAAACGGCCCGATTGACAGCATTGCAAACGAATATATAAATGTTTGGGCAATGGCGCGTGTTGCCCCAATGCGGTACAGCCATGTGAAATAGTTTGTAACCAACGGAAAACTTGCGGCAAGAAATGAAAATATTGCAATTACGATAAAACTGGCGCCCAGAATACGGCGAATTTTGCCATTTGATATTTTTTTTGATGAACCCAGGAAATATCCCAACGACATAAAACCCAGAAATGTGCCCATTATAATGCTGGTGATAACCGCGCTGGATCCGACATAGAACCCAAGCTGACGTAGTATTACAAGTTCCAGCGATAAACTGATGTAACCGTTAAGAAATATCAACCCCAGCAACACAAATGCGAGTTTTTTGTTTTGCATGTCCTTCCCCTTGATTTAAGGCATGCTAGTAAAAAAATAGAATTTAGGCAAATCAAATTAATCAATGCGCGTTCATCAAACGTACGTCATCAAATTCTGGATACCGACAGAACATCGCGCGTGCGAACGGGCATAGTGGTATTATCTTGCGTTTTTGATTGCGCGCCAGTCCCGCGACACGTCGTACAAGATTCAATCCGATTTGTGAATGTTGGTATGCAGGTTCAACATCCGTGTGGTCTATGATAAGTTTATCAAGTCCAACGCGCACGAAAGTTATTTCGCCAACATGTTTGCCGTTTTTATCTGCGTTAAATCCAAGCCCGTTGTCAAATAAAACATAGTCTATGTTATCCATATCATTTTCCCCCGTACAATTTGATGATAACACGTGGGTTGCATGATATAAATATGATTGTTATCCGACTAAAATTTCATTCCATCCAATAACAGCGGGTGTCCGAAACTTCATATGTCCCTGTTATATCAGTGCCTGTTTTGTTTTGTATTATATAACAATCTGTTATAGGTGATTTAACATCATTTGCGTATCCGTTGTTGGGACATTGATGACAGTCATCATCTATTTCTGAATAATAATAGTGTTCATTATAGCAATAATTGCATTTCGTGCTGGTATGCCCGTCGGCACCGCCGGCATGATTGCCGTTCTCGCATGGTTCGCAGGTACTGTCTGTATAGTATTCGTCGTATCTGCATGTATAATTTGTGATTGTACAGTTTGTAAGGGATGTAAGTGTATTTATAAGGTTTGCTTGGCCATCATATTCCAGGCATGCGCCCCAGCGTCCGTTCCAATATTCCGCTTCTAGTTCTTGTGAACGCGTGTTTGCTCTGTTTGTGCCGACCAGACATTCCAATTCATATAGTTCATCCGGATTCGAAATGCTGAGTGGGGCCAATATATGTCCGTCGGAATTTAATTGACCACATATAGTGTTTCTAAATAAGCCGGCTGCTTTCGCGGGCACGGTTGCTAACAATAAAATTGCCATTATCATGAATATCTTTTTCATTTCCTGTATCCCCCTTGTGTTTTGTTTTAACAAAAAACCACCAATTGTATGGTGGTCGGGATGTTAGAAAAATCATATACCTTAATGACCTCGCAGCTTTTGGAATTAAACCTGTTATATAACTGCGACAACCCGACCTGTGCGTCGGGGATGACGTCGCACGCGACGTCATGAATTTTTAACGATGCTGCCTAATGCGTGCACCGAAGGTATAAGGGATTTTCTAAGTCCCGAATCCGCATTCCTTACGAATTTAATAAAAAGTATAAATTATCCGCTAATAAAAATAAAGATTAAAAAACGGGGACGTGCCCCGTTCTTTATTTTATTATCGCATCATAGTTTTTGCGGATTATTTTTTCAGATTTTTTAAGTGCCGATTTTTCATTCGTGGATAATTTCGGGGTTATTGTCGCGGCCACGCCGTCACGCCCAACAATGCGCGGCATTGATACCGCAACGGCATTCGTGCCGGTTCCGTTTACACTGCTGACGGTCATGATGCGGCGTTCATCGTTTATTATGCAACGCAGCAAATCTGCCGCTGCCGCGCCGATGCCATCCCATGTGGCGCCGCGGCCACGTATGATTTCGTACGCCGCGTTTCGTACACGGTGTTCAATTGTGTTGCGCGCGGTTTGGGTCAGTGGAACTTTTACCTGTCGGCAGAAATCATTGATTCCGATTGCGCCGATGCATGCCGAATCCCATGCGACAAAACTGCTGTCGCCATGTTCGCCCAGAACATACGCGTTTACAGATTGGGTTGATACGGTCAGTTGCCGTGACAATATTGTTCGCAGACGTGCTGAATCCAACATGGTTCCCGTGCCGATGACGCGGCCAGCCGGCAGTTTTGATATTTTCTGGGTCAGCATTACCATCACATCCAATGGGTTTGTGACCACAATTATTTTTACATGTTTTGGGTCTGTGTTTGCCATTATCTTTGGCACGATGTCGCGAATTACATCCGCGTTTTTGTTTAACAAATCCATGCGGGTTTCACCCGGTTTTTGATTGGCACCGGCGGCGATTATAACCGTGTCTGCGCCGCGAATTGCCCGATAGTTGTTTGCCGCGGTTATTTTTACATCAAACCCGAAACTGGCGGCGTGTCCCAAATCTTCGGCGGCGGCACGTGCACGTACACCGTCGCGGTCAAATAAAACAATTTCATGTACAAATCCAGTATTTTTTACCGCGGTGGCCACGGCCGAACCAACGCTGCCCAATCCGATAATTGCTATTTTCATATTCGTCATCCTTTGGTTTCATACGGTCTATTATATCAAAAAATCCCCCATTTCGGGGGACTTTTTTTACAGGCCGTTCACAATTTCCAAAACACGCCGTGGCACGTCCGCGATTTTTATGCGTTCCTGCGCCATTGTGTCGCGGTGTCTCATGGTGACGGTTCCGTCCTCTATCGTCTGATGGTCGACGGTTATGCATACCGGGGTTCCAATTTCATCGTGCCGACGATAGTTTTTCCCAATGTTGCCAGAATTTTCCAATTCAATGCGGCCAATTTGTAATTTACGCAATGCGTTTTCAATGTCGGTTGCCGTTGTCAGCAATTCCGGAACATTACGCGCCAGCGGAATTACCGCCGCCTTGACCGGGGATAACCATGGTTTTAGTTTCAGAACCAACCGTGATTTGCCGTCGGGCAGTTCTTCTTCGGTATACGCGTTATGCATCACGGCCAGCATTGCGCGGTTAACCCCCATTGCCGTTTCAATGACATACGGGATAAAGTTTTCACCGGTCTGTGGGTCGGAATACGATAATTTGACTGTGCTGTCTTTGTTCTCCATAACGTTTGCGTTTATTTTGAATTCCGATTGTGATTTTGTATGTGACCCCAGGTCAAAATCCTGGCGGTTGTGAATACCTTCAACCTCATCAAAGCCGTCGGGAAACGCATACTCAATATCAACCGCAGCCTTCGCATAGTGAGCCAGTTTTTCGTGCGGCAAAAAGCGCAGTGATGTTGACGGAATGCCCAAGACATCCACCCACCATTTCATGCGTGTTTCCTTCCAGTGCTCAAATTGCTTTTCATCGTCCGCTGGGTTTACAAAGTACTGCATTTCAGCCTGTTCAAATTCACGCATGCGGAAAACAAATCCGCGTGGGGAAATTTCATTACGAAACGCCTTGCCAATCTGGGCAATACCGAACGGCAATTTATGGGGCTTGGCATCCAGAACGTTTTTAAAATTCGTATATGTTGTTGTCGCCGTTTCAGGACGCAGGTATGCATTGATTGCGCCATCAGCCATTGCCCCGATGGACAGTCCCATCATCAATTGATATGCGCGCGGCTCTGTAATGTCCGTTGAACCGCAATTGTCGCATTTAGTTTGGTCTTTCATCTTGTCTTGACGCATACGGGTGCCACATTTTTTGCATTCTACCAATGGGTCTGAAAAGCTGCCTTCGTGTCCGGAATATTTCCACAGCAGTCTGTTGGAAATCAGGGCAGCGTCCAATCCCTCGATATCATTACGGGAATAAACCATTGCATTCCACCACGCATTACGTATGTTTTTCATCAATTCCACGCCATACGGGCCGTAATCATACGCCCCACCAAGTCCCCCGTAAATTTCCGAGCCTGTGAATATAAAACCGCGCCGCTTGCATAATGCGACAATATCATTGATTGTTTTTGCTGGCATTTTATTTTTACCCCTAAATATTAACAGTGCATATATTATAACGAATTCGTTTTTTTGCAATTAAAAAAACGGAGCATATACCCCGTTTTTTTGTGTATCACGTATTATTTATGCGCCTGTGTCGGGTGCAATTGCCGCAACCGGGCAAACCGCGGCGCATGTGCCGCATGAAATGCACTTGGCCGGGTCAATTACGCATTTACCGTCTGCACCAACAGATATTGCGCATACCGGGCATGCACCCATGCATGTGTGACATGCAATACATTTTTGTGGATCTATTTTATATACCATTTTTTCGCCTTTTGTGTTTAGTTTCTGTTTAACAAGCTTAACAAATACTCGAACATTGCAATGAATGATATGTACAGATGCAATGCCCCCAATACTGCCAGTTGATTTTTTACCGTTTCATCGCCGCCCGCTGCGTATACACGCTTTAATGTCTGCATGTCATATGCCGTGAACAATGCGAATACCAATACGCCGATAAAGCAAACAATCGTTCCAAACGTCCCACCAAGTAATGCCGGCCATATAAACGATGCCAAACCTACCAGAACCAGGCCAATCATTCCCATCTGCAGGAATATTCCCATGAAAGACAGATCTTTTACCGTTTTGTAACCAAACATCGCCATGCATGCAAACATTATCGCAGCAATACCAAATGCGAATAAGATTGTAAACGGATTATTTGTCACCGCAACCAGCAGCAATGGCGTCATCACAATGCCGACCAGTATCGCATAGATGAACAGCATCAGTGCGCCCGTCGCCGGTTTCATCGAAAATGCACGAACCTGTGCCCACAGGGACAGCCCCAGTCCACCGAACATTAAAATATAGAACAAGCCGGACATTCCTGTTTCAGTGAACAGCATTCCCAACAACGGGGTTATCATTGTAAGTAATGAGGCAACCGCCGTTACTGCGACAGCGCCGAACATTAATGCGAAAATTCGTCTTAAATATGAGTTCAACCCACCCTCACGTGCAGGTGTGGCGACCGATTTTGATGTACGGCCAATTGTGCGTGTCGTCTTTTTTGTTGACATAGTTGCCATAATTTTCTCCTTGTTATTTATGAAATATATAATACAATGCCGATATAAATTCAAGGGATTATTAGAAAAGGTATATAACATGGGAAAAAGACAAAATTTACATAGAATATATAGACCAGCAATACAAATGCATATAAAAGAAGTGAATGAAGTGTTGGTGGGGCGTTCTGCTGTTCGTGCAGGTGTTGCAGGCTTGGGTGACAAATTGAAATCAGTTCAGGAAAAGCTGAATGCAGAACGCGCAAAGCAGGAACCAAATCCGGTGGTGATTGCGCGTTGCGAAACTGTAATCGCTCGTTTAAAAGAAATTATAGGTAATGCGGTAAAAACGCATGTAATTCCCCAGAATGTACGATAAAGCGTCGGCTATAGATGGCTATTGCAATTAACCCGATTTCGCCGGTTGCATTTTCGTTTTTTGGGCTTGATGTGCGCTGGTATGCGTTGGCGTACATTGCCGGATTTATCATAGGATACTATTTATTTCGTCATTTTATGCGTTGTGATGGTAAGGTGGCGCTTTCAAAAAAGCAACTTGATGATTTGTTGACGGCGGTTATTCTGGGTGTAATTTTAGGCGGTCGCCTGGGTTATGTTCTGCTGTATAATTTGCAGTTTTTTATTGCGCATCCTTTGGAAATTTTTGCTGTTTGGCATGGCGGAATGAGTTTTCATGGTGGCCTTTTGGGGGTAATTGTTGCGGCGTTTTTGTTCGGGCGAAAAAATAAAATCAATCCATGGCGGATTTTGGATATAATGGCGGTAATTGCGCCGATTGGTCTGTTTTTTGGGCGCATTGCGAATTTTATAAACATGGAAGTAATGGGACGCCCCACAGATGTGCCTTGGGCGGTTGAATTCCTGGGCACAGGAACTGGTTCGCGCCACCCCAGTCCCCTGTACGAAGCCGCAACAGAGGGTGTATTGTTATTTGTTTTGATGTATTGCCTATGGCGGTTTACAAAACTGCGCACACAACCCGGCGCATTATCGGGCGTGTTGGCAATGGGGTATGCGTTGGCGCGTATTTGTTGCGAGCAGTTTCGTGCCCCGGATATACAGATTGGTTTTATGTTTGGTACAAACTGGTTAACTATGGGTCAATTGTTGTCGTGTTTTATGTTTATTGCCGGCGGAATAATTTTTACAGTTGCGTTTCGTCAGAAAAAGGATAAAATAGACAAAGTATGTTAGTTTCGGATGGGTGGCAGAGCGGTCGATTGCGGCGGTCTTGCATACGAGTCCGTAAGAACGAGTGGTGAGCGGCACTGTCAGGTGCCAAAAGTGAACAAAACCGTAGGTTTGAAAGGCCGCGGGAAACAGTTTTGGATGGGTGGCAGAGCGGTCGATTGCGGCGGTCTTGAAAACCGTTGAAGCAGCAATGCTTCCGGGGGTTCGAATCCCTCCCCATCCGCCAGTAATATCTTATTGAAATTACTTAATTTTTTAACAAAAACATCCGGTGTCTATCGGATTTTTTTTATCGGTTTTAAGGGGGCAAATTCGGCTTTTGTGGGGTTAAAAATAAAATGGCGAAGGAATGAGTAAAAAGTCAGAAAAAAGCCCTCCTTGGGTTCGAATCCCCCGCGTTCCGCCAGGAATATCTTATTGAAATTACTTAATTTTTTAACAAAAACATCCGGTGTCTATCGGATTTTTTTTATCGGTTTTAAGGGGGCAAATTCGGCTTTTGTGGGGTTAAAAATAAAATGGCGAAGGAATGAGTAAAAAGTCAGAAAAAAGCCCTCCTTGGGTTCGAATCCCCCGCGTTCCGCCAGGAATCAGTTATATTTTTAATATACAAACATATCGCGTGCAAAGCCCCGGGAAATCGGGGCTTTTTTCATATAACTCATCCGGGGTATGGCGCGCATTTCTAAAAATCGGCAAATAAAAACGACTTTCTATACAATGGCTATTTTCGGCCTGGCAGTGGCTTTGGGATTATATTTGATGCTGTGGCGCGATGGCAAAGATTTCTTCCATATTGTGCACCTCTTTGCCGGATAAAATATTGTTCACTTTTTCGGGATGCATATATGCCAGATTCAGATAGCGATACAAACTGCGCCATGATGTCTGTTCGGATTTTACAACGTACTCCAAATCGCCTTGCTTTTCATACGCCATTCGATAACGCCAGGCAGTCGCGAACGCCCGCACAATCATATTGTGATTATCGGTCCGCGTCATCAGGCCCGCGCGTCCCGCGCTGTACTTATTGCTGCCCGTCCATTTATTCAGCACCACCGGCCGCACTAAAATCAACTCATCGTCATTACGCATAAAATCGATTTTATTGTTTTGGGTGTTGATAAAATCGGGCCGCATAAATGCCCGCAGGCTATCCGCATCTGTATTGATGAAAAATGTTATTCGCCCCGGTGCATAAATTGCCCGCCGGATTAGTGTTTGAACCAGGCACCGCCGCGCCATGTAATCCAGGCCACCATAATCAATTTGTTTTAATGTATGTGCCAAAGCGTCGGGCAGGGCACTTAAATCAGAATTCAGAAATTCAACAATCGTATCGGTGGCCAATTTATCAACATCCCGCGCGGGTAAATATTCGCCCGCCCCGGCATAGTAATAAAGTGTTGGGCGATGCGCGCGCACGGTGCTTTGATTGGTAAACCGTGTGCCGTCTGCATTATATAGCCGCCCGGATAATAAATTGGGCGACCCATTTGTTCGCCCCGATTTATGATTTGCATTGTTCTCTAATTCCGCCTGCACGGCATCAAATAATTCCTGGGTTATGATTGGGGCATGTTCGCCGCGGGCAATTGTTCCGGTAACCTTACATTCAACATAGCCCAGATATATTTTACTGCGCAGCATTCTGTGTAGCGCCATTTTCTTGATTGGATTCCCGCCGATAACGCGCCCACCATGGGTGGTCCATTTCTTGGCATAGATTCCAATGGTCGGTAAATGCCGGGTCAAATCCTGAACTGATTTCATTTGCAGGTATAATTCAAATATATTCTGAATTTGCGCGGCCTCGGTCGGGTTGATAACCAACTTTTTATCAATAATGTCGTATCCCAACGGCGGACAACCGCCAATCCACATTCCTTTGGCTTTACTGGCACGCAGTTTGTCGCGCACGCGTTCACTTGATACTTCACGTTCAAACTGGGCAAAGGATAGCAGCATATTCAGCGTTAATTTGCCCATTGATGTTGACGTGTCAAACGATTGGGTAATGGACACAAAGTTCGCATTATGCTTATCAAAATATCGCATCATATTGTGGAAATCCAAAATGGAACGCGATAGTCTATCAACCTTGTACACCACGACGGTATTGACCAATCCATGCGCCATATCGTCCAGCATTTGTTTCAGCGCCGGTCGTTCCATCGTGCCACCCGATATACCACCATCGGCATAAGTCTTATAATATTCCCAATCGTTAAAGGCTTGTGATGCGATGTATGCCCGACACGCCTGTTCTTGATTGTCCAGGCTGTTAAACTCTTGTTCCAACCCATGCTCGGTGGATTTGCGGACATATACGGCACATTTAATCTTTGGCATGATTCAGCCTTTTATTAGTTAGTCCAAAGAAGTCATTCCCAGACACTTTGTGCCCGCATATTTCTTTGGCGATGGCGGACAGGGTGCGGTACGTTTTGTTGTTGTATATGAATTCGCCCCGGTTGCCAACGGTCACTTTGAATTCCAGCCCGCGGAATGTTTTGGTAATGGTGGTGCCCGGGTTCAGATGGTATTTGTTTTTATGCACACGGTTCAGGCATTCATCCGGATTGTTCATGTATTTGCGTAGCATTGTGACATGCTTTGCGGCGATGGTGGCGTGCGCGCGTTCGCATTGGATATAGTACCATAATGCCCGCGCTTGGCGCCGATATGGATACGGGCTATACCGCGCCCACAACAGGGATTTTTGTTCAAAATCCATCTTTTCCAGTTCTGTTTTGCTTTCGGGCAACATAAAGAACGCTTTCATTTATTATCCCTTGATTTCACGTCATTTCGCAGTTGCGCGGTGGCCTTGGCCAGAATAATCTGCAACGCCCGCACCAGGTACAAAACATCAGAATCCGGAATATTCGCCGGTCGTCCCAGCGGATTGCCCGACACCCCGGGCCGAAACCGCATTTTCTTTGGTGGATTTTTATAAGGCATAACTTCACTCCTATGGTCGTGCAATGAATGCTTACAAGAGGACAGAAGTCAAGTCTTATAGTGTGCTTTTGCGTATAAGGGTAAAATCCCATATTTATAGACATTTTTATTGGTTTTTGTTATAATAACCAAGAAAAACAAAGGATATATTATGGCACGTGAACAAGAACGGGCAGAATTGCATAAAACAATATGGCGAATTGCCAACGAACTGCGCGGCAGTGTTGATGGTTGGGATTTTAAGCAATATGTGCTGGGGTTATTGTTTTACCGGTTTATAAGTCAAAATTTGACTCAGTTTATCAATAATCAGGAACGTAAAGTTGATCCTGGCTTTGATTATGCGAATATCTCGGATGAAATGGCGGAACGTGCGCGAGTTTTTGCTATTAAGAGCAAAGGCTTCTTTATCAAACCGTCTGAATTGTTTCAAAATGTATGCAAGCGTGCCAAGAATGATGCGTATTTGAATGAAACATTGGCGTCAATTTTTAGAAATATCGAAGGCTCGGCAATCGGTGCCGACAGTGAATCCGACTTAAAGGGATTGTTTCAAGATTTAGATGTAAATAGTAATAAATTGGGTGCGACGGTTATCGAACGCAATAAAAAGCTGGTTAATTTGTTGGAGGCGATTGCTGATCTGCAAATGGGCGAGGTTTCGGATAATAACATAGATGCGTTTGGGGATGCGTACGAATATTTGATGAATATGTACGCCTCTAATGCGGGCAAATCTGGTGGTGAATTCTTTACACCCCAAGAGGTTTCAGAACTGTTGGCGAAAATCGTAACCGTTGGCAAAACGGAAGTGAACAAGGTTTATGACCCGGCGTGTGGTTCAGGCTCGCTGTTGCTGAAATTTGCAAAAATTTTGGGTAAAGATAATGTCAGAATTGGATTCTTTGGTCAGGAAATAAATATCACAACATATAACCTGTGCCGTATCAATATGTTTTTGCATGACATTAATTATAATAAATTTGATATCGCGTTGGGTGATACGCTATTAAGTCCACAGCATGGTAATGAGGAACCTTTTGATGCGATTGTGTCAAATCCGCCATATTCTGTTCGGTGGACAGGGGATGATGATGCGACATTGATAAACGATCCCAGATTTTCACCGGCGGGCGTTCTGGCGCCAAAGTCCAAGGCGGATTTAGCATTTACAATGCATATATTGTCGTGGTTGTCGACGTCTGGTACGGCTGCAATTGTTGAATTCCCGGGCGTTTTATATCGTGGTGGCGCGGAACAAAAAATACGTAAATACTTGATTGATAATAACTATGTTGATTGTGTTATTCAGCTGCCCCAGAATCTGTTCTTTGGTGTATCTATCGCCACATGTATTATTGTATTAAAAAAGAGTAAAACAGAAAACAAGACATTGTTTATAGATGCATCTGAACAGTTTGTTCATTCTGGTAATAAAAATAAATTGGATGATAGCAATATTGCAAAAATATTGACTGCATACAAAGACCGTGCAGATTTGCAGCATTTCTGTCGTTTAGTACCGAATTCGGAAATTGCAGAGAACGATTACAACCTGTCCGTATCTTCCTATATAGAATCTAAGAATACAGATGAAGTAATTGATATTAAGCAGTTAAATGCCGAAATTGCAGAAATCGTAAAAAAGCAATCAGAATTGCGTTCACAAATTGATGCGATCGTAAAAGATTTGGAAGGTTAATGATATGACATGGGCGGAAGTTTTGGATTTTATTGTAAAAATAGCGACCATTGTAATGGGTGGGTCTGCGATTTTAGTGCCGATTTTAACATATCGCTGGCAAAAGCGTGATAGTAAGCGCGATGAACGTATTAGAAAGTGGACAGCGGAATATCCACATAAATTGAAATTATTTACTGATTTTTACGATGTATTATTTAGATTTGTAGATTATACGGGTTCTGTTCGTCAAAGAACAATGAGAAATGGTGGCGATAGAATGGATATGCAAATACATGTAAGTGATTTGTTGGATTTTGAATTACAAATCAATCGGATAGATGAGGGGTGTAAGATTCTGTTTTCAAAAGATGTGCAAACACAAGTGCACGAAGTATATGTTAGAATTCATGAATTTATAAATCGGCCAATAAGAAGAAATGGCGAATCTATGAAAGAATTGGCGGAGTTTTTGGAGAATTCAAGATTGACAGAAGAGTATAACCAAATGAAAACAAATTTATATAGTATTCAAGAAGAAATTAAGAACCAAAAAATTGCGCCGGATCTTAGAAATTTATTTATACAAGAACTAGAATTGACCGGGGGTGGACATGAGTAAAATTAATGATTTGATTGCAAAATATTGCCCTGGTGGTGTGGAGTATAAGGAGCTGGGGGGCGTTGCGGAAATATATACTGGTGAGCAATTTAATAAAAGAGATATGGAAGAAGTTGGGCCGTGTCCTGTAATTAATGGGGGAATATTGCCTTCAGGTTACTCTGACAAATATAATGAAACTGCAAATACTATAACTGTATCGCAAGGCGGAGCGTCTGCCGGGTATGTTAATTTTATAACAGTGAAGTTTTGGCTGGGTGCACATTGTTATGCAGTTAAATTAAAAAGTGATATATTAAATAACAAGTTTGTGTTTTATTGCATAAAACAACAGGAAAATAAATTAATGCAATCACAGGAAGGAGCTGGAATTCCAAGTTTAAATAGAAAGAAATTAAATTCAATTTTAATCCCTGTACCGCCTCTGGAAGTACAGCAAGAAGTAGTGAATATTCTGAACTCTTTCACAGAGCTTGAGGCAGAGCTTGAGGCTAGAAAGAAACAGTACGAACACTATAGGGGGGAGTTATTGTCTTTTGCAAGAAAGTCTGAAATCCTAGAGAGAGAGAGCAATCTTGGCGAGTTCTTGGAGAAGTTTGCAGAATAATGAATGGGAAAGATTACAAAACTTTTGGTGCGGGCAGTTATCCTGTTTATGGTACAGGTGGAGCAATGGCTTATATTGATACGTTTGTCCATGATAAACCCTCTGTTCTTATCCCAAGAAAGGGATCAATTGGTGCTTTGTTCTACGTAGAAGAACCTTTTTGGACTGTTGATACTATTTATTGGACAGACATAGACACAAAACAAATTGTACCAAAATATCTTTATTATTATCTTTCAACGCAAAATTTAGCGAAAATGAATACAAGTGTTGGTAGTATACCGAGTTTAACGCAGTCTGTGTTAAAAAAGATACCTATACCGGTACCTTCGTTGGCTGAACAAGAGCGTATTGTTGCTATTTTGGATAAATTTGATGCGCTGGTTAATGACATTTCGGTTGGGTTACCAGCGGAGATAGATGCGCGACGCAAGCAATATGAATATTGGCGGAATAAATTGTTGAATTTTGAAGAGGCAGAATAATGCTGTGTGGACGATTGCGTAATTTTGTGACTTCAAAAAAGTTTTTTTATGAAGATCCTATCGAAAAACAGAATTATAACCATATTT
The DNA here is from genome assembly GCA_947053455.1 of uncultured Alphaproteobacteria bacterium. Classification (GTDB taxonomy): domain Bacteria; phylum Pseudomonadota; class Alphaproteobacteria; order Rs-D84; family Rs-D84; genus Enterousia. The sequence goes on from CAMRSV010000004.1 coordinate 35,228, forward strand.
GTGCCATGATGGATCGGGTAGATGACGGTATGAGATATATAAATGCTCATACAGAAGTTCCCAGAACAGATAACGAATTGTTGTTGTTTTTGACACATGTGTATATTGTTGTCGATTCTATAAAGATAATTTTTAGAAAATTACGCATTGATGGGTATAATCAAATAGAACGAGATTTACCAAGACATCTGGCCTGTGTATGTAAACAAGAGCCTTTTAATTTACCAGATGAACAAATAACAACAGATGATACCACTTTTGAATATATTCGCTCTATAGCATTCGCGCACCCATTGGATACAAATAAGACCTATTTAGTAAAACAAATGCGTGAAGATCATTGCTCACCGTTTGTTGTCACACAAAAAGGATTTTTGCCGAACGGTTATGTTGGTATTCATGTTTATTCTGATAAATCAGAACATTCATTGACGATTAAAATACCTTATTCGGATTTAAATGCTTATGTAAGGGAACGTTATAATTTGATTGAGTATATTATACGTGAGTTAGAACGACGTGTTTCGGAAAGAAATAGGGAATGGGCTCAGAGAAAAGTAAGACGTGATAGAAGTCCAATAGAAATTTTGGAAGATATTTTGAGCATTCAGGAAGAACGCTATATTCATACGTATGAGGTGCGTAGTCTAATATCCATATTAACGTGCCATTGTACGCTCTCAGAGAACCAAGAATCACTGAATAAAGTGCGTCAGGATATTATTAGTATAATTCCAGCATTGTGTGATGCTGTTGATAATATGGATAACGAAGAGTTTTTTACATTGGTAGACAGAATTATTGATGTTAGACCAAAACAAACATACGAATCATTCGGTTATCATATGGAAAAAATTTTCGCATACCTTAACAGTGATGCATATCCGTCAGATAAAAATTGGGGGTTGCAACAGGCTGATGATTTCTCTAAACGATTTGCACAAAAATGGGTTAAAATTGACGTCCATAATATGGATTTTGAAGAAATCAAAGTGTTAGTAATGGTTGCGTGTTATTTAGAAGCGCAGGAACAAGAAAGGAAAGCTGTATGACAAACGTAAATATTATTGCACAGAATCCAAATAGTACAGTTGTGGCTGAATATAAGTCAAATGGGGCACGTTCCACGGCCTATCAATCCGAAGCAGCGCTGGAACGTGAATTTATCCGGCAATTGCAAGCCCAGGCATATGAATATTTGGATATTCATACCAATTCTGATTTGATAAAGAATCTGCGCAACCAATTGTCTCGCCTGAATAATTATGAATTTACAGATTTCGAATGGGACAGATTCTTTGCAGAATGCATCGCCAATAAAAACAGCGGCATTGAAGAAAAAACATTCACCATACAGGAAGATTATAAAAAGTTATTAACGCGCGACAATGGTATTGTTAAAACCATAGATTTGATTGATAAAGAGAATATTCATAATAACCATTTGCAAGTCATTAACCAATATGAAACAGATAGTGGTGTTCACGCTAATCGATATGATGTGACTGTATTGGTTAATGGATTGCCGCTGGTTCATATTGAATTAAAACGTCGTGGTGTAGATATACGCGAGGCGTTTAATCAAATTAATCGCTATAATCGGGAAAGTTTCTGGGCGGACAGTGGCTTATTTGAATACGTTCAACTATTTGTGATCAGTAATGGTACATTTACCAAATATTATAGTAATACAACCCGTAATCAGCATATTAAAGAATCAGCGGCGTTAACGGCTTCTAAAAAAGGCAAAAAGACCAGTAATAGTTTTGAATTTACATCCTGGTGGGCGGATGCCAGTAATAAGCCTATAACTGATTTGATTGATTTTGCAAAAACATTTTTTGCAAAGCATACTATTCTAAACATCTTAACCAAGTATTGCGTATTTACATCGGATAAAATGTTGATGGTAATGCGCCCGTATCAAATTGTGGCCGCAGAGCGCATTATAAACAAGATAGAGGTATCGCATAATTATAAGCGATACGGCAGTGTAGAGGCCGGTGGATATGTATGGCATACAACAGGATCTGGTAAGACGTTGACCAGTTTCAAGACTGCGCAGTTGGCAACAAAATTACCATTTATTAAAAAGGTAATGTTTGTTGTTGATCGCAAGGATTTAGACTATCAAACAATGAAGGAGTACGATAAATTTGAAAAGGGGGCAGCAAACAGTAATACCAACACTACGGTATTGAAAAAGCAACTGGAAGATCCAAAGGCCAAAATTATCATTACAACAATTCAAAAGTTGGCCAAATTTATCAAAAAAAACCATGGGCATACCATTTTTGATGATGAGATTGTATGCATATTTGACGAATGTCATAGATCTCAGTTTGGTGATATGCACGATTCTATTACGAAAAGTTTCAATAAATATTATCTGTTTGGGTTTACCGGAACGCCGATATTTGCAGAAAATGCAATGTCTGGTGGGAATGTGCGTCTGAAAACCACCGAGCAAGCGTTTGGAGATCAATTACATACTTATACAATTGTTGATGCAATAAACGATAAAAATGTATTGCCGTTCCGTGTTGAATATATATCTACCTTTAGGGAAGAGGAAAATATCAAAGATGAAAAGGTTTGGAATATTAACCGTGAAAAAGTTTTGATGGATCCAGAACGTATTGAAAAAGTTACAAAATATATTTTGGAGCATTTTAGCCAAAAGACAAAACGGAATGATAAGGCGTATAATTTTCGTAAGTTATTGAATATTGCAGAGGTTGCATCTGGGAAAAATAAAGTGGATGAAGTTAAATCTGGCGTGTCTATGCGCGGATTTAATTCAATTTTCTGTGTGGCTAGTATTGATGCAGCAAAGGCTTATTATAATGAATTTAAGAAACAAATGGCAGATTTGCCATCAGATAAGTGCTTAAAGATTGCGACCATATACAGTTTCGGGGTTAATGAAGAAGAAGGTGGTGTGGAAGAAAATTCTGAAAGTACAGATGGATTGGATGCGTCATCACGTGACTTTTTGGACGCGGCAATTAAAGACTATAATTGCATGTTTGGGACAAATTACGATACGTCAGATAAGAAATTCCAGAATTATTATAAGGATGTATCACTTCGTATGAAAAACCGAGAGTTGGATTTGCTGATTGTTGTAAATATGTTTTTGACAGGATTTGATGCGACAACGCTGAATACGCTGTGGGTTGATAAGAATCTGCGCATGCATGGCTTGTTGCAGGCATTCAGCAGAACTAATCGTATATTAAACAGTGTTAAGACATACGGGAACATAGTTTGTTTTAGAAATTTAGAAGAAGCGACAAACAAAAGTTTGGCATTGTTTGGCGATAAAAATGCTGCTGGAAGTGTATTGCTAAAAACGTTTGCGGAATATTTTAGCGATGGTTATACCGATAAAAATGGCGAACATGTTCCCAGTTATATGGAATTGGTCAAAGAATTAGAATCCAAATTCCCACTTGGTGAGCAAATTGTTGGCGAGAAGGCACAGAAAGAGTTTATAAAATTATATGGTGCTATTCTGAGATTGCGGAACATCCTAACTGCTTTCGATGACTTTAAAGGCAAAGATGTTTTGCCGGAACGTGATTTGCAAGACTATCAAAGTATGTATATTGAATTATACAACGAATTTCGCAAGTATAAAGAAGGGGATAAGACTACTGTAAATGATGATATTGTCTTTGAAATAGAACTTGTTAAACAGGTGGATATTAATATTGATTATATATTGGCTTTGATCAAGAAATACCACGATTCTAACTGTAAAGATAAAGAATTGCTGGTTTCTATTGGTAAGGCTGTAGATTCTAGTATGGAATTGCGTAACAAAAAAGATTTGATTATGCGGTTTATAGAATCTGTTAATTCCAGATCTGATGTTGATACAGAATGGGAAAAGTTTGTTGATGAAGCGCGTATTTCTGAGTTAAATCAGATAATTGAATGTGAAAATCTAAACAAATCAGAGACGTACAGATTTATCAAAAATGCGTTCCGGGATGGCGCTGTTCAAACCACTGGTACGGATATTGTGAGATTGTTGCCGCCAACCTCTATATTCAGTGCGGAGAATAATATCACAGATAAGTTGCATGTGGTTGTCGATAAAATCACGGCATTCTTTGAACGGTTCTTTAGTATATCAAGTAATAAATTTGAAGAGCGAGATGATACGTAAATATTACTGTGGGAAAAGGGTATAAAATGCAAAACGAACAGATGCTGGAATATATCAGGAACTACTATATTCAAAGTGATGTAGTTGTACCAAGGCGGGCTTCTGTGCCGGGTTTTAATCTACGAGTATTAAGTAAGCGGCTGCATGATGCCAGGAATGCTTTTTTAGTGCTTATTGATAATAATATGTTTGTTGATGCTTGTTTAATTGCTGGGCATATATTAGAGGTTTCGGCAACAATACATTATATCAGATCTGCAGCAGATAAAATGCTGAACTCGCGACGTTATGTAGCAAAATCTTCAGCAAATGTCATATATGATATGTTGCAGATAGATACGTCAAATTTACAAGACAAACAATATAGAGAACTGTTTCAAGAGTTTTTAGAGTACCTAAAAGACACAGGGCATTTAATAGTAAAAGCTCCTAAAAAGGCAGATATGCATAAATTTAATGCTGAGATGACTTCTAAACTAAGTTCAATAGATAGAGATAATGTTTCAAAAAGAAAGTTAATTAAAGAAAATTATGAAATGCCGATAGTAAATGATTATTTGAATTGTTTCATTAGAGGAATGCAGAAAAAATTGAAAGAAAATACTAGTGAAGATGCAGCAACATTGGAACAAGCTATAAGATTATTTTATGTGTCGTATTGCAGATTTAAACATGCTAGTGCCTTGATGTATCCTGGAGTTGTAGAAAACGAACAAGTTGTTATCAAAGAGCCAGGAGCAAATTTAACTATCCCAGCAGTATTTTTAAGTTTGGATATGTTGTCGGATAAACCCGTATACCTAAAATAAACATAATATCATCTTTTGTTTTAATTTGTTGTTTGTCGAGGGGGGGGGCTTTAGGTTATAAAATGTCTGCCACTGGCAAATATGCAGTGGTCATTTTACTCCACGTTAAACCAGTCTTTTATTCGTTCTATTAGATTGTCAGAGCTTGCTTTGGAAATGTAATCGGCAAATAGGGGCAGTTTATCCATAATCCCGTGCTGTTTCATGGCGTACAAACACGTGATGATAATAGCGGCTTTATCGTCCCCAAGGTTCAGAACTTTTACCGTAATATCGGGATATTTTGGTGTTGCTGGCATAATTGACTCCTTCTAAGGTTGTGCAATTACTGCTTACAAAGGTATCAAAGTCAAGTTAAATAAAGGGGGCATAAACCCCCTGTAACAATTTTTATACTTATTTTTTACGCTTTTTGATCGGCTTGCGAATGTCATACAACAATGTGTCGTCGTATAACCAGTAAAGATACCCATTATATGCACCTTTATGACCACGCTTGTTCATTAATTCTGTTGTCAGTGCACTTAACGAGTATTGTTTGTTTTTATATTTTACAAATGTTTTACCTTTTGCGGATTGAACAGTGCACTTTATTTTGTCATCGTGAATGAATGTTAACTTAGAACCCGTGGGGATTTCAAAGTCTGCAAAGTCGTATACGTGCTTCTTGGCACGGTTTGCGTCCAGAATTTTCTGTTGTTCTTTGGTGTAGACCGTATTTGTATCAACGTTTACCTGCTTGCCCTTTAAAATCTGGGCGATTTGCGATAATACAGAATCCGCTTTTGGGGCCGGTACTTGGAAAAATTCTTTCTTTTTATGCTCTTTGTCTGTGTGCATATCTAATTCGCGGTAAATTGTATGCATCAGTTTTTCTACGGCTTCATAGTTATCCATTTCGTACGCGGTATAGCATTCAAATGGGCATGGCGTACCCGTTTCGCGGCCCAGATCTTTCAATCGTTTTTCTAAATTAGTGGTTTTGCCAATTTTGATAACGTCGTCCCGATACATGGGATTTGTTAAAATATAGATAATTCCGCGTGCCATTTTGCCCTCTTTGTAATACAGGTATTATATCACAATGCTACAAAACGGCCAAATAGATAATAAATGGTGGGGTGCCCATTAGTATTTTAATCAGTTGATTTAAGTTATTCTTTATGCAAAACTGACGATGAATCCAATGGGAATTGGGTTCGGGGTTTTCAAAAGCCTCATTGCTCGGTGCGAAAGCATCGTTATATCTGATGTTTCGGTGCTTTTAGCACTGTTATCATCCCTGACTGTGGTCGGGGAGCTGTTGGTGTATATAACACGGTTCGCCGGAAGACCAACGGAGTCATCAGCAATGTGATTTTTGAACTCCCTGACCGTCAAATTCCTGTTTGGCGGTCTTGATTTATAACAGGGGGTAGGGTGTGTCTGATAACAAATACCGGTTGCCAATAAAACGTATCGGAAATAAAAATGCACATAAATTAGTGGTTTTGTTATGTAATCCAGGCGGTAATCCTGATTTGTATAAACGTCTGCCAGAATACGCCATGCGGTCTGATAGGGTGTATAAGGATGCCGGCATGTCGTTGGATATTGTCACACAATATAGTGAATGGTTCGATGACATGTTAAAAGTGATAATGCGACATGGTCTGCCCCTGAATGATTTATTATTTTTGGAATATTATCCATATCACACTGTTTCATCAGATGGTTTTAATCATAAACCCGAAACTTGGGATGAATACGCGCAAAACGCACTACGAGAAAATATTGAGATTTTACGCAAATGTATGGCCGCACACATCCCTGTTTTTGGGTATTATTATGGGGATTGGTTGCGTATTGTGCCCGACTTAAAAAAGTACGAGCCAAAACGTTTGAGTTCTAAGGGGTGGAAGAAATCAAAAATTAAAGATTTGGATAAGTTTTTACAGGAAATGGCAAAGTAGTGTTATAATGATAACTAGGAATATTGGATGCCGGCAAAAGAGAAATGGATTTTAGAAGAGGCAAAATACAAAGACATTAGCGGTGGCTTTGAATATACTGTATTACATAAAGTGGGTGATACTGAATACCTGTCTGGAACACTTCACAGCGCTTTGGTGGAATGGGAAGCCTTCAAAGATGTTGAAAGTATGGCGTATTTTGTGGCACTGTTATTATCAAATCGGGTGTTGGTTGAAGTTAATCTGTTATCAGCAGAGATTTTTCCGGAACTTGAACAATCCAAACTATTACAATTTACGCCGGGAATACTACAGACACCGACCTTTCTGTATACTGATTTTAATGATGCAATGGCCGTGCCGGTGGTTCGTGATATAGATGCAGGCGTTGGTCCATGTTTATCTATGTTTACCGCTGCGTCAGAATTGCGTGAAATTCCAGACTTGGATAAGCGGATATTTATGTATGTTGATTTTAGAGGCGTTTTGGATTGGCTGCGTCAACATGCATCTGAGATTAAATCTGTTGCATTTGATTGTATGTCGAATGCGCCGTTGGTTATGCCGTTGAATGATTTGTTAGAAAGAGTGGGCAAGTATCAAGAATTTATAAAAAATTATGACGGCCCGAATGCTATCAGCGAATTGCGACAGATATCATTAGCCAAACATTGCAAAAGAAAATCTAAGAAGGATGGTATGATGACTAATATAGAAAACACTATGAAAAAGCTTATGGACTTGGCGCAAAAAGCTTTGTGTATTCGTGATAATACCAAAGGCGCATTGGATGGAAAGTTCTTAGAATCGATTTTTCATGATAAGAAGTGGCGCAAAGTGGAATTGCAAGATAAATTGGAAATGCTGGCTAAGATATATTCAGTTTCCCGAACGGTTAAGTTAGATAAAATGGTTAAGGCTGTTGCTGATAAGACAGATTTATTTGTTAAAGGATATGCTAAAAATGATTATGTGCCAAGCAAGGAACTTGAGTCTTTATTGATGACAACAAAATGTGGGACAATGCCAACTCGTAACAAGATTGTGTCCTGTATGTCTAAATATGGATATTATATCAGCAAGTTTAATTTTCCAATATACGACAAATATGCTCGTGAAGGATTGGCCAAATTTATAACCAACCATCCGGAATTGAGTATAGGCAAATATGTGGGCAAATGTCCGGAGATGAAATTTTTTTCACAATATGGTGATTTGTTGCGTTTGTTACACAAATCCGGGATAAAAGCTGAAGAGTCGACTTTAATTGATAATTTGGACGCATTTTTCTGGTTGTATGGCATCATGCAATCTATAGAGAAGTCGCAAAATACAAATACAAAATTTTGGTGGAGTGGCACATGTGGCTATATGGGGGATAGTTTAGATTGGTATAACAAAGCGAAAGAATTTATGGGTGACTGATAGAACTGCTGCGTTTCTAGAAATCCCAGGTAAAGAATAATCTAAAACGCCCCAACGTGTAAGTCGTGGGGCGTTTGTCTTTCTATTGCTGCATCGCGTAATTTATGCACTGGGTTAATGCGTCAACCTGGTCCTTATACCGACTGCCAGGGAAGCTGAGTAGTTCTTTCTTGAACTCGGCCCACCAGTTCTGTTCTTCCTGTGGAAATTGCAAGGTGCCGTTTTCAATATACGCACTAACGCCCATCAGACGTGATGTTTTGTCGGCGTCTGGCTTTATTGGTTCTACATCAAACCCGTATCCGTTGCAGTCCCTTTGTGCGGATAGCATTTGTATCAATTGCGTTCCGCTGGCCTTGTCCTCTATCAGAAGTTTAACTAATCCGCCGCCACCTTTTTCATATCGCCATTTGTAGTATAATGCCATTACTTGTCTGATTAACTCTGGCATTTCCCATTTGCCGCGAACTACTTCCAACAGATAATACTTAAATGCGTTATTTTCGCGTGTCATCAGTACAACGCAACAGGCGGAGTAGGCATTTATTGCGCCTGCCTTATTCGCTGTGTCCCAGCTTAAGAATATTCGGCAATATTTAATCGGGTCTATATTCTCTGCTTGCTCTTTTGTATAATAATGCAACCAAGACTCTTTGACGATGCCGCCTTCTAGTGGGCATGGTTCTTGTTGATATTGCGCGGACCAGACGTATGTTCCCAGTTCTAGGCGTTTGGATTCTATTATTTCCATAGGCATACGACTGGGGTTCAATGGTCGCCCCATCGCGCGATGAAATACCTTTGACCCAACCGTCCAAGTTTCATCAGTCATAGCGACTTCTGGTATTTTTATATGTACCCAATCGTTTGAGTTTTCCAATAGATAGCCGGTCAAATCGTTTTCGTGCACACGCTGCATAATCAATATGATTGTTCCGTTTTTCGGATCGTCAAGGCGGCTCAGCATAGTGTTTTGATACCACTCGTTGACTTTGTTTATGGCGGATTCGCTGCTGACATCTGATGGCTTAATCGGGTCATCGATAATAATGACATTCCCGCCACGGCCGGTCATTGTTCCGTCCACAGATGATGTGTATCGTCCGCCCCGCGCGGTTGTGTTAAAATCGCCGGGCGTGGAACGATTTTTAGAAATGATGGTGCGCGGAAATATTCGCCGATACCATTCAGATTCCATAACGATTTTGCTATCGCGCGCAAACTTTTCCGCCAGTTCGGCGGAATAAGATGCGCTAACAATGCGTTCCTTGGGATTATGTCCCAACAGCCATGTTGAATAGGCGACATTGACGACAATGGATTTCAGGCTGCGCGGCGGCACGTTGATAATCAGGCGCTTTATTTCACCCCGACGTGCGCGTTCCAGGGTGTCGCACAGCACCTCCAGATGCCAGTTGGGAATGAATTTCTCATTCCCAAGTTCATAAAAGACGCGTTGGACATAACTGTAAAAATCGTTGCGTAACAGCACGTCCAGTTCTTTGCGTTCAGACATCGATTTCCTCCTTGGTTTGTTCGGTTGTCAGGCGAGATTTTAGGTTTTCAAGAATAGCCTGGTCATTTGTTGATAAGGCCTCTCGCATGGCGTCCAAGTGCTCTTTTTCGGCATCCATTGCCAACATGTGCGGGAATATGTTTTGAATTGCCCGCAGGTCGCCTTTTACAGCGCGGTTAACCGCCTGCAACAGGATGGCTGTTTGTTTGTCGATTTTTAACTGGCGGCCATCTTGGGTAATCAATATTTTTTGATGCAGCAATTCGCCCAACAGAGTATATGTATTTTGGCGCCCCTTTGGTCGGCCCTTTGGGTTGCCTGACTGGCCGGGTTTGAATTGTGTGGCGGTTGGTGGTAATTTATAGCCTGTCATTTGATTTCTCCTATCTTTTCGGCTGTGCATCCGGTTAATGTTTCAAAGCGCTTGATTGTGACGTCACAGTATTTTTCTTCGAGTTCAATTCCGCGGCATACGCGTCCGGTCAGTTCGCACGCAATCAGCGTAGAACCAGAACCAAGGAAACAATCCAGAACGATGTCGCCGCGCCGCGTGACATCCAGTATCGCATCGCGCAGCATTGCGACCGGCTTTACGGTCGGGTGCAGTTTCAGGTCGTCTTTGCCCGCGCCGAACGCATTTGCACCGGCATAGTCCCAGACGTTCGTCCGATATCGCCCATGCGCGCCCAGTTCGATATTATTGATGTGGGGCGCGGTGCCGGACTTATAGATAAAGCACAGTTCGTGCTTGCTGCGGTACAGACTGCCCATGCCGCCGTTGGTCTTGTTCCAGACACAGATATTTTTGAAATCGTCATAGACGGCCGCGCCGGCGGTGGTAATTTCGCCAACGTGCTTCCAGTCCATAAACAGGTAATGCAGGGCACCGTTCACGGAATATTCCTTGGCGTGCCGCATAAAGGTAGTCAGGAACTCTGTGAACTCGGCCGGTGTCATCTCGCCCGATGCCATGGCAAACTCATCGTGCTTGATTTTGCCCATGGATCCGATGTTCCGGACCTTTACGTTATACGGCGCATCGGTCAGAACCATTTGGGCGCGGCCGTCGCCCATAAGGGCGGCATAAGACTCGGCCATCAGCGCATCGCCACAGACGATTGTATGCCGCCCAAGTTTCCAAATGTCGCCGCGGTGGCACCGATGGTCTTCATCAGTCAACGCCGGAACAGCGTCCGCTTTCGGGTCGCTTGCCCCATCGCCGTCCAGAATCAGGTCGATTTCGGCTGTCTCAAACCCGGTGATTTCCAGATTGAAATCCAGGTCAAGGTTGCTTAACTCGCTGAATTCCAGATTCAGCAACTCGATACTCCATTTACCAAGTTCGGTCAGCTTGTTGTCTGCGATACGATACGCGCGCTTCTGGGCGTCTGTCAGATGCGACAGGATTATCGCCGGAACCTCGGTCATACCGGCATCCTGGGCCGCAGCTACGCGCCCATGCCCGGCAATGATTTCCAGATTCTCGTCCAGCAATACCGGATTGATAAACCCGAACTCGCGGATAGATTCGCGTATCTTCGCCACCTGGGCACGGTTATGCAACTTCGGATTGTTTTTATACGCCCGAATGTCGGTTAGTTTGATGGTTTGTATAGTCAAATCTTTCATAGATTTTTCTTTTTGTTGTTTGTTTATCTTCCCTATAAAATTTTTTATAGGGGCCTAACTGTTTAGGGAAAGTTAAAGTTTACTCAGGGCGCGCGCCCCAAAACTTTTAAACATTCCCCTTATTAGGCGATCTGAAAGTTTATGTTTTGAAATTCGCGTAAAAACAATATGTTATAAAAATGTTTATCTGGTTGCGTATCGATTAAAAATCGGGTAAGGTAGAGAGAAAAGTAGAAGGAAAATGATAAAGTCATTTAACTGTCGCGAGACGGAAAAGATTTTTAATGGTGAACGTTCTCGGAAATTTCCGGCTGATATTCAAAAGCGGGCATTTCAGAAGTTGGCTATGCTTGATGCGTCCGAACACGTGGATGATTTGCGTATCCCGCCATCAAATATGTTGGAAACGCTATCTGGTGATCGTAAAGGGCAGTGGAGTATTCGTATAAATCATAAATATAGAATATGTTTTGTTTGGAATGAGAACGAAGTCAATAATGTAGAGATAGTCGAATATCATTAATCTCTTGACTTTGATTATTATCTGTTATATAATACATAATAGATAAAGGGGTTGACCATGACAGCGTATATAGATATTGATCATGTTGGTATCGTATTGAAAGAAGAATTTATGGAACCACTGGGGTTATCTATGAATGCGTTGGCGCGCGCTATTGACGTTCCGGCCAATTATATTCATGGTATTGTGCATGGAACGCGCGGAATCTCTGCGGCGTTGGATTTGCGCCTTACGCGTTATTTTGGTTTGTCTCAAGGTTATTTTCTGCGTATTCAGACACATTATGATATGGTCTTGGCCAAACGTGATATTTCAATGGAATCCTTGAACAAGATTGTCCCCTTAAATCGTCCAGACAATGGCGAACTTAATGTGGCGGTGATGTAGATTACAAATTCACAATCTCAATATCTGGGAATTGGGCTGCGATGTGTTCGGCGGCGAGGCGGCGGTGGCATTGTGTGGCGGATTTTTCTGTACATAGCAAGCAGATTCGGTCAATGGTGTCCGGCGTTAGCCCTGCGGCCGGATGGCGCGCGGTCAGTAATTCCCGATACATACGTTCATAATCAGGCCAGGTAATGCGGCCGTCTTTATAGCCGGCCAAGATTTCGGTCGTTGGGGCGAATTCCGGGTGGTATTCATAACGCGTGCCCAGTGTTGTGGCCAGATTTTCGCCACTGTAAAACGACACATGGGTGCTGGTGCGCCATTGGCGTATGTCCCACATCGCACGGACGCGCACAGCGTTTAATACATCCATAAACGCGTCCGGAGTCTTGCCGCTAAAACCAATTGTGAATATCTTTGGCATTGTTATTTATTCAAAACATAAACTGTTCCGCGGGTGGTGCCGTGTTTGATAATAAGACCGCGTTTAACCAAAACTTGCACCGCCTTGCGGATTGTTTCTGGATTCTTGTCGATTGCGGATACGATTTGTGGCATGCTTAATCCCGATGCGTTTTCAAACAGAGCCAGAATTTCGCTTTGTGTGGCGGATAACTTGGCGATGCTGGTACTGCGAACATGTGCGATTTTATCTTCCAGCATACGTTTCTGCGTAACCAGAGAACGCACAAAGAATGTCAACCAAGGCTCGTAATCAATACTGTCGCCCCAAATGGTCTTTTGCGTGCCACGTAATGCGCGATAATAAGCATCTTTGGTGGCTTCTATAACAGATTCCATTGATGCGTATGGCATATATGTGTATCCGCTTTTCAGCATCAACATAATTGTTAATGCGCGCGACAGGCGACCGTTTCCATCTGTAAATGGATGGATGGACAGAAAGTGTATTACAAATATCCCGATTGTAATAATCGGGTGAAAGAACCGATCGTCCAGCGTGTTATTCGTCCATTTGACGGTTTCTTCCATCAAGCGTGGCGTATCAAAAGGCGAGGTGGTTTCAAATATAGAGCCGATTTCATGACCGTTCGCATCAAATGCCGCAACCCGGTTACTGTCTTTTTTGTATTCACCACGGTGACGCGCATCCTTGTCAGAGTAGTTCAGTAAAATCTTATGCAATTGTTTGATATAATTCTCGCTTAACGGGATTGTTGCGTAATTTTCAAATATCGTGTTGACCAGGTCGGAATAGCCTGCAACCTCTTGCTGGTCACGGGTGGTAAACGACTGCTGATTGATATTGGCGAACAGGGCCTCTATCTCGGCATCGGTCATACGGTTACCCTCGATGCGGTTGGATGAGCCGACAGATTCTATTGTGGCTACCCGGCGCATAACCCGCAAATCGTCGGCAGACAGGCGCACCGCACCACCGGCCCATGCACCGTTAAAAGCATCAATTTCGGCAATATTGTTCAGTATTTCAGGTGTTATGACAATGTCACGATTATTTGGCATTTTGTGCGGCCTTTTTATGTTTGTTAATATTTTACCTAATATTACCAGATAATTCCCAGAAAGTCAATATTTTTCCCAGAAAATTCCCAGATAATAAAAATATCATTATTTATGGGTTTGCTAATTACAAAGATGATGTTTTATGTTATTCTACGAAAAGTGACGCGCCGTGCGCGCCATTGGAATTGTTTTAGGTGGTATAAATATGGCGGTAAATTCAAATCTGGAATGGACGGACGCAACCTGGAATCCGATTGTCGGGTGCACCAAATACAGCGACGGGTGCGCGAATTGTTATGCCGCGCCGATTGCAGAACGCCTGCATGCCCAGGGCGTACGCGGATATGAAAACGGGTTCCGTTTGACATTGCGTCCGGAACGGCTGGAAATGCCATTGCATTGGGCAAAGCCGCGATTGGTATTTGTGGATTCTATGTGCGATTTATTCCACGCGGACGTTCCATTGGAATATATCCAGCGGGTCTTTGCCATTATGAAACGCGTGAATTGGCACGTATACACGATTTTGACCAAGCGGTCAGAGCGTTTGCGCGAACTGGCACCGCACCTGGAATGGTTGCCGAATATTGTTATGGGTGTGACGATAGAATCAGACAAATACCGCCATCGCCTGGATGATTTAAAGGCAGTGCCGGCACAGATGAAATACCTGTCGCTGGAACCGTTGTTGGGGCCGATAGAACGGTTGGATTTATCGGGCATAGATTGGGTGATTGTCGGCGGTGAATCCGGACCGAACGCGCGACCTATGAATCCGGATTGGGTGCGCCAGATTCGCGACTGGACACTTGCCCAGGGTGCGGCATTCTGGTTCAAACAATACAGCGAATACGGTTGCGTCGGCAATGTCCCCGAACCGATACTGGACGGTAAAAAATATAAACAATTTCCCGAATTTAAGCGCGGAACATTGGAATTGTTTTAATAGTGGCTTTTTATATAATTTCTATCTATAATCAGGACATGGTAAAGGCAACTGATTTTGTTAGTGAATACAAGACCGTGGGTGACCCGGGGAAGCGGGAAAAGGCCCGCAATTGGGATATTGCCATTGGGTTGCAGCGGGTGGATGGACTGGCCCCGTCACGGTATCTGTACCAGGTGGCGCGCGATAATATCGATGGTAAAATTACCCATGCTGATGTTGCCAAAAGCCTGCATAAATACTATCAAACCGATGCCGGTCGGGCAGAGGCGCCTGATACGATGGAGGCCGACCAGGTTTCCAACCGCATTGCCGAATTGTTAGGCAATCCGTCATTTACCTTTGCGCCGACAACATTGTTGAGCATTCATGAATATCTGTTTCGCGACAGCCTGCCGGATGAATGGGTGGGACGTATTCGTGACAAGGATATTACCAAGCCAGAAAGCGCATTAAATGGCGATACGGTGCGTTATGCATGGCATGCCGATATTGAAAAGACATTGGAATATGATTTTGATCGTGAACGGCGGTTTAGTTATGCGGGGCTGACCCCGCGTGCCCAGGCACACCATATCGCCGAATTTATATCTGGCATCTGGCAGATTCATCCGTTTCGTGAGGGCAATACCCGCACCACGGCTGTGTTTGCAATTAAATATCTGCGCAGCAAAGGATTTATGGCAGATAACGAACTGTTCAAAAACAATGCTGAATATTTCCGCAATGCGCTGGTTCGTGCCAATTACGAGAATGTAAACACCGGCGTTTCTCGTACCATGGACTATTTGTATCGGTTCTTTGGTAACCTGTTGCTGAGCGAAAATAACGTGCTGGATGCAGGCGATACGCATATAAATATCGCTAATAAAAATTTAAAAATTAGCGATATAATTAGCGATAAGTTGGATAAAACAACCAAGGTGTTTTTAGACACGATTATGCCAGTATTACAAAAAGATAGCGATATTAATGCCGCCACGGCCATGGAATTGACAGGCAAATCAGCCCAGCGTGTGCGCCAACTGTTTGCTGCATTGGTTGCATCGGGTGTGTTGGTTGCCGTGGGGCAAAACAAAGGTCGCCGTTATCGGTTGGCGATTGCCAAATAGTTTTCAAATAATTAGCGATAAATGGGGCCATATACCTTGGCACGGGTGGGGTGGGGATGATTCCCTGATGTGGGTGGGCAAAATCCCTGTTTTGTGAAATCAAATTCCCTGTTATTTTTGTGGGGGATTTTGTGAAAGTGGCGGAAATGCGGTGCGGCGGGCAAAAATGGGACCGCCGAAATGCCTCAAAATCCCTGTTAATCCCTGTATTTTGTTGTATGGCGTTTGCCGTAGAATATTACCACACCGCCAGGAATCAGTTATGTTTTGAATATAAAAACATATAGCGAGCAACTCCCCGGGAAATCGGGGCTTTTTACTTATAACTCATCCATGGTATATCGCGAATTTTCAAAAATCGGCAAATAAAAAGCAGTTTCTATACATTGGCCTTTTTCGCCCTGGCACTAGAATTGTAATATAAGTATAAATAATCCAAGCACCAATGTCGGGCTCAACATCCATAAAAATGCAGACATGAATTTGCATTTGATAAGTTTATAGATGCCTGTCCCTGTACCAAATGACATGAGTATTGCCAATATTCCAAATGTTGTCACATAGGTCAAAGGACTATGCCATAACCATCCCATAGATTCAGCACCCCAATAGCAAATAGCAATATCGCAATTGCGTGTTATTTCGTGTATGGTGTCAATTAATAAATAACAAATCAGCCAAGCGTTGCATACGCATATTGTGCCAAACAAACATAAATATAATGTCTTTAAAACTTTATTCATGTGGTTAATACTTTACGTGCACTATAACATCTTTGCCATTTTTTTCAAACCATTTTGCAAATCCATCCATGCCTTTTTCTAAATCTATGCATCCGGCTGAACCAAAAGAAACACCTCCATGAATAGAAAAGTTACTGCGATTCAATATATTGGTTTCATTTGCGGGTTCTAGCCAAATTCTATGATTCCCCCAAGCAGCGCTACCCCCTTTCCAGCTTGTTTGTTTTTTTATTGTAGAATAATCGTCCCTATGCTGTAATTTTGATTGTCTGGCAACATAGAGCCCCTCTGGTATCGGACCTTTGGATTTGACGGCTTGATTTTCTTTTCCTTGATAGTCGGGCTTTCCTGACATTGCGCCCCAATATCCAGTTCTTTTACTGTTATCATAGGTGGTTAAAGCAATTCCATCAAATATTGCGATTTGGTTTTTGTTTGTGTTTACCGGATATTCAAATGTTGCGCCGTGTGATTCAAATTTACTGTTTATTGCAGACTCTGTTGCGTCGCCCGGAAATATTTTACCAGTCGCGGTCAATCCATTATCTTTTTGAAAGTTTTTAATTGCGGTCACTAGGGCGTCATTCGGATAGCCGTTAAACTTGTCTTCTGTTTCACTGCGCGGTTCCGGTTTGTAATAATTCATTTTGTTTAAGTAAGTTTTTAGTTTTATAACATCACTACTATTGGAATTAGTGTCAGAAGAAAAGCCTTTTGTTAAAGAAAATTTTTGTTCCTTATTTTTATCTTTGTCTTCGTCTTTTTCACGTTTTCCGCCTTGGTAATGATATGGACAAATCCTTTCATATGCACCAACTTTGGCACCATCGGAACGTGTATATCCGCCCACTTGAATTATGCCACTGCATTCTTCCTCATCATTCGAGCTATTCTGATTATTGCCAGTTCTTGCTTTTATATATGTTTTGTACGCAGTATTGGCAAGTTGCAACCAATCTTTGGTTGTCATGCTTGTGTATTCTTTTAATGCCATTAATAAATCCTTTTGAAAAATAAAAAAGTCGGCACAATGCCGACTAAAATTAACTCACTTGTATTATACCACAAAACACGATAAAAAGCAATATATAAAGCATGTTAAAATTGATGTTTGGGAGCAGTGGCAAAGATTTCCGCCACACTGCATGGCTATTTTCCGGATAGTATTTCATTGATTTTTATGCTTGTTTGTGGTATACTATATACCGTGAACAAAGGCGACAAATGTCGCCGTTTTTTATTGCCCAGTTCGCACACGGGGCTTTTTTATTTGCATAAAGGAATCACAAATGAAAACACCACAATTTTTGCGGAAGTTGTTATCGTCGCCTGCATATATGGATAAAAACAGCAAGGTGTACGCCATGGCGGAAAAATACTTGAATCTGCTGTATCCTGGCGCGGCACAACTTGACGCCACCGGTCGCATGACCGAACCAAAATACGATATGACATTAGAGCAATTTCGTAAGGCCCAAAAGGCATTAGAGTCTGCGCTAGAAGAAGCAATAGCCGATGCCGAAGCGGAATATGAAGAAGCCGGTCGCCAGATAGATGTTGAAGATTATGTAGAATTAGAAGAAACAATAGATGTTCGTGTTCTGATGCCAGATGGCGCAATAGAAAATAAACAGCTGGAGGTTTATACCCTTGACCTGCCAGAGGACGATGATGATATGCCAAATGGTAAACCACGGGGCGTATGGCGTTGGCATAGTGAAGATGGCGATAACACCTGTTCCGCGTGTGCATCGCGCGATGGCGAAATATATGAAAGCGAGGATGATATCCCTTCAAGCCCATTACATCCCAATTGCCGATGCAGCATAACCGAGGATGTAATAGACGCGGTCGGTCGCACGATCGGCAGCAAGTCGTATACGCCAAAAGCAAAAGAAGAAAAGAATGAGATTGAAAAAGATGCAAAAGAAATGACCAAAGATGAGAAATTTGAAGAAGCATATAATAAATTACAAGAGCCAGAAGGGGGTTATACAGACGGCAAGAATCAAGTTCGTGACGAACCAACAAATATGGGAATAAAGCAAAGTACGTTGGATGACTATGCTCGAAAGCACTCGGAAAAAGATTTGCCAAGCGATGTCAAAAATTTGCAACCTAGCCAGGCCAAAGAAATTTATAAAGACGCCTATTGGGATAACACAAATATTCCAAAAATTGAAAATGATCGAGTGCGAAATGCGGTCTTTGACATGAACGTAATGGGTGGTGCCGGATGTGTGGTTCAAAGAGCCTTGAATGATTTTGGTAATGCAGGGCTTGCAGTTGACGGAAAAATTGGCCCGAAGACTATTGATGCCTTAAATTCTATCCCCGCAAATAGCGTATCGGATTTTATGGAAACTTTGAAGGCTCATCGCTTTGAATATTTACAGAAAACAGACAATTGGCCAACGTCTAAGAATGGTTGGACGAAACGTACGAATAAATATTAAATATCATTTTCTTTGAAATGCCACCGTCCAGACACATAATCATCAATATATTCCGGAACATCGCTTATAGGGGTGCAGTTTGACTGCATCCCCAAATTTCTCCCATTGACATAAACATAAGCAATGTCAATAGGGGTGCTGTCTATTAAAATCTGGTACAAGGTTTCGTTTGTTGGTTTATAATATACCGACTGTATTTCTACATTGTTTATGTATTTAATCGCAGGCTCTTTGTCCATACATGGTGCACAGAACTCAATATAAAATTCTACATTTTTTAATATGTTATACGCATTATTTGCAACGTCTTTCGGAATCAATGCACATTGATCAGCTTTGAGCGGCTGCAATGAAAATATAATCACCAGAAAGCAGAAAAATAATTTTTTCATGATATGAATTTTATCGGTTTTATCTCATTGAGTCAAATACATTTACGAAAAACAATAGACAAGATTTAATTGGTTATGCAATATAGTATCGATGAAAAAGTTTGTTGATTTTATTTGCAGTGTTGTGTGTCTGGCTCTGTTCTTGTTTTTTTGGAATGATTTGGTGGGCCTCTCGTGTTTGGTTGGAACCAGCAAAAGAAACCAATACCTATGGTCGTGATAATTTCAGCATTCATGGCGGCTGGGCGCCTGGGTCTGCCGGTTGCATTGATATGACAAGTAATATTAAAAATTTTGTTGCGCTATTCGAATTTGTCGGTAAAGATTTAATTGTAGAGGTAAAATATTAGGGACTAACGTAACATGAAAATAAATTGGCAAAAAAACATGTATTGCAATGCTGTGATTCTGTGGGGGGCATTGTTTGTATTTTTGATGGATTTATCGGCAATGGGACGTATTACAAAATACGATGAAGTGTGGTGGCCTTTTTGTTATGATTTATCTGAAAAATCACGATATTTATGCATGGCTAACTATGATGTTGTCAGTATTATATGTGTATTGGCAGGACTCGTGTTTCTTACATATAAACTAGTCCCTGTATATAAAACACGATTGTTATGGATGCCATTAGCAGGATTATTTATAGGGATTTTTGTCTGGCCGATAATTCAATCGCTATTATATTGGTTAATGTAAAATACAATTGATGAAGAAGTATTTTGATTTTATTTGCAGTGTTGTGTGTCTGGCTCTGTTCTTGTTTTTTTGGAATGATTTGGTCGGTCTGTTAACTAATGGGAAATGGGATGGAGTATTCTGTTTTATTTGCAGTCGCGATTGCTTGATATTGATAGATCGTATCGCGATGACATTTTGTGCAATAATCTTTGTCCCGTTTGCGATAGAAACCGTAAGACATCATAAGTGGAAATTTCTGTTTGTACCAATATTGGCGTGTGTTTTGTGGTTTGCGATAATGATGTTGCATTTATGGATTGTGTACATATTTTTTATACGATAATAACAAAATGGTCAATTTATAAATGCACAATCTCAATATCTGTGAATTGATTTGCGATGTGTTCGGCAGCGTGGCGGCGGTTGCCGAAAATTGGTACACCACTAGGCCACGAACCACGCCAAATATGGGATTTTTGTCTATCTAACCAGTCGGTGTATTTATAAAATTGCAACTTTGACTGTCGGGTAATGTATGTGCCTTCGGGTGGGGGCTTTATTTTTCAAGCCATGATTTAATTTTTTTTATCGTTTTCGTACAATGTCAGTGATGTGCCATCACATATAGGAACCTACCTGTGGTGGGTCGGGTTAATAATTGCCGCGTGTATCAAATGTGTATTTATTGCCCGTCTTGGACAGAGTATGGCGTTTATAGGCGGATTCTAATTCGTCGGCGATTTTTTGTGGTGCGGCGGTTTGTGGATATGTGCCGTATTCAATAACTTGAATATTTCCAATTTTGCGATTCGGTCTCGCTGCGCTCGACCGAATTATAGATGTGACAGATTTAGGCAAAGCGGGGCGGCCGGCAATATCGCGCGCATTTGGAGTAATCCAGCTCCTACGTCCGTCATGGTCGGCGCACCGGACAGATCCGTCTTCTTCAGACGAGGCCGACCAGAAATATCCAGGCAAATGTTTTTCTTTGTCAACTGATGTGCCGCCAATCATTGCGCCTAATATAACGGCTAAATCAGTTGGTGCGGCGGCAACGCCATATTCTTTTAATACAGACAGGGCATCAGCGCCCCATATTTGATTTTCGGTTAGAAATGTTGTTTCCATAATACTTTTGACCCGGCATCTATCGATTCCCATCTCCCACTATGGGAAATTATATCTTATTTTTATTTAATTTACAAGATGTTAAAGATTTTTTCGTTCTTTTGGGGCATAAATTTTAAATTCGCAATATTTACCAACACGGTATTTTCGATTTGCCAAATCAGATGCCAATTTCTTTATGAAAATTTTCCTTTTTAATTATAGTTTACCGGCGCATTCAATAAATATCAAAATTAAGATAACTTTGGGTTGATTTTATTCCTTTTGACAACTATAATAAGATTGTAGTTCGAATAAGTTATGGGCTATGTGAATTTTTTGGAGAGGGGAAATGACACATAAAGATATTTGGAATGCGTTGGATGAAATGGCGGCGGCGCAAAATTTGTCCTGTTCTGGATTGGCAAAGCAAAGTGGATTAAGTTCCACGACATTTAATAAAAGCAAGCGTTATACCAGTGACGGCAAGGCGCGATGGGTGTCAATGCAAAGCCTGGCAAAGGTTTTGGATGCAATAGGAATGGATTTATCCTATTTCGCGGGCTTTGTAGATGGACAGAAAAACAACGCGGCGGCACAATAATTTTGATATAGTTTGGGGGATATTGTGCTATAATCTGATATATGAATAATATCAGATATTTTAAGTTGCGTGATGCACAGCAGCTGGTTCGTATGATAGGGGCGGAATGGGATTTGGCCAAGCGCGCCACCAGGGCCGGACGACTGTGTGATTGGATTTATTGCACTGAAATACTTGCTGTAAATACCGATATGCTGGTTTTAACGGCGAATAATGGTCGGCCGATTGGATTTGCCGGATATTCCCAGAAAAATGCACGGCGTCACGTGTTTCGGCGCATCGTTTGGCGCGCGGTTCACTTTGTTTTGTCATTGGCGGTAAGGAACCGTGGTGCGTTGCGTGAATACTATGATGTCTATAACTATGCGCCGGCGGATATTGCGCGCCAATTTGATGCGGAATGTGACATATTGATTGTTGATAAATGTCATCGCGGTGGGGCGGGGCGCGTGCTGTTTATGGAAATGATGCGCGATGCCGCCGTGCGCGGCGTTAAAAAAATGCGCATAGACACAGATGACAGTTGCAGTGTCGGCTTTTACCGTGCCCAAGGCGCGCGTGAGGTTTATCGTGCCACGGCGGCAAACGGCGGCGAAAAGGATGCGGAAAATGTATATGTATTTTCCGCCGAACCAGAAAAAATTATATAGAACGCCATGCAATAAAACTGTTATCAATGCTATGGATGAAGATGATGTTATTTTAATGTCTGGCAATAATGGCGCAGATAATGCGAGCCCGCAAAATATTTTTGCGGTTATTCGCGATAAGCTTAAAGGGGATTTTTCGCGTCGGTGTTTTATGGACACTTGGCGCGATGTACCGATAGATATCAGGTTCCGTTGCACCAACCGGTGTGATGAAAATTGTGCGCGTTGCTTTGAATGTTCCGGACCAAATAACCCGTTGCAGGTATTGCCGGTATCCGATATTGCGTATTATCAAAATTCAATGAAACATTTAAATGGGACTTACATGACTGGCGGGGAATGGTCACTGATATATGATGTTGCCCCCGGTTATATGTTGCAGGTATTTGATTCGATAAATTTGAGTAATTCAGACGCGTATAATATCCAAACAAATTGCCGGTGGGTCTTTGGGCCAAATCGTGACAAGATATATTCGGATTTGCAGAAAATTCAGACAAAACTGGGACGTGCCGGAAAAATACTTAAACTGGATGTGTCTGTTGACAGGTTCCGCTCAAAAGCAGCATTGGACGGTGTTCGTGAACTGATATGTCGTGTTGCCACAGATAAGCATTTTAATAATACAAAAATTCGTATAATGTCATCGCGGTTGGATTATCGCATGGCAAACGATACTGTTTTAAAGCCGGAATATTTCAAAGCGCGTGGAATACCACTGCGTTTTGAACCGCGTGACGTCTTTTTCCCGTTTTTTCAGGTGTTCTATGCTAATAATAAACGCATGATTATTCACGAAGAAAATACGACCATGCGTATTGGTCGTGCCGCAAAAAACAAAATTGGTTATAAAATCTTTTATCCGGAAAAACAATGCGGTGGAATTGCTGGTGCTGATAAATGCATGGAATTGAGTTTCCGCGAAGATGGCACTGTTAAATGGCATAGTTATTATGACTGGAATATTATTGTCCCGTATAAGAATGTAAACGGCCAAAACAAATCGATTGAGCAAATAAAGCAAGAATTATTGCAAAAGGCGTGGCGCAAGCACTTAAAACAAAGTTTTTCAGAAACTGCATGGTCAATGGTTCCATTGATTGGACCCATCCGGGACTATAACAGAAACCGGCAGATTAAGAAGT
Source organism: uncultured Alphaproteobacteria bacterium (assembly GCA_947053455.1). Classification (GTDB taxonomy): domain Bacteria; phylum Pseudomonadota; class Alphaproteobacteria; order Rs-D84; family Rs-D84; genus Enterousia. The sequence continues at coordinate 58,973 of CAMRSV010000004.1, forward strand.
CTTTTAATCAAAACCAAGCACGCATTGTATATCAAGTGAAAAAAGTTAACAGTTATTAAACGTAGTTTTTTTCATTTACCCGCGCCAGGTTACGGTGTCAAACATGGCGTCAATTTCCGTACGCAATGCGTCATCGTTAAAGAATTGTTCGCGTGCCGCCGCGTCTGTTTCGGGATGGGCGGCGTCTTCAAAATGCGGGATGTATTTTTGTACGGCAAAATTTTTTACCCCGCGTGCGGCACAATCCCGTGCAATTTCTAATAAATCCGCTTTTGTTACAAATCGTGGGTCGCAGGTGGTGCGAACCTCTAATCCGCGGCCAGTTGAAAGCCATGCGTCCAATGATTTTATCATGTGTTTGAATGCAATATTTTGGCCGGTTAAATCAGGGTATTTTTCACATGTCGCCTTGTAATCAAGGCCAACCCAGTCGACAATATCCGCCGCACGCATCAATGTTTCCGGATAAAATCCATTCGTATGCAGTCCAATATTAAACCCTAGTTCTTTGACGCGTCGCATGTATTCAATTAGTGCATCGCCCTGCATCAGTGCCTCGCCCCCGGAAAAGACGATGGCCCCTAACTTGCCGACGCGCGAACGAATCCATTCAAATGTTTTTTCTGTATCGTATTCGCCGTCTGCAATGTCCAGCAAATGGGGATTTGAACAATATTTGCATCGAACCGGGCACCCACGCAGGAATAATACCGCCGATAGGTGCCCTGGAAAATCGATGGTTGTAAACGGTACCATCCCCCCGATTTGCAGTTCCGGCATTTTTATTACGCCGCTTTTTTCATTAGTTCACTGTGGCGGGCGCCGGTTGTCAGACAGTTTGATTCTTTAAAAGTCTTTCTTTCACAGAATTCAGAATATTTACCAACATTGAAATTAGACACCGGTCTGATAAATCCCATGGAACGTGAAAATCTTTCGCACGGTGTTCTGTTGATTGTGTTCTGTGTGACTTCTGCCATTTTGTTTTTCTCCCTTTGTGTTTTGTTTGTTTATTGTTCGTTTGATATCTGCTGATTTGCGGCGATTTCCGCGTCGCATTTCGGACAGAATTCGAAATTACCCGCCAAATATCCATGCTTTGGACATATTGAGAATGTTGGTGTCAATGTCATGTACGGAATCTTGTAGTTTTCAAAAATCGTGCGTACAATCTTTTGTGCCGCATCCCCAGATGATACCGGTTCACCCATATACAGGTGCAGCATTGTGCCACCCGTGTATTTACGCTGTAATTCTTCCTGGTGTTCCAGTGCAACAAACGGGTCATCCGTAAAGTTCACGGGCAACTGTGTGGAATTAGTATAGTAGGGGGCATCAGGTGTTCCCGCGGTGATAATATCCGGGAAATTCTTAACATCTGTTTTTGCAAACCGGTAAGAGCAGCCTTCGGCCGGTGTCGCCTCCAAATTATATAGGTTGCCGGTTTGTTCCTGGAAATTGGCCAGGTGTTCGCGTATGAAATCCATAACGTCCAAAACCAGTTTTTTACCCATTGGGGTGGCGATATTTTCACGGTCGCATGTGAAGTTACGAACCATTTCATTGGCACCATTTACACCAATTGTCGAGAAATGATGATTCCAATCGCCTAAATAACGTTTCGTGAACGGATAGAGGCCGCGCTCCATATTTTTGTTGATAATCTTGCGTTTGATTTCCAATGAATCGCGCCCCAGTTCCAGCAGACGCTTTAATTCCGCAAATAGTCCGTCGCGGTCACCCTTGTGCGTATAGCCCAGTCGCGACAGGTTAATTGTGACAACACCGATAGAACCCGTCTTTTCCGCAGAACCAAAGAGTCCCCCGCCGCGCTTTAACAATTCTCGTACGTCCAGACGCAGTCTGCAGCACATTGAACGAACATCGGTTGGATTTAAATCCGAATTTAGGAAATTTTGGAAATTCGGAATTCCATATTTTGCCGTCAGTTCAAACAAAGGCTTTACATTCGGGTGATCCCATGGGAAATCTGGCGTGATGTTATATGTCGGAATTGGGAATGTAAATGGCCGACCTAATGCATCGCCTTCTGTCATAACCTCTATAAACGCGCGGTTTATCATATCCATTTCTGCCTGCAAGTCGCCATATGTGAAATCAACCTGCTTTTTGCCGATAAATGGATGCTGTGATTTCAAATCGGTCGGACATGTCCAATCAAATGTAAAATTGATGAACGGTGTCTGGGTTCCCCAACGGCATGGTACCGCGCAGTTAAATACCAGCGTTTGCATCGCATTTTTAACATCATCATATGACAGGTTATCAATACGAACATACGGCGCCAGATATGTGTCAACGGACGAAAACGCCTGTGCGCCGGCAAACTCGTTCTGAAGTGTGCCAAGAAAATTCACCATGTGTGAAATCGCGGTCGCCATGTGTTTTGCCGGATTGCAGTGCACAAAACCAGGCACGCCGTTAAATCCTTCGTATAACAGTTCGCGCAGTGACCAGCCCGCGCAGTAGCCTGTCAACCAGCCCAAGTCGTGAACATGTATGGCGGCGTTTTTGTGCGCCTCTGCAATTTCACGCGGATACAGATTTAACCAGTATTCCGCCGTTACGCGTTCGCATGTGCGCAAAATCAATCCGCCGATTGAATAGCCGACATTGGCATTTTCCTTAATACGCCAATTGGAACCACCGACGTAACCTTCGATTACTTCAATTGCATTTACAGATGCATCGCGTATTTCCGAACGTTTTTTACGGTATACAATATATGCCTCTGCTGTTTTGTATGCTTTGGCGTCCATCAGGTTGCGAATAACCGTATCTTGTATTTCTTCAACCTTTGGGGTTTTGCCCGCAAACTTTTCATCCAGTTCCCGCAAAACATTTTGCGTAATCTTTACTATATCTATATCTGCGATTTCCTGGGTTACGGCGACCGCCTTTTTTATTGCATCAAAAATCTTTTTTGCGTCAAAAGGAACAGTTTCCCCGCTGCGCTTTTGAACAACGGTTAATTTTGTGATAAGTGACGGTAAAATCTGAATTTTTATTTCGTTTTGTTCCCCAGACATTTTAATAACTCCGATTCTCTAAAAACACAATATATAGTGTTGTTTTTCTTTGTTTGATAACAATATATAGTATTAGGAGTTGGTGAACAATATAGAAAAAATAAAAAAATTTGCATTTTTCGCTTTACTTTTTGTGATGCGCTGTATTCCTATGCTGGCGCGCAAAAACAGATTCGGACAAAATCGACAAATTTGACACGAAACAATTTTTGGGGTTAAAAAATATGTTTTTTTATTATGGGAAACGATTCGGATTTTTTATAAAAACACAAAATATAGATAAAAATTACGAATCGATGTCTATATGTTGACGAAAATGTGTTGTTTAGGGTGATAAATTTGTACAAATTGGTATAATTATTACTAATAAGGTTGTTTTTCCTATTTCAAATGGCTATATTAATGTTGTCTAGTGTATGGTTGTTGAAATGTTAGACATTTTTATAAATAACCAAAAAAGGTAAAACATGATGAAAAACATCTATGAAATGTTGCATGATGTTTGTTCGCAGAATAAAGACCGTATTTTCTTTGTCAGACAGAATGAAACATATGCACAATTGTTGAAAAAGGTGAAACAGCGTGCGGTTTTACTGGCCCAGCGTTTCAATATTAAAAAAGGTGACACAGTCGCGATTTTGTCGGGAAACACGCCGGATTTTATTCGGTCGTATTTCGCGATTATATCCCAGGGCGCCAAGGTTTTAATGCTTGATACCGGCCTGTCTGCGAATGAACACCTGAATATGATGAAACGCACCAAGTGCAAATTGGTTTTGGCGCAAAAGTCACACTTTATTGGTGGGGCACCAAAAACGTACGATATTGAATCGATTGACGATACCGATGCGCGTGATTTTCATGCCGCTGATTGTAATCGTGACGATGTTGCGATGTTGTCATTTACATCGGGTTCAACCGGAAATCCAAAGGTTGTTGGGCTGACGCATAATAATATATTGTCACTGGGCGAAGGGGCGTTGTTTTACAAGCCCGTTATTCATCCAGGATATACGTTTTACGGATTTCTGCCATTGTATCATATATATGGTGTCGTAATTAATATTATTGCGCCACTGGTACTGGGGGGAAAACTGCTGTTGCAGCCGATTTTGAATCCGCGCGAATTTTTAAAGGACTTTGCGGAGTTCAAGCCCGAAGTTATTCCGGCCGTGCCGCGTGTGTGGGAATCTTTTTATAAAAAGATTGTTGATGCCGCCAAGGAAAAGCATGTTTACACTCTTATGCGGGTTATTGTGTCTATGCGGCGTGTTTTGCGGGCGATTGGTATGGGATGGCTGGTTAAAAAGGTGACAAAGCCCGTGCATGACATATTTGGCGGCAATACCAAGGTTTTGGTGTCTGCGGGTGCAACCCTGAAACCGTCAATACGCAAATTCTTTGAAAGTTTGGATTTTGCGGTGGGTGATTGCTATGGATTGACCGAAACAACGGGACCGTCCAACTTTAACTTTGCATTTCGCTTGCCGAACGGCAAGATGTATTATGCAGGCCCATTGCCGGGGAACGAATTGAAAATTCATAATCCCGACAAATTTGGTGTCGGTGAAATATGGGTTCGCGGAAATCTTGTTATGCCGGGCTATATCGGAAACGATGAGGCCAACACCGCAGCATTCGAAGACGGATGGTTCAAAACCGGTGATTTGGGAATGCTGGATAAAAAGGGACGCTTGGTTGTAAAGGGACGTCAAAAGCAAGTAATTGTTCTAGACAGTGGAAAGAACGTGTACCCGGATGAGTTGGCGGACTTGTATCTGCAAAACGACGAGATTCTGGCGGCATCGGTGTTTGAGTACACAATTGCCGGGAAAATCGTTCCCTTTGCGGTATTTCAGGTAAAGCCAGGTGTCACAACGGCGCGTGTTGCAACTTTGGTCAAGGCATCGAACTTGAAAATTGCACCGTATAAGTGGGTAAAGCATTTTGCGATAACCGAAGATGAGTTGCCCCAGACATCCGCGAAAAAGATAAAAGATTTCGTGGTGCGTCAAATGTTGGACGACGGGGCTTTTACACGTTCCGAATAAATATTGGCCGCGGCGTGGGCATGTCCGCGCCGCGGTTAATCAAAAATATCAAAACATGGGGCAAAAGTACATGACACGGCGCAAGACTATTACCAGAGAGCATCAGAAAAAGCTGTTTAATATTTTAAAATCCGTGGTTGAATACAATACGCCGCGTTTAGAAAAACGCATTCGGCAAATAAATGCGGCCAGGGTTGTAATCCCAGAATTGGAACGTGATATAAACGTGTTAAGCCACAATATTGAATATGCTGCGCGTTTTGATCCATCGGACAATGATAGTGAGGATATTTTGCGCCTAGAGGATGCCAAAGACCGGTTGCAGGAAGCTAGATACCTTGTCAATACTGCGCCAGAGATAAAAACACAAATTGCCGCGGTCAAAAGTTTCAATCTAAAATACAATACAGTCATGCAACACGACATATTGGAAAACATGCGAGCCGAACGTATGAATTTGCTGGATGAGTTGGGGGTGCTTTCCGACAAGATTGACAATGCGGAAATAAATATTGATACCGCAGAATACAGAAATCCTGATGTGGTTGAAATTTCGGCGTTTGAACTGATGGAATATAGAAAGCGTTATTATGCAGTGCAAAGCAAGTATAGTAAACTGTGCAATGAAATCGCACAGTTGGAAAAAATAAAATGACGCATACTAATTTGTTATTCGTTGCACACCGCAATATATGGCGGGAATGACTTACTTTCGTTTATTCCACGGTCGCCGCATTCTAGGCAGTTGAATTTTCTGTTTTGGGAATGTGTACGATCTATTGGGATTATTCGGTTTGAAATGTCGGGCACATTGTTTGCATAAGAATAGTTGGGAAACCCGAAATAAAACGCCCGTGATGCGCCGCGACATGAATTTGAGCCAGCCGGATAGCATTTTGAATCATTTATCTTTGCCGGATCCGGTATGCAATAAGATGTGCATGTATCCATATTTGTAACCATGCGTTCACAATCTGTACATGATGTATCGGGTGCGCGCAATGTTATGCCAAATGTGCCGGACATTGTGATTGGTGTTATATGTGCGCATTTTTTTGTATCGGGGGTTGCGGCCGGATCTGCAACGCATTCCCATTCCAGTGTACTATAGTTTAATCGGGCCGTTGTTCCGGCTGGACATGCATTTTCTGGAAACGGATCCAGGCATTGCCATATATCGTCAATCATTACAGCCGTTTGTTGGGCGGCACACAGCGGCTTGCGTGATTCGTCCGGAACGCATTCGGATAAATCAGAATCCCAAATTCGGTCCCCAACGCAGTTTTCCTTGGTATTAAATGCAACGCATTGCCAGCGGCTGAATCTGTAAACCTTTATCATTCCCGCGGGGCATATTATATCAGTGGAATCGGGCGTTGAAAATGCATTGCCTTCGTCCGGTATATCAAACTGGGTAACGTACACTAATTGCCCGTCGGTAAGTTTTAATTTTTTTACCGCTGCGTCTAAAATTGTTCGCTTGCCACCGTCGCCGGTTATTATTACGCCTTCTTTTAACAGACCGAATGTGCCGGCGTCGGCATAATTTTTCTCTAATATTTCTAATATATCGTTATATTTTTTCGCGGGCAAAACACCCGTTGCGGTAATTATGTAACTGTGCGCAGGTTTTTTGTTTCTGATGATTTCGCAACTGCTTGGGGCGTTTTTTTCGTTAAAACAAACCTTTTCGCTAACAATATTGTTTTGTTCGGCGCATATATCATTAAATTCAATTCCGCGTATTGCCGCATTATGTGCCGCTGTTGCACATTCGGCCACTGCACGCAGGTCGGACTGTGTAACCGCATATTCCGTTTCTGTGCGTAAAATGCGTACGGATGGGCTGCCCATCATGTAATACACGCCCAACAGTACCGCCATTAAAAACATGATAAAAATATTCATCATTCCCCCTTGCGATTTATTAAAAGTCTAGGTAATATACAAATAAATTGCAACAGGAAAGCGAACAAAAACGGCGGCGCAATGAAGAAAATATTTTTAGTTTTGTTTTTAACGTCATGCGGCTTCAAACCAATGTTTGTTGGCCAAGATACAGATATATATGTACCGCCAATCAGTGGAATTAACGGAATTGATTTACGAAATGCGTTAAACGCCCGATTTGGCGGACAGCATGATGAAACCGCACGGTATACACTGACGGTCAATTTGTCGGAACCTGTTACACAGTACAAGGCGTTGGAACCGACCGGCGACGCCACTTGGCAGGAAATATCCGTTCGTGCAAATTACACTTTGACCCGCGATGGGAAACAAATCGCATCGGGGGTGGAATCGGCCGCGGAATCATATACGTTTGTGCGTTATCTGGTTGCGGCGAACGCGTCTTATAACAATGCGGTAAAAAACACAATATCTGTTTTGGCAGAAAAGATAGGAGCGCGTGCAATCGCAGAAACATACAGATATTCAATTTCTACACCGGATAAACAATGAAGTGGAAGGAAGACGATTTTAACAAAGGAATCGAAACCATTCGTGCGGTTTTGATTTACGGACCTGATGCCGGGCAGGTTGATGAGTTTTGTGACCGCGCGATTGAAAAGCTGCAGATTGAACGCGATAATATGTTTGCGCTGGATTCCGATGAACTGCGCGAAAAGCAAGATGCGTTGTTTGCGGAAAGTTGCAGTCCGTCAATGTTTGGCGGCCGCAAGCTGGTGTTGATTTCAAATGCGGGCGACGCCTGTGCAAAGCAGGTGGCGGAATTGATTGAACATCCTGGACTTTGTGCCACGGTTATCGTTGCCGCGGGGGATTTGCGCGCGGGTGGCGGGCTGCGCACATTGTTTGAAGGGGGCGATAAAATCGCGGCATTGGCATGCTATACCGATGATGCGCGATCATTGGCCGCACTTATCCGCAAGGAATTGTCGGCCGAGGCCGGTATTTCGCAAATTACGCCGGACGCAATGGCATATATGACAACCCACCTGGGCGGAGACCGCGGGATTACGCGTGGATTTCTGGCGAAAATATCGTTGTATGTGGACGATAAAAAAATTGTTGAATTGGACGATGTGGAAAAATGTCTGCCGGATACGGGGGCGGCGGATACGGATGATTTTCTTTATTCTTTAACCGCCGGGCATATTCAGCAAACAATGACGGCGCTGGACAGATTACTGTATGACAACGCAGAACCTAATATGTTGGTTCGGATGCTGGATATGCACTTTAAGAAATTGTTGACGGCGGTGGTTGACGGACAGTTGCCGCGACTGTTTTGGAAAGTTGCGGAAAAATTCAATCATGCCGTGAAAATATGGCCCGCCGATGAAATAAGCGCTGTGTTAATCCGCCTGAACGAATTGGAAAAGCAATTGCGTACCACCGGCATGCCGGCGGAGATTTTATTACGCGATTTTTCATTGAAACTGTCTGTGCGGGCGGCAAAACTTGCGATAAAAAGAAGGAAATAAAATATGCTGGCATCTGTTTATGCACCAAAAGATTTTAAGCGGTTGCGTGCGTCCGGTGATTTGGTCGCGCGTTGCTTTGACTTTATTTCGCCCCATATCAAGGCGGGCATTTCGACCGGTGAAATAGACCGCATGGTTGCAATGTTTTTAAAAGAAAACGGTGCGCGTTCGTCGGATTTGGGGTATCATGGATATCCGAAAAATATTTGCACGTCTGTTAATGACGTCATTGTGCACGGTATACCCAGCGATGATGTCATCTTAAAAGACGGAGATATAGTTAATGTCGACTTGACGGCTGAATACAAGGGATTTCATGGTGACGCATCGCGCATGTTTATGATTGGTAATGTTGCGCCGCGTGCCCGTCAATTGGTTCAGACATGTCAGGATGCCCTTAATGCGGCGATTGCCGTATGCGCGCCGGGCGTGCCATTGTCTGAAATTGGTAAAACGATAGAGGCGGTGGTCAACCCACATGGATTTTCAATATCGCGTGATTTTGTCGGACATGGCATTGGCAAGGTAATGCATGACGAACCACAGATTTATTCTTTTTATGACAAGTGCTGGGACAAAGTTAAAATGGTGCCCGGATTGGTCTTTACAATAGAGCCGATTATTAATACCGGTCGACCCGATTGTAAAATTGATGCCGACGGTTGGACGGCGCGCACTGTGGATGGTGGTTTGTCGGCACAATGGGAACATACAATTGGCATAACCGAAGACGGTGCGATAATATTTACCGAAAAAATGGTTTAACGCGTGGCGAGGGGCAGAGTTGGCGGATAAAAATAAATTGGCGCATGAAGGGCATCGTGCACGTCTGCGCCAGGATTTTTTGGATGGCAAAACAACCGATGCAGACAAATTAGAATTGATGCTGGCATCATGGCGACCACGTTGTGATGTGCGCCCGACGGTGCGACTGCTGCTAAATAAATTCGGGTCTGTATATCAGATATTAAATGCACCATTGCAAGAATTAATGTCAGTTGATGGTGTTGGTAAAAACACAGCAATTTTGCTAAAAGTGATGCGTGATTTCAAATTGTCGGAATATCGCAGCCAGATGAAAAAAGAGGCTGTCTTTCATGACCATACTGTGTTGGCAAATTACTGCAAATTATATTTGGGCGCGCGTGATGTTGAAGAGTTTCATATATTTTATCTGGACGCAGATATGCGTTTAATAGAAGATGAAACGCATAGCGTTGGTACATTGGACTGGGCAAATGTTTGTGTTCGTGAAATTGTTTCACGTGTATTGGATTTTCATGCACGTAATGTTATTTTTGCACATAATCATCCGGCATCGGAAAACGGTTTTTCTAGTGAAGATATTGACATGACAAACAAAATACGCCTGACATTGAATGACATAGGTGTTGATGTGTTTGACCATATTCTTGTGGCCGGCGGGGTTGTTCATTCCGCGCGTAACAAGTTTCTATTACAGTAATTCCGCGACATTACATATTGATTTCAATTGACTTGTTTCGGTAATTTCCAAATTTCCGTCATAAATTCCGTAAACTGTTTTTTCGGCCGGGGTCGGCGTGTCCCATGAATCCGCCCATTTGCGTGAAACCTTGGTTACATGAAAGTCGGGTCGAAACGAGAATTGCAGTTTTTGTAGCGCGCATGACTCGCCTTCGGTGGTGCGAAATCCCGCAGGGGTTATATCGCGAAAACCGTCGCGTTCGTTTATTTCGATTTTATATTCATAGTAAAAATGCGGCGTTCCGTTTTCAACGCGTGTGCGTGTTATTCTGTCGGGGCGGCCATCATCGTTTATATCGCGGTTGAATGTTTCAACAGATACAACACCGGCGCCAAATTCGTCGGGGGCATTGCGTGATACCGCGTCAGGTTGACCCAGGCCGTCTGAAAACTCATCGTCACTGTTTTCGTCTGTTGCAACTTGTTGCGCTGGAATAAAATTTGGTGATGTTACACTGCGCGATGTGCCGATGCGCGCGGTGCGACCACCTGCTAAAAAGTAAATAAGAGCCACGATAATAACCAGCATTATCGTCATCAATATTTTATATACGATTCCGGTGTGTTGTGCTCGCATAATTTGTCCCTTATATGTTTTCCGTGTGGCCTGGAATCCAGCCCTCTATGACGCGTATGGCGTTGACAACCTGCTGTAACTGGGTGTCGTTTAAATCGGCCATGCGTTTGTTAACGGAAAGTCCGGTTAATTTTTTCATTTTCCTGTGATATGCGGCGGTGTCGTTTTCAAACGGCGGTGCATATCGACTGATTGCGCCGGCAACAGTCAATTTATTATACGAATTAGAACGTAACAATGCCGCAATTGCCTGCATGCCGGTTTCTTCGTCGGGAAATACTGCAAAGCCGCCTGCCGTACCGATGGCGCCGGCGCGGCGTGCAAAATCGGAATATCGTATATTGCCCGGATTTTTATTGCGCCATGAACGCGAACCGCCAATTCGTCGATATGACTGACCCGTATCGGATGTATATGCAACATAATCTTGGTTATTTGATACTGTTGCTGTAATAGTTGTTGGGGTGCCCGCCGCTGCAAGCGGTGATTGCGAATATGGCACTTCATCAACGGTCATAGGCTGGGGCGTGTTATTATACGTGCTATTATAAATGGCGCCCGTATCTTCTATATAAATCTGTTCATAAAGGTCGCTGCCGCGTTTGGTCATTTGGGCGCCTCGTGCATCCAGAATTTTGGATATCTCGTTTACAGAAACGGTTATTTGGCGGCAACCGCGCGCAAATAAATCGCCGCCCCATATTACGTTGACGATGGGGCCTGCCAAGCCAAGTGTGGCGAATATAATGGTAAGGTTGCGTAGATTGGTGAAAATATCGTTTTTGGAACCGCGAATCATTGATATTGCCCAGCCCATTATCAACAATGCAGTCACGGCACATATCACAACCCATGCATATTCAATAAAAGTTTGAAAGCTGCGCAGGATGCAAGATGGATCTTCGATAAATAATGCGTCGCCATTGCCGCCAAGAATGCGGAATCCGGAATTTGTTAGTAATCTATAAACTACATCTGTGTTCATAAATACTCATTTTACGACTATTTTTTTGCGGCGGTTGTTGTAAAGAAACCAGGAATGGCAAAGTCTTCGTCATTTGCGGCAATTCCAGCCCATCCGAACAAATCACCCATTATTCCGGCGTCATCGCGTTTTGCCTTTTTAAAGGGCAAAATATTTTTTAATTTGCCGATTTTTCCATGGGTTTCGTTTTTTGTGCTCGTAACTATTTTATCTTCGTTTTGTGCAAATTCAGATGCCAATTGTTCCAGTGTTGCATCCGCGCCGTCTATTTCAATTTCTGTTGGGGTGGGTGCTTCGTCAATGATGGCCGCGGGGGCGTCTTCATGGGTGTCTTCACGCAATGGTGTCATTGATTCCAATAATTCTTCTAATGTTTTTTCGCTGGTTACTTCTGGTGCTTCGTCTGTAATCATTTCTGTGATTGCATCGGCTGCATTGACCGAAATGTCCGCTGCATCAGTATTTATTGGTTGTGTGTCATCATCGCTTTGGGCGGCCGCGGTTTGTGCTGCCAAAACAGAAAGAATTGGAACCATCGTATCTGATTTGGCTGTTTCATTTAAGTCAACCGGTGTCGATTCATTTTCTGGTGCGTTTGTAGCACCGCCCGATGTACGTCGTATGGATGTTTTTTTCTTTTTTACGGGTGCCTTTATTTCTTCTGCGTCTGTTGTGATCGGGGCATCAATTGTTTCAGGGGCGTTGTTATTATCCATGTCCGTCGTAACAATTTCAATGTTTGGTGTTATTGATGCGGGTGCCGGTGCGATTTCCATTGTTGTATTTTGTGTCAACGCATCATCAGCATCCACCGGAACACCAAATAAAACGGTATCGACGCCAAGGTTTAGTGTGGCGCGAACCTCTTCAAAGGCGGCGCGAATATCTGCCATTTCAAACACTTCATTACCGGAAATATATATGATTTTAGTTTTCATTAATTGGCCCCCTACGCCTGCACGCGGCCATTATATCACATTTTGGGGTTGAACGCATATAAAAAATATCTTAAACTGTAATTATGGCAGATATAAAACAGCAAATCTTTCAAGAATTGAATTCGGTTGAAGAATTGGCCGCATCCCTGCGCGCCGCCGCGGTTAGTGCGGGTAAGCAAACGGATTTAGAGGTGGCAATCTTGACCGAGCAGGTAAAGACTTTGCGGGATAAAAATGTGCGTGCCACAGAAATTATTGATAAATCTATTTCTATATTAAAGAAGTTGAAATGAGTGTTGTGTCAATCCCAATTGTTAATAAAAATTATCCCATGGGATGTGAAGATGGCCAGGAAGCCCGCTTGGTTGACCTGGGTAAAATAGTGGATGCGCGTGCGCGTGAAATACTGGATAAAATCGGTCCGTTGCCGGAAAATGCGCTTTTGGCGACGCTGTGTATCGTTTTAGCGGACGAGGTGTCAAATCGCCCCGCACCAACCGTGACCGATGCAGATTTAAAAGAAATATTGGCGCGGATTCGTGAGATAAAACATAAAATAAGCCAATAAATTATTAACAAATGCCCCAAATGGGGCATTTTTATGCTGTATGTTGCATCATGCGTTTCGCTACCCAATTGTAATATTGATTATTTGCCGGATAACCCAATGAAAGCACATCGCCTATACGATGTTCTGGTGCTTTCTTTGGTATGGGCGTGTTGAAATATATTGTACGTGCTATGTGCAATAATTCCTCGCGCGAGGTTAGGGATAAATCAATGTTTATCATGGTGCTGTTGTTTTGCACAAATTCTATTAATTCTTCACGTGACAATGCCTCTATCTGTGACCATTCGCGTGCATATTGCGCGCGGACAATTTTCTTGGTGTCGGCGGCGAATACGTTTGATGTGTCCCATTGGTCAAACAGGTATCCAATGGTTTCCCGATTATGACCTGTATAGATATATTTTCCGTTTTTATCTGCGATAAATTTTCCGTTTTCAATGCGTCCACGCCCCAGGAACATAATCATGTGAAATTTTGTTTTGCTGCCGCGGTATCTGGGCACGACCAACATAGCCCCCGGTGTCAGTTGTTCCACTGAAAAATTAGATTTTGCAAATTTTGCGGCAATTTTTGTGCGGATGGAATCGGGGGTGTTGCTGTTAACATGGTGGCGTGTCATGTATTTATCCAATGCCACATTGTATGCAGAATCTGATGGGTGCATCTTTCCTTCGGCGATGGCGCCGGCATATTCCGGCGATTTATATTTGCGACGCATTTCATATTTAAAATTCAGGCATGCCTGTCTGCCTGCGGATGGTATGATGGTGACTGTATCGCCCAATTCCTTTTGCGCCCGTGACAATTGTGTGTATTGCCCGTAAACACAGTGCAGCCCCACTGGCGCATTTGGTAATTCACGGCGCACGGCTGCATAGTATTTCCTGGTACCCAACAGTGGGTTTAGGCGTTTTAGTGCATCTAGCATATTGTCTACATACTTGGAAACTAATACATCCGCCTTGTCATCAAGATACATTTGGTTTATTTGATATTCCAATTCGGCTTTGTATGCCCGTTCAAAACTGTTTGGCACAATGGGAACCATCGTGAAAGTGGGCGAATTTTCCAATTTTATTTCCTGGCATGACAAAGAAGTTTCCGGTGGTATGTTTTGCGAAGTGGAACTGGCTGAAACCAGCAGCAAATTACTCATACTCATTATATATGGAATAATAAATTTGTATTTCATGTTTTAACCCTTTGCAATCAAACAGACGCACCGGTTTATTATGATGAACCGTTGTGTCTTTTATGTTTTTGTTTTCTGATTGGTTCGCCGCGATATGGAAATTCGCGACGTACATTCAAACATTTTGGAAATCCAAAATGCCCCGACTTGCCATTCTTTTATCAGACAGCCTGCCCCATTTGGGGAACCAAAGTTTGTATATATGTATATATAATTATATTTTTTGAAACTTTCAAGAAGAAAAGAACTTTTTTAATTTTTTTGTCCATCCGCCCATTTTTCGGGGAATATGATATTTTTTTCTGTTGTTATTTTTTTGCAAATGTTTTAAATTCATGGGTATTATGAGCAAGGAAATTATCGAAAATATTGATTCACAGCAACTGTCCGACGCTTTGTCGGAACGTTATTTGTCATACGCCGTCAGCACGATTGTTTCGCGTGCCCTGCCGGATGTGCGCGACGGGCTAAAGCCGGTGCATCGGCGTATTTTGTATTCCATGTTGCGTCAAAAATTGTCGCCTAATGCGGCGTTTCGTAAATGCGCAACCGTCGTAGGTGACGTTTTGGGGCACTATCATCCGCATGGGGACAGTTCGGTGTATGATGCAATGGTTCGCCTGGCCCAGGATTTTTCCGTTCGTTACCCGCTTATCGATGGGCAGGGAAATTTTGGCAATATTGACGGCGATCCACAGGCTGCATATCGTTATACAGAATCAAAGATGACTGATGCCGCCATGCTGATTATGGAGGGATTGGACGAAAACAGTGTTGATATGATGCCGAATTTTGACGGCACCACGCTAGAACCGGTTGTCATGCCGGGGGCGTTTCCGAATCTGTTGGCAAACGGGGGAATGGGAATTGCCGTCGGTATGGCGACAAACATTCCGACTCACAACGTGGCAGAGGTTTGTGATGCGCTTGCCCTGGTGGTTGACAAGCCTGATGCCACAACCGCCCAGATTATGAAAAAAATGGTCGGACCTGATTTCCCGACTGGCGGCGTACTTATTGATAGTTTTGATACGATTGTTAAAAACTATGAAACCGGGCGCGGTGCATTTCGCATTCGTGCAAAGTGGGATGTGGAAAAACTTGACCGTGGGGCAGAGCAGGTTGTTATCACCGAAATACCGTATGGAATTATAAAATCAAAATTGGTGGAACAGATTGCGGCACTAATTGACGCGAAAAAGTTGCCACTGGTTGAAGATATTGCCGACGAATCAACGACCGATGTGCGTATTGTTATCACGCCGAAGAACCGCAATGTCCCGGTCGACAAAATGATGGCGCATCTGTTTGCGATGACTGATTTGGAATATCGGTTCAATATGAATTTCAACGTTATTGATTCAAATGGCGCGCCGCGTGTCATGGGTATTGGGGATACGTTGCGCGAATTTATTGCCCATCAGAAGAGTGTTTTGTTGCGTCGTACGAATTGGCGCCTTTCCAATATTGCGCGTAGATTGGAAATACTGGGTGGATTGCTGATTGTATATTTGAATCTGGATCGTGTGATTGAGATTATTAGAAATGAAGACGATGCAAAGGCGGTTTTGGTTTCTGAATTTAATTTGACCGATGTTCAGGTAGAAGCGATTTTGAACACTCGCCTGCGTTCACTGCGCAAGTTGGAGGAAATGGAAATACGTCGCGAAGATGCCCAGCTGCATGCGGAACAAAAACAACTGCAGGAATTGCTGGAAAGCGACCAAATGCAGTACGAGCAATTAAAGGCTTGGTTCGCGGATATAAAAAAGCGCTATGATAAAAAAACAGCATTGGGTCGTCGGCGTACAATTTGGGCGGAACAGACAGAAGAAATTGTCATAAATGCGGACGAGTTTATTGAAAAAGAACCCTTGACTATCATATTGTCGGCAATGGGTTGGATTCGTGCGGCCAAGGGACACCTGGATTTGAATAATTTGGATTTGAAATTCAAAGAAGGGGATGAGCTGCAGACGGCATTTCATGCCATGAGCACGGACAAAATAAATTTGTTTGGCAGTGGTGGCAAAATGTTTACATTGTCTGCAAATGAACTGCCGTCGGCGCGCGGGTTCGGTGAATCGGTGCGTATGATGGCGGACATTGCCGCAGATGAACAGATTGTGAACGCATTTGTTTTGGATATGAATGCGAAATACTTGGTTGTGGGGCGTCATGGAACAGGCTTCATTGTATCTGGCGATAACTGCATGGCACAGACACGTACCGGAAAGCAGGTTATGAACACTGATGCGCAAAATCCGGCGATAATGTGTGTGCGTGTGTCCGGTGACATGGTGGCGATGTCTGGCTCTAATGACAAGTTGTTAATATTTGCAACCGCTGAAATTCCAGAAATGACGCGTGGCAAGGGCGTGATATTACAAAAATATAACGCAGAACGTACCTATGTTTTGGATGTTGCGTTCTTTGATGCGGCGGACGGTTTTGGTTGGACAACCGGGCGTGGCGTGACAAAATTAGATGATTGGCAGCCGTGGGTCGGCAAGCGCGCATCACAAGGGCGTACGATTCCGGTAGGTTTCCCACGCAGTGGAAAGTTTAATAAATAATAAAAGCGCCCAGTTGGGCGTTTTTTTTGTGATTTAATAAAAACGCCGCCGGTTTCCCGGCGGTGTTTCCGAATGCCCAGAAAGGAAGGAAAGGAGAAAAAGAAATAGGCATTCTAAAAAGTATTTTTGAGGCCCAGAGTCCAGAGGAGAGAGAATGTAGGAGGGAGTCTGAATCCCCGGGCCCCATGGTCACTTGCGTGGCCAGTCATTGGTTGTTTCCCTTTGACGAATCGAAATGTAATACATTTTCTTTAATTTGTCAAGCAAATTGTCAAAAATTTTTTTAGGGATTATTAAAATATGCTGAAAGTCCTATTTTTAGGCGGATTTCTGCGGTTTTTTAGGAAATGGTACTTATTGTTAATGCAGAAAAGATGGAATAAAATCAACGACAGGTAGGATGAAAAACCGGGAAAGTCGACCCGGATAACCAGAGGAGAATAAAAATGACCCATGACGATGTATGGCGTGCAATAGAGAAATTTGCCACAGAACACGGTATGTCTTGTTCTGGACTGGCAAAGTGCAGCGGATTGGACCCAACGACCTTTAACAAAAGCAAGCGCTGGTCCAAAGAAGGTCAACCAAGATGGCCTTCGACAAACAGTATTTCAAAAATACTGTCTTCCACAGGTTCTAAAATTCAGGATTTTACTAAATTTATAGATCCTGTTGATCAAGGGTTTGACAAGGCCGCTTGATTATATGTTTCGACACCCCGGACCACAATGCTTCCCCATTGTGGTCTTTTTTATAGACATGGGGTGCCGCATGGGCTATGTTTTATATATGTTAAAAGGTGTGCGTATTTTTTCATCTGATAATGTATGGCGGCATATTTTAAGCGGTCTGCACGCTGTATTGGTTGAAAATCCAGATAATGCCGATATAAATTTTGATGATTTGAAAATCAATGCACCACTAAATTCTTTGGAATTAAAAACGATTATCATGGATGCGCTGGATAATTCCGGTGTTATTCGTGATGTGTTCGGGAAAAATGTTCGTTTGCCTAGAACGCAAAGTCAAATTGTGGTTTGGCTGCGACGGCGGGGTGCAATGACCGGTGATGAGTTAAAACAGGCAATGGGATACGCACCAGATGCGGCAACACATACAATTGACACCGCAATTTATCAGTTGCGCAAGACCTATGGGCGTGATTTTATAATAAATACCAACGGAGTGTACAGCCTTGGCCACATATAAAGTTTTGTCTTTTGATAAAATCCCAAGTACGCAGACTTGCGCGCATGAACTTATTGCGCGTGGTGACGCAGTTGACCATGTCGCAATTGTCGCCGACGCACAGTCGGCCGGGCGCGGGCGTTATCGGCGAACATGGGTGTCGCATCACGGTAATTTATATGTCAGCTTTATTTTTGACTGTGAAGAACGTGATCCGCGTCTGTCATATTCTGTTGCCGTTGCAATTGCGGAATCAATTGCGTCATTCGGCATGCGGCCAACAATCAAATGGCCAAATGATATTTTAATCGATGGTATGAAAATTTCCGGTACCTTGATTGAATATTCGGGACGTTTTGTAATTGTTGGAATCGGCATAAATATAAAATCAAATCCGACGGTTGAAAATTATAAAACAACCAAAATGGAAAACTATGTAAATGTAACGCGTAATGATTTGCTGCAGGTTTTGATGCGCAAATTAGATAAGTGGATGCATGCCGATTTCCAGATGGTGCGTTCGCGCTGGATGGATTTTGCGGCCGGATTGAATGAAAATGTAAAATATCAGGGAATGCCTGCGCAGTTGATTGAAATTAATGAGTGTGGTGCCCTTGTTTTGCGGCGTGGTACGGAATATCTGTTGGTTTATGGCGACGAAATAACAATGTAAATGCCGCAGTTTTCCGGGCTTAAAAAATATGTACTTGACTTTTTACATGATTTATGATATTATATAAACCATAAACAGCACAAATTGTTTTTGCCCCCAATCGGGGTGTTTTTTTACCCGTACATTATGTACGGGTTTTTATTTTTCTAGCCAAGGGATGATGTACATGCAATTGACACTGATTAAAAACCCGGACGAAAGTTTGCGTCCAATTTATGAAATTGCGCGCGTTGTATACGCACAAACAAACGCATCATCACTTGCGATGGTTGAAGCGCTTGCATCAATGATTGCAAATAATGCCCGCAAAACAAATCGAAGTGTTATAGACGTTGCACGGGATGCCGAAATTTTTGATGCGTTGAATGATTCATCTGCTTTAAATCAGAGATTGGGGGTTCCCACAAATAATCGGGGGTTTCAAATGTGTCTGCGTGTGGTGTCGCGAATGATGCGCGGAAACCTGCCGGATTGTTGCCGTGGGGCAACGCGCTTTCATGTGTCGACGCAAATGCCGGATTGGGCACTGGCGCGCGGGTATATTGCCGATGTTGATGGACTGCTGTTTTATTTGTAATGGGGGCAAAATGCGAAAAATTATAAGCGGGGGATTCTTGGCCGACAAAAAAACATATATTATGTCTGGCGTGGGAATTTTATCTGCGGTCGCCGCATATTTGGTTGGCGATACAGACGTGTTTGCAATGTTGCAGGCAATATTTACATTGGGCGGAATATATTTTCTGCGAAAATCTAGTGAAAACAAAGGATGTGAAGATGGAAAAAATTCCAGAAAAATTTCTGAATGAAAATGGAACATTAAACGAAGATGCATTGATTAAATCATATCGTGAATTAGAAAAAAAGATGGGGGCAATGATTTCTGTGCCGACCGATGATTCTGATGATGCTACACGCATGCGATTTAATCGCGCAATCGGTGTGCCTGAAACCGCGGCGGATTATCCATCAAACGCACTGTTTGATGATGACCAACTGCGCGAAAAATTTCATGAAATCGGATTGACATCAACACAGGTCGAAAAAATTTATTCTATTGCCGAAGAATTTTTATCGCCGGTGTTGTCAGATTTATTTCGTATGCAAAACGAGACAGCCGCAATTGCAGAACTGGAAAAATTTTTTGGTTCGCGTGAAAAAATGAACGATGCATTACAGGCAATAAATACATTCGGTGAAAAGTTTTTACCATGTGATGCGTTCGAAGAGTTATGTGCCACAGCCCAGGGAATCCAAAGCGTCTACAAGATGATGCAGTCAATGGAACCAAATGTCGAGACGGACAAAAGTGTGTCTGAAAATTTGACCGATGGTGATTTGCGTCGCATGATGAAAGACCCAAAATATTGGCGTGATGCGGATCCTGAATATGTTCGAAAAATAGAAAACGGTTTTAAAAAGTTGTATTCGTAGAAAAAAATTGCACTTTCTTCTTTACTAATTTTTATGTTTCATATAAAATATAATTATGAACAAAAAATAATTTGTTCTATAAAGAAAATAAAAATAAGGGAGAGAAGAATGGCATTCACATTCTTAAAGCCAGCCGCGAAGAAACCTGCCGCTAAAAAGCCGGCGGCAAAACCGGTTGCCAAAAAAGCTGCGCCTGCTAAAAAGCCGGCTGCGAAAAAAGTAGTTGCAAAACCGGCGGCGAAAAAAGTTGCCGCGAAACCGGTTGCAAAAAAAGTTGTTGCTAAAAAAGCTGCGCCTGCTAAAAAGCCGGCTGCGAAAAAAGTAGTTGCAAAACCGG
>CAMRSV010000005.1 GCA_947053455.1 uncultured Alphaproteobacteria bacterium
GCCATGGCCGCAAAGCCGAAAGGATTTATCGGTTTTGTGATGTTCATGGCGACTACGGAGTGACGCCATGGCCGCAAAGCCGAAAGGCTTTGCGGCCATGGCGAAACTGGTAGACGCGCAGCACTAAGGATGCTGTGGAGAAATCCTTGGGGGTTCAAGTCCCCCTGGCCGCACCAAAATAATATTTCTTTTTAATACGGCAACACCTATTTTCCACTTGCCCGGCTTTTTATAATTTTGCTAATATTTCTTTATATAGAAAGAATGAAAGGAATCAAACGGATTTTATTTACGTTCCTTGCGCCGCTGTATATAACGGGGGCGCTTGCAGACGATGCGGCCGACATCGCACGCGCGGCGGCACGGCGCACAACAACCGCGCCTACAACCACGGCCACAACTGCCACGCGTCAAAAAACGACTGCGCCCGCCGGCGCAACAATTTCACGCGCAACAAACGCGGCGGCCATCACGGCACGCGAACGCACCGGGGGCACATCACCACGCGGCGGTACAGTTGTTTCGTCGACCGCACGGACAAATACAACGGGTGCAACAAATGCAAATGTGTCTGCGCGTAACGCGTCAACGGTTCAATCCCGCACACGCAGCACAACAACAGGCACAACCGCAACACGAAACGCGCGACCTACCGCAACGGCTAGCCGCGCCGCCATTACAACGTCGGCGGCACGTACCGGCACAACCGCCATACAATCCCGCGCCGCGACAGGCACAATACGCACAAACGTGACGAAATCGCGCGCGGCGGCTCATACCCGGGCACGCGCCGCCACATCCGCAACAACTGCAGTGACCGGAAACTATAAAAAATGCCGCGAGATTTATTATGACTGCATGGATGAATTTTGCGCAAACAAAGACACACAATTAAAACGATGTGCATGCTCATCACGTATAAATGAATTTGACGGAATAAAAAAACAACTGGCCAGTGTTGACGACAAAATGCTGGATTTCAATCAACGCCTGCTTACTGTAAATATGGACAAGGAAGATGCCAAGGCTATGTTCAATGCAACAGAAGGCGAAAAGGCATTTAACAATCAGAAAGATATGTCCGAATCAAAAAAGATTCTGGATGAAATCGCAAGTAAGTTAAACACAAAATTCGACAGCAGCAATTTTGACCAAAATTTGTCGGCTTTGTCATGGTCACTGAACGCAGACAGCGCATTTGACACCGTTGATTCAATGATGGGCGCAAGTACGACGACAAAAAGCGGCACAGGATTATATTCGGCCGCCCTGCCCATTTGCCGCGAAATGGCGATGGAGGTGTGCACCGAAGACGAATTTGCAATCGCCCAGAGTGGCTATCAAATGGCCATAGAACAAGATTGCAACACCGTTGTTAAATCATTTGAAACACAAACAGACCAAGCACTGGAAAAAATCCGCGAAGGTGCGGCGTTGTTGGATATGTCAAGACTAGATATTTATCAAAAACGAAATTCCGACGACATATTGACATGCAAGAAAAAAATGCTGGATATGTTAAGTGATGCAAGCGTGTGCGGCAAAGACCTGGGCAGATGTCTTGATATATCAGGACGTTATATTGACCCATCAACGGGCGAAGCGTTCCTGACCACAGATTTGTCGAATATGAACAATTTAATTACGCGCCCGTCATCAACCCAAACATGGACAACGGTGCCGGGTAATGAAAAATTCGTAACATTTTTAAACGGGAAAAAGACTTTGCTGTCTGCGGCAATGGATAATTGCCAAGACATATCGGACTATGTATGGGACGAATTTTTGGAAGATGCACTGGCGCAAATAAAACTAGCCCAGGAAAGCAAACTAGAAGATGTACGGCAAAGCTGCACAACATTGACTGCACAATGTATGTCAGACACATTGGAATCATTGGCAGATTTTGACGCGCGCGCGCTATCCACATTTGGTGTTACCGCGGATAAAACAGCCAAAGCAATGTGTGCAGACGTACAAACTGCATGCTCGGCATTGTTGGATTCAATTGGCGGGACGGAATGGAAAACCGGCATGACCGAAATTGTCAACAGCGCAACATATGATACAATTATAAAAACATGCCGCGAAGTTGGACGTTCATGCATAATCCAAGCATGCAAATCAACATCTGGCAATTTTGGGTTATGTGAAAACCCACAGACATCGGTCAACCGCAAATCAATTATAAACCGCGACGCCTGTTGGGCCGAAGTGCAAAAATGCGTTGAAAACGCGGGCGACGAATCAATAAAACAAATCATGACCAACCGCAGTGACATTGATAAGACAAGCGGCGCATTTTATAAATATGTATATGACTCCGAATACAGAATCACTAATAACGAGATAACCGTCAATGCCGATAGCGGCACACCACAAACCCGTGCAGATACAAATAGTTACACACCATGCAGTCAACTATCAATCGATGACGCAAATGATGCAAATTGCATTTATGATATATGCGCAACCCAATGTGGATATACATATAACGCAGATAATGGTACCACCTCCTATGACAAATTGAGTGACATAGATTGCATAAAATGTCGGTTGGCTGAAAAAATTTGGGGCAATTGTGAAGTTTCGGAAAACACATTGCTGTTAAACGACAAGTATCACAACAGAATAAAAATCCCCAACAATCCGGACAATGCAACACTGTTGTCATGGTTTGCGCAAAATACAGGCACAGACAAAATGAACAACAGTTGCCAAAATACCGCATGCGGTAATGGGTTTATGCCTCAACTAGATACAGCCACAGGTACATATTATTGTGTTTCTACAAAGAATATTGTCAATGGTAAAGCGTGCCCCAATCCCCCATATGAACGAGTCACGATTTACAACGATCTGCTAAATTGCTGCAGTGATGCAAGCGATGCCCGGGGAACTATAATTAATGAAAAAATTTGCTGTTTAACAAACAATACCAGAAAAGTTAAAGGCTTGGATATCACTGCAAAAGAAGATTATTTTGGCAATGGAAACTATGCATCTGGGCCAGATTTATGCCTGCCCAAGGGTCAAGATCAAAACAATACACATCTTGTTGTTGCATATGAGACCAAAGACAACCATTCTGAAAGCATTCTCCAGAGAGTATATCTTGTTTGTCTGGGTAAGCTTAAGGAAGGCTTCGAAACAAACGGAAAAAAATATGTAATGTGTTACGGGGACTTTATAATATACACAAACCAGGGACAATATTATACCCCAGAATATTTACCAAACAGTAACAGTAGTTATGACAGGAATGGGACACTGCCAAATACATACTATGAAGGAAAGGCGTCTGTGAATGACCCAACAGTTCAATGCCCTTACCTTGATCTTGGGATTTGGAACAGTGCCGGTAAATGCAATCTAGAGTATCCTGACACACTACCAGAAGGATGGCTGGTAAATTATGGCAACGGAAAACCATAAACAAATTAAAACGGAATCTATACCTATGCTCCAACACCAGAAAAGTGTTGACAAAGCATATTATTTTGTCGTAATATTAGGAACATAAAGAAACTTGCAAACAAAAGGTAAAAAAATGAAATTCAAAAAAGTATTACCATATAAACTACGCCGCGTATTGCCGATATTGGGTTTTGCCGGTGCAACACTGGCCGGATGCAGCAAGGATGATGAACCCGCAATCCAACAACACGACACAGTTTATAATTGGGGACGTGATGATGTATCCCAAGTATGGCCAACAGACAACATAAATGCATCAGCGGATTCGGTTCAGGTTAGACGCGTTATTCTGCAAATGAATGACACCAGATGGGGTTCTGATGTTAATGGTGTTGGTGGTGCGGATGATTGTTGGATTTTGAATGAATATGTCACCCCCCTTTGGGATAATATAAAGGAATCAAACCGGCATAAGGTTATATTTAAAGGACCTGCATACAATGTAGAAAAACCGACAACCGATGAACAAAAACAAGCACATTATATTTTGGAAAACAATTTTGGAATATTTCATGCGTATGTTGGCCATGCCCTGCCAACAAGTCAACAATCACAACGTTAAAACAAAGGTTAAAAATAAAAAATCCGGCAAAGCCGGATTTTTTTATTGCACAAACAAACCAATATGTTCTACCATTTTTACTATGAAGAATATAGGAACCTCTTTTTTACTTGCCCTTTTTATTATGCAACTTGGTACAAATTGCTTTGCCGACAATACCTGTGGTACCGATACATGCAAAGACGGCCAATATTGTAACGAATATAAATCACCAACTAATGGTACAGTCACGTTCCGATGTGAAGCATGCGACCCCAAATACGCAAATTCTTCGCCAGAAACAACAGACAACTTTCAAACTATAGGACAAAGTGCGTGTTTCAAATATGCACAAACACAGGAAATAGAAAATGGGCACAAAATACCTACGGGCGAAGAATGCCGTATTTATTATAATAAAGAAGATACATGCACCTATACAATAGAATGTGACAATACCAGTGACTTGTGTAATGGTTATCATCCAGACGGTAAACAATGCGTGAAAAATCAACAGAGTTGCACCATAAATGAACTAAATTCACTTAATGCCTCTAAAGGTGTTAAAATATGGGAAAACGGCAAATGGTCATCATGCTATGCCACAGAATGCAAAAATGATTACCACGGGGAAAATGAGCAACAATTTACTTGTAATGGTACATATTATTACAAGGATTGCGCCGTCAATCGTGGAACATGCGAAGATAAAACATTTTATAATGATTGTCCCGGAAAAGTCACAGGGGAATTTAGTTGGGCAAATCAATATCGATTTGATAACTGTAAGTGTGAAATGGAAGATAAAGATATTACTAACGGAAAAGCCAAATTAATATGCAGTGTAATAAAGAAACCAGGTGCAATATTAAATTCAGCAGATAATTTCATGTGGGATATGAATAATTGTGAAACAGCCGTGACCAGCTGTGATGAGGGGTTTTGCGAACAAAATAAAGCATGTCTTGCTGCGCCGATTGGAACATATAGCGGTGCCGGTGAAACATCGTGTAACGAATGCCCCAACGCGTCAACAACAATGCATGTCGGCAGCACAAATATAACAGATTGCGCTTATAAACGCGGAAATGATGGCACAAAATTCTGTGACAAATATGGGTGCTTTTATCTGCAAACGCTTCCGGGCACAGATGGCACCGATAACAAAGCACGCCAATATATCATGTACAAAAACTAAAACAATTTAATCTGTTGTATTGCGTCTTGTACTGCGCGCATCTCATCAGCATTGAATTTGCCCAGAACCCAATCTGCCGGGTCTATTTTCAAATCAGTATCGCGCGGATGTCCAATTCCAATTCTAATACGCCTATAATCACGACCAACCGCGGCATCAATTGATTTTATACCATTGTGCCCCGCACTGCCGCCACCGACTTTTTCACGTACTGCGCCCAATTTCAAATCCATATCGTCATGAATTACAATTAAATTTTCCAGCGGCACCTTGTAAAATGTCATTTGTGCCAACACCGCCGCACCCGATAAATTCATATATGTTGTCGGTCGAACAAATATTACGCGCCGCCCATCCACATCTGTCCGCGCGGTCAACGCGTTTTTTTCACTTCGCCAATTGGCATCCGCACCCGCCATATTTTCCACCGCCATAAACCCAACATTGTGACGCGTTGACGCGTATTGCGCC
Source organism: uncultured Alphaproteobacteria bacterium (assembly GCA_947053455.1). Taxonomy (GTDB): domain Bacteria; phylum Pseudomonadota; class Alphaproteobacteria; order Rs-D84; family Rs-D84; genus Enterousia. The sequence goes on from CAMRSV010000005.1 coordinate 5,688, forward strand.
CCGGGATTGCCCAGCCCCACCACTATAACAGGTTTATTTTCTTGCATATCTGCCCCTCTTTTTTCTATTATAATATCATAGAAAGGAGCAAAATATGAAATTAAAATCAGCAGGGGTCGTTGCCACCCTTATCATGGCCGGCGCGACAAATGCAAATGCCAATATTCTGTTCGATATTTACGCGGGCGCAACCGTCGGCATGGGCGCCGAAACAATGTTCGCAGGACACGACAATGACACCGCCGCCGCCCAGGCATACGGTGCCGTGGTTGGGTTGGACATTCCATTCGTGCGCGGCGAATTAGAATATAACTATCTGGACGGCAAAGATATTGACATGCACCTGGGCATGGTTAACGTTTATGCCAAAATGCCAACCCCGATAGTTCAGCCCTATATCGGTGCCGGTGTCGGTACAATATTTGACGGAAAAATCAAGGATGCGCACAACATTGACATTGACGCCGACATGGCATATCAGGCAATGGTGGGTGTGACATTCAATCTGCCGATTATGCCGTTAAAAATTGACGCAGAGGCACGCGCACTTTACATCCAAGACGTGTATAAAATCGAAGGCGCAACACCAGATATGTTGCACTATGACGCGCGCGTGAAATTGCGTTATATATTCTAAATATATCTAAATAAAGTAAACTCTGGGGCGCCGACGCGCCCCTAATTAAAAGCTGGAATTGAAAAATGTTGACACTGATTGACGGAAACTCGTTATTATTTCGCGCGTATTATGGCGTACACAGTCGCTTAACGCGCAGTGACGGGGTTCCAACCGGTGCGGTGTTCGGATTTTTCAATATGATATTGCCGATATTGGCGGCGGCAAAGCCCGACGATGCATTCGTATGCGTATTTGACGCGTCACGCATCACATTCCGCCAAGATATTTACCCGGCGTATAAAATGAACCGCTCTGAAACACCGGCGGATCTTATCACCCAGGGCGTAATGATACGCGAAGGCATGGCAGCCGTCGGAATGCCAGTGCTATGCATTCCAGGGGTCGAAGCAGATGATGTAATCGCAACGCTGGCACGTGAAAACTGTACCCATACAGATGCAACCCGTATTATCACCAGTGATAAAGACTTGATGCAATTGGTGTCGGATTGTGTATATCTTTACGATGGAATGAAGGCACGTGATATCCGCACACCAGAAGTTCTGGAAAAATTCGGTGTCACGCCAGACCGCGTTGTTGACGTGCAAAGCCTGATGGGCGATTCTACCGATAATGTACCCGGGGTTCCCGGCATTGGCCCGAAAAAGGCCGCCGAACTGATAAATCAATTTGGGTCACTAGATGCGCTGTATGAACATTTGGATGACATTACAAACGAACGTACGCGAAATCTGCTGCGCGACAACCGCGAAATGGCGTACATATCAAAAAAACTTGTCACACTTAAAAATGACGTTGATTTATCCGAATTGCGCATTACGCCGTTTGTCTTTAATACGCCGGCGGCGCTGGAATTTGTAAAGGTCAAGTTGGAGAGCAATTCACTGGTCGCGAAAATTGAAAAACTGTTTCCGCTGGAAAAATATAATCCAGACGAACAACCGGCGGTATTTCAATACCCTGCATCAGAATGCCCGGTTGATATTGCACCAACGCCGGAAACACCACGCCCCACCCCGCGCGCCCGACAAATGACATATGAAACTATTACAACACCTGCCGAACTGGACGAATTTTTGGGGCGCGTAAAAAATGTAATCGCATTTGATACGGAAACAACCGGCCTAAATCAAATGACGGACAAAATCGTCGGTATATCGGTCGCAGCAGATGCAACACACGGCGCATATATTCCAATTAGACACCGCGGCGGCAGCAGCGATTTGTTCGCCACAAACGATATTGCCCCAAATCAATTGCCAATTGAAACTGTTCGTGAAAAATTATGGCCGATATTCATCAATCCAAACATAGTAAAAATTGGGCATAATATGAAATATGACCTGCATATTATGGAGAATGAGGGCTGGGACACCACTAAAATCGCACCTATTGATGACACGATGCTGATATCATACGCCCTGCATGGCACATTACACGGACACGGATTGGATGAACTGGCGCTAAAATATCTGGGGCATGAAAACATTTCGTTTGTGTCCCTGTTTCCAAGTACAACGCGCGATGCAGACCGGCGATTCGATACACTGTCGATTGATGCCGCCACACCTTATGCCGCCGAAGATGCAACCGTATGCTTTGCGCTTTATGAACTAATGCGACCAGAACTGAACGCGGATGAAAAATTACGCGAACTGTACGAGAGTTGCGATTTACCACTGATGCCGATTTTAATGCGAATGGAACGCACTGGTGTATTGGTGGACAAACATGACCTGCAACAATTATCAAACGTGTTCCATGCACAACTAATAAAATTAGAACAGGAAATTTGGGACTTGGCCGGCCACCAGTTTAATATTGGCAGTCCAAAGCAACTGGGCACCGTACTGTTTGACGAACTGGGGCTGCCTGCGAATAAAAAGCGTTCGACTGATGCGGATACATTAAACGAACTGATTGACACACATCCGATTATCGAAAAGATTCTTAATTGGCGTTCAAACGCAAAACTGGCCGGCACTTACGCGGACGCGTTGCCGCGCCAAATTGCCACCGACGGCAGAATTCACACAACATATCTGCAAACCAGTACTAATACCGGACGCCTGTCCAGCCGGAACCCAAATCTGCAAAACATTCCGATAAAGACCGATGTTGGCGAACAAATTCGAAAATGCTTTGTTGCGCCTGCGGGCAAATTGCTTATATCGGCGGACTATTCCCAGATACAATTGCGATTATTGGCGGATGTGGCGGATGTTCACACATTCCGCGAAACATTTAAGACGGGCGCTGACATTCACGAACAAACCGCACGTAAAATATTCGGCATTCCAGACAACGCGCCGGTACCAAAAGATTTGCGCAGAGCCGCAAAAACGGTGAACTTTTCAATCATTTATGGAATATCTTCGTTTGGCCTGGCGACGCAACTGGGCGTTTCGCGCCAAGAGGCACAAAGCATCATCAATTCATATATGGCGGGACTGCATGAGATTAATGACTATATGGAACGCGTAAAGAAATTCGCAACTGAAAACGCATGCGTTTACACCCCGTGGGGACGCCGCATTGAATTGCCGGAAATAAAAAATCCGCGTTTGCGCGCATATGCGCTGCGCGCGGCCATTAACGCCCCAATCCAGGGATTCGAGGCCGACTTGATGCGGCGCGCAATGATTGAAATTGACCGAAACATAATACAACCCAATTCTGATAAAATCCGCATGATTATGCAGGTTCACGATGAAATAATATTTGAATGCGATGCAGATATGGCCACCGATTTTGCAAAACAAATTGAATTTGCAATGGAAAATGTTGCCGTATTATCGGTGCCGCTGGCGGCGGATTATGTAATCGACCCATATTGGGGGAAATAAAAAATCAATTACGCAAATATTGCCGCAGGTGTTCGCGTGTTGCCTCTTCGCAAGTGGTTCGCAATTTCGTTAATTCCACTCTTACATCGCGTGGGATATGGTGCTTTATGTCAAAAAGCTTGTAATTACCAAATGTCATATATTTATCCGCCATTTTATGAAACAGATGCGAATAATTAACAGATTTGCAATTTATGCACTTTATTAAATTCTGTTTATAATCTGTGTCTTGGCTGTTATATCCACAATATTCGGCAATAATGTCCGCATATTTAGGGAAATAGTGCGCCATACGGTTTGACAATAAGTGAATACCATTATAAGCCGCCATTAACATTTCATAACGATTGCGCGGCGATTCACCATAAAGATATCCGGCGGCATAGGCGGACGCCTCTTCAATCGCGCATAGCATCGGAATCTGATAATAATTCTTTATGCCCCAAGGTAAAGCACAATCACTTTTGCTATTTTGTAAATGTTTCATCTCATGTGCTAGTACGCGTTTCTCGCTAATATTCGATAATTTTTTATAAATTACATCATCCGGGCTTAAATTTAAAGAATTTGACACTGTATATCTATAGATAATGATACGAGTTTTATATCTATTTGCCTCTCCTGTTTTCATAAAACCGGTACGAATTCTATCTATATTAAATTCATTTATTGTTACATTTTTATATCTGATTTCCGGATTACAAATCCGCACCGGTTGAGCGGTACTGCAAAAACATAATAAAAATCTTTCATAAATACTAAACATTTGTACTCATTATTACACGGATAAAAAACACCCGCGCATTTGGCGCGGATGTTTTTTTATCCTGGTGGCCCTGGTCGGACTCGAACCGACACTCCTTGCAGAACTTGATTTTGAGTCAAGCGCGTCTACCAATTCCGCCACGGGGCCATGACGCAAGAGCGAATTATTTCGCCGCCTTTTTTGCATCAACCTTTTTAACCAAACGTGCACTGCGTGTTGGCTTGTGCACAGGTTTTTTGGCGGGCGCATCCGCTTTGCCGACTTTCTTTTCAATGGCCTTTTTAATTGCAGCCATTTCTTCGGTCAAGCGAGATACAGGTTTCGCCATAACATATCCATCCAAACCACCGTGCTTGGTCAATGTACGCAAACCTGCCGTTGAAATACGCAACGAAAAATCGCGACCCAAAATATCACTGTGGAACTTTAATTTTTGCAAATTCGGCAAGAATGTACGCTTCGTATGACGCATAGAGTGGGAAACATTCATCCCAACTTCTGTTTTCTTACCTGTAACTTTACATACACGTGGCATAGTAATAATCCTTTTAACTCGGCATAATTTATAACAAAAAACTTTAAAAGTCAAGTGCTGTTTTTACATTTTAATTATGCCTGTTGATGCGGCAATGTCAACAGGTCGCTTACAACCTTGACTGGTGAAAAAGTTGTTGGCGGAACTTCTACAAAAATAGTATTCCAATTAGCCATTGCCCCATTCCACAATCCCGGTTTTTCCATTGCACGCAGTGGACGGCCGTTTTTTGATTTGTCCGATATAAACCCGGTATTTTCATCAATAAATTTCGTCAAATCAAACTTGTCACCATTGATATTGCGCACTGCGCATACCAAATCAACCGGATTAAAATGTGATGCGGCGTCCATTATATCCCGCGCATCCGGGGCAATTTGACTAGATTCAACAATCTGGGGTGAAATCAGTCCATCCGCGCCACGCACCATAAACGGTCCGCCACCCGGGGCGCCGGTGTTTCGCACAACACCGCACACACGTGTTGGTCGGTTTAATATCTTGCGTATTTGCGCCGTATCAAAATCAGACGCACCGCGCACACATAATGTATTTGATATAAATTCGCGAATTTCATTGCGCACCGCATCATCGGCGTCATCCAATCTGGAAATGTAATCAAAAATCTTTGCCTGAACCTGAACCAAAACACCGGCCAGCGCACGCTTGTATTCAATGGTATCGGAACGAACGTGCTCTGCACACACGTTATCAATATTCTTTACGAAAATAATATCGGCATCAATATTATTCAGGTTTTCAATCAATGCACCATGTCCCGCCGGTCGAAACAACAGCGAACCGTCATCCGTTCTAAACGGCGTATTATCCGGCGCCGCAGCAATAGTGTCGGTCTTTGCCATTTGTTCCGACATTGTTATATCATACGCGACACCATATCGCGCAGAATATTCATCAACCAATTTTGCAAACAAACTTTCAAACGCGGTTCTATGTTCGGGCGACACGGTAAAATGTATGCGCACCGAATTATCAGAAGATACGGCATACTCGGCGCCCTCGGCCAGATGTTCGGCGGCCGCGGTACGCGCGCGCGCCCCCGCACCATGGAACTTTATCAATCCCTTTGGGCAATTGCCATAATTTAGACCGTCCACACCGATTATTGCGGCAATAATATCATGCGCCATAGTTGACGCGGATATAAATTTCTTCAAATCATCATAAAATGCGAACTTATCAATATTCTGCAAAACCTTTTCAACAACAGGATTTCTATCCCCAGACGACAAAAATTCAAACAAATCTTTGAACATGCGTGTTGCCGCACCAGATGCCGGAACAAATTTTACAATTTTGTGATTCTGACGATATGCATCATAAGTATCGGCCGCCACCCGGCGCGCCGCATCATCTAATTGCACAATGCCGTCACCGACCGACGCGGGTGCGACAATATTCGCATACGGAAAGCCGCGCGCAAAATCCGCCATTTGTTTTTCCGCGTCCGCAACGGACAGGCCATGGCGCATTATTTGTTCAATATCGCGTTGTGAAAATACTGTCATTTTCTAATCCCCTTTTCATGACAAAGCGTAATATAAAAAAGAAAACTGTGCAATAAAGTTTGATGGCTTTGATTCCTGTGTCTTGAAGAAAACCAAAATGATATTATATATACAGAAAATAACAAAGGTGACTATTATGAACCCAGAAGAAATGCAAGAAACCCCGGAACAGGCGATTGCCAAATACACCACCGATTTCACCAAATTGGCGGCGGATGGCAAACTGGATCCGGTAATCGGTCGTGACGAAGAAATTCGCCGCACAATCCAGGTATTGAGCCGCCGTACAAAAAACAACCCAGTTCTTATTGGGAACCCAGGCGTCGGTAAAACCGCAATTGTCGAAGGACTAGCGTCACGCATAGTATCAGGCGACGTGCCGGAAAATCTGCTGAATAAAAAACTGCTGTCGCTGGATATGGGTGCACTTATGGCGGGCGCAATGTTCCGCGGCCAATTCGAAGGACGCTTAAAAGCAATACTGAAAGCCGTCAAAGATTCCGACGGTCAGATTATTTTATTCATTGATGAATTGCACACCATGGTCGGCGCCGGCAAAGGCGAAGGTTCCATGGATGCGGGTAATTTATTGAAGCCGATGTTGGCGCGTGGCGAACTGCACTGCATGGGTGCGACAACACTAGACGAATACCGACAGTATATTGAAAAGGACCCAGCACTTGCACGGCGCTTTCAACCAGTGTACGTCGACGAGCCAACGGTTGATGACACAATATCTATTTTGCGCGGGCTCAAGGAAAAATACGAAGGACATCACGGTGTTCGCATTGCTGATGCGGCATTGGTATCGGCGGTAAAACTGTCAAACCGTTATATTACCGACCGATTTTTACCGGACAAGGCAATCGATTTGATTGACGAAGCCGCCGCACGCGTTCGCATAGAGGTTGCATCAAAACCGGAAAAACTGGATGAAATAGACCGTCACCTGATGCAGCTGAAAATAGAACAGCAGGCATTGAAAAAAGAAAAGGACGAAGAATCTAAAAAACGTCTTAAAGAATTGGAAGGAATCATAAAAGAAACAGATGCCGAATCGAAAAAACTGACCGCCGAATGGCAGGCCGAACAACAAAAAATGCGCGGCCTATCAGATGCGATGGCCGCCCTGGACGCCGCCAAGGCAGAGGTTGCCAGTGCGACCCGCGCCGGTGACTATGAAAAGGCATCAGCACTGCAGTATGGCAAGATTCCCGAATTGGAAGAAAAAATTCGCACAATGAACGCAGATGCGCGCGAATACAAAACCGTACTGCCCGAACACATTGCGACAGTTGTTAGTAAATGGACCGGTGTCCCGGCCGACAGATTAAGTGTCGAAGAACAATCAAAACTGCTAAATATAGAAGACAAACTGCGCGAACGCGTTGTCGGACAAGATTTAGCGCTGCAGGTTGTTGCACGTGCAATACGCCGTTCACGTGCAGGTTTATCTGACCCGCGCCGCCCCGCCGGCAGTTTTATGTTCCTAGGCCCCACTGGCGTTGGCAAGACCGAGGTTGCAAAAGCCCTGGCGGAATATCTGTTCAACGATGATACGGCAATGACACGAATTGACATGAGTGAATACATGGAACCTCATTCTGTTTCACGCCTTATCGGCAGTCCTCCGGGATACGTCGGATATGAACAAGGCGGTGTTTTAACCGAAAGCGTACGGCGCCGCCCATATCAGGTTTTGCTGTTCGATGAAATAGAAAAGGCAAACCCGGACGTGTTTAACGTATTCCTGCAAATTCTGGACGACGGCAGACTAACCGACGGCCAGGGACATGTTGTGAACTTTACAAACACGATTATCATTATGACCAGCAACCTGCCTGATATGGAGGCGGTAAAGAAACATTTCCGTCCGGAATTTATAAACCGAATTGATGAAATTGTATTCTTTAACCCACTGGGCAAGGATGTAATGGCCGGCATCGTCAAGATTCAATTGCAGAATCTGGAAAAACGCCTGGCCGAACGCCGCATAGAATTAAATGTGACGGACAAGGCGATAAAATGGCTGGGGGACAACGGATATGACCCGGTATTTGGGGCACGCCCGCTAAAACGGCTTATCACAAACGCGGTCGAAGATAAAATCGCCGACCTGATACTATCAGGTGCAATAGGCGAAGGCTCTACCGTATATGTTGATGTCAAAGGCAAAGAATTAACCGTTGGCTAATAATGTATTATAAAAACAAAAAACGCGGGCATTTGTGCCCGCGTTTTACTTACCTTGCGCCCTACCGGCCATACAAATGTTTTTTTACATTTTCCAAATTAAACGCTTTCTTTGATGCGCTTTTAAACTGCCGCGTCATCAAAACAACAAATTTACCATCGTCAAAGCGTAACTTAATACCATAATTTTCTTCGCTAATCGCAACCACATATGCATCGGTAGATTTGAACATCTGTTCATCTAGTTTAGTGTCAAACAATCGCCACTTCCACGGTTCCATCGGAGCCATTTCATTACCTTTGCGACCGCGCACCCCTAAAATTTTACCATTCATAAAAATCTTGAACGATGTATTATAATGGGATTGGATTATTCTTTGGCCATTAACAAAAACATCATTATAAAAGATTCCAGGCGCCGATTCTGTGCTTTTTATTGTCACATTTAAATTAGTGACATCAGATTGGTTCGTGTCGGATTCTTTTTTATATTCAGTTGGTTGAACCACCGCCTTTAATTCCACCGGCAACGCCACCAAAGAATATGCAGCGCACATTCCGTTTGGCTTTATAATAACGGTTTCGTTTAATTTGGCCAACGCATTTATTGCCAATGCCGAATCTGGCGCAGCACTTGATTCACGCGTCCACTTATGATTTTTGCCGCGTATGTGCAACATTGACATTGCGCCAATTTTTTCATAGCCGAACAATTCATGATTTTGTGCGATATAAGAAACACTGGCAAATCCCCCAGCCAGAGATTTAACAACTTCGCCCTTTTCACAATCAACCACATACAGTTTTGTACCAAAATTACCATGTACACGAACAACCGCAAAACCGCTTAAGACATCAAAAAGAACTACTTCGGGCGAATATATACCGCAGCGTGTCATAAGCGTCTTTTCTTTGCCAGCATGACGCCAAACCAATCCGTAAATACCGTTTGACAATTTTGGGGCAAATAGATTAATCCCGGCAATTTGCTTTTCCGTAGCAAAATCCGCCAGTTCTTTTTGTTTGGCAATTATTGCCTCATTGTGCTGTTCGGCGCGTTCTTTGCGAAGAATCTTAAACACACCATTTTCATACGAATATTTTTCAGGCTTTCGCGATACCAATTCATCACCCAATTCCTGTGACACATTTTTACCAGCCTTTCTCAAATTACAAACTTTGTTCTCCAAAGAATGCAATGTCCATTTTGAATATGGTTTAATTCTGCAATCAATACTCTTGAACTCGCCGTTTTCATACGAATATTTTTCAGGCTTTCGCGATACCAATTCATTCTCCAATTCCTGTGGCACTTTCTTACCAGCCTTTCTCAATTCACGAACTGCGTCTTCCAAACTATTCAATGGCCTTTGTGAACATGATTTAATTCTGCAATCAATAATCTTGAACTCGCCGTTTTCATACGAATATTTTTCAGGCTTTCGCGATACCAATTCATTCTCCAATTCCTGTGGCACTTTCTTACCAGCCTTTCTCAATTCACGAACTGCGTCTTCCAAACTATTCAATGGCCTTTGTGAACATGATTTAATTCTGCAATCAATAATCTTAAAGTTACCATTTTCATCGTATGAGTATTTTTACGGCGCTTTTAAAACTAACGCATCTGTTAGTTCCTTCGGTATAGGTTTATCAGCTTTTTTTAAGTCTTTATAATTGAGTACTAATGTATCCAATTTTTTGTCAACATATGATTTTTTACGAACATATTGTATGCGCCCTGCCATTGTGTATTTATTTGGCAAACGCGAAACCAGTTCGGCCATCAGTTCATGCGGCACAGGCTCATTGGCAGTAGTAAGCAAAGAATATTTTGTTTCTAATGTGGTCAACTTTTGCTTTGAATATGGTTTTTTATTGCCATACCCTGCTTTAACCAACGGACCATTGGGGCCAAATTTATCCGGCGCCTTAACAGATAACCAGTATAACAAATCTGCCGGAATTTCTTCACCTGCCGCACTTAATGTGTGATAATTTGTAATTAATGTATTTACTTTTTTTTCACTGTATGGCAGTGCACGTCTTGGCATATCATATGCTCCCTTATATTATATGCGCGCGCCCACCCCTCTCCCGACGCAAAAAGTTATTTTGTCTTTTTTGCTTTCTTGGGCTCTTTTTTTTCTTTCACTTTGAATTGAATATCACGCAACTTTTTATATTCACCGCCAATCGCAACCAATTCAGCATCCGTGCCACGTTCAATAATGCGACCGTCTTTTATTACACAAATTATATCGGCATCCAAAATTGTGGACAATCTGTGCGCGATAACAAATGTTGTACGCCCGCGCATCAGGTCTTTCAATGCAGACTGAATCAATTTCTCACTTTGCGTGTCCAGGGCGCTTGTCGCCTCGTCCAGAAGCAATATCGGTGCATCTTTTAATATGGCGCGCGCAATTGCAATACGCTGTTTCTGGCCACCTGACAGCAGTGCCCCGCCCTCGCCCACGCAGGTATCATATCCGCATGGGAATTTGGATATGAAATCATGCGCATTCGCGGCGCGCGCGGCGGCAATAACCTGGTCACGCGTGGCGTTCGGCAGACCATATTTTATATTTTCCTCTATTGTGGCGTTAAACAGAAATACGTCTTGGGACACCTCTGCAATATTATTGCGCAACGATTCCAACGTGAATTTCCGTATATCCGTATCATTGATTTTAACATGCCCATGCTGCGGCTCGTAAAAACGTTCCAACAGGTTGAACATCGTGGTCTTGCCGCCACCCGAAGGTCCCACCAGTGCACAAATCTTGCCGGCAGGTACATGCAAATCAATATCCCGTAATACAGGTTCGCCCGGATTGTATTCAAAATCAACATTTTCAAACGCAACCGACATCGGGCCGGCATCCAAAGCCTTCGCATTCGATATGTCCTGAATTGACGGCTTACTGTCCAGGAAATTAAACAACACCTCCGCGGCCAGCAAACCGTGCTGTATGGTATCACCGGTACCTGTAACGCTTTTAACCGGGCGGTATGCGGCACTCAACGCCAACAGGAATCCTACAAAATTACCTAACGTCATCATATCATTAGATATCAGCAGACCACCCACAATCATCGCCAGGCACAATCCTATTGAAATCATCAATTCCAACAGCGGCGAACGCAGTGCACTAATTTTTGTGCTTTTTAATGCATTTTCCACTGACGAATTTAAAATGCAGTTGAATTTTTCTGTCTCGCTTTCTTCGTTTGCAAATGCCTGAATTGTCTTCATCCCATGCAGTGTTTGATTCAAATGCTGTGATACATTGTTTGCAATACCAAACGATTCACGCGACAGGCGACGTTTTAACCGCATTATCAACAATGTTGGGATCATAATCGCCGGCGCCAAGAACAGCAGCAATATGCACAACTGTGGCGCGAACCAAACCATCAACCCTAATGAAATCATGATTGTCGCGACATTCTGAATCAATCGCACTATTGTTCCGGTAACCAGATTCAATACTGCACCGGCCTGAACCCCAAAATAGTTTAGGCATTTTCCGATTCCGTCACCATAAAATGTTGATATGTTCATACGAACAACATGCCGGTAAATACGGCGTTGCAAATTCATACTGGCCAAAAGTCCCGCTTTGGCCATAGCAATTGTCTTTATAAACGTACAAATTCCCTTGGCACCGTATACGGCAATAATCTGTAATCCGATTATGTACAGTGAATCCATATTCTTGGCGATAAAGGTTTCATCAACAATGCGTTTTGCGATTGTGATTGCATACCCTTCGGCAGACGCCGCGCCAATTGTAAATATAATGCCCGCCGCCAACCATTTCCAATACGGCAAGCCAATTTCACGCCACACGCGCAAATACAGCGACCATTTTATTGGCTGATTATTTTTATCGCCACGAATCATTTTCTTTATCTTTTTTAACATGTCATTCCTCTTACATTATCTATATCTATTATAAACAATTATGGCCGCCAACGATCATGCATCCATAAATATTCTGCCGGGGCATCCAAAATCGCACGCGACATCACGTCATTTACCATCTGCATTCCGCGCATTTCATCCGCCGCCGCGTCACCATCGCGCGGAATGTTTACAATTCCATCAAACACGATTTCGTGTTTTGCGCCACGTGTACGCCGCACATGCCCCACCACGACCGGCAAGTTGAATTTTCGCGCCAATTGCGCAATACCAGGCGACGTACGCGCCGGATGCCCCATAAAATCCAGATACGGCGCACCCGACGGTCGCTGATCGGAATTAATATTCAAAATATCGCCGTTACGCAACGCACGCACCATGGGAATAGCATTGCCAACCGGAATAAAATGCAAATCCCGCGCCTGCCTCAGGCCATAGCTCTCTAAAATAACATCATTGGTCAACGGATTGCTGGGGTATTTATATGTAACACCGATGCGCGGTCCGCGCCCCAAAAAAGGCAAAGCCATCAACGCCATAAATCCCAAATGCGGCATCGCAATTAAAAATTGCGGCAAATCTTTTACCATATCCCAGTTTTTAACTGTGACCAGCCGACCCATATTGCGGCGATATGTTCCGTACTTTAACCCCTCGGCAAAGGTGCGCCCCCAGTTGTTCCAAATTTTGCGAATAAATTCGGGGTTATTGTTTTCTGGCATTATCTGGGCCAGGTTTTCTGAAATAATCTGCTGGCGGCGTGCGCTTTTTGAACCAAAGTGTTCCAGAATACGCCCCCCCATCCATGATAAAACCGACAACGGCATCAACCGCAGCAGCCATGACGCCATGCGATATCCCAACAGTTCCGCCGGATGCTGAACCCAACGTTTTTTCCACTTTCGTGCCTTGTTGCCATAATACTGGCGCCAGGGACATGCCAACGCATAAATCGCCAGTCCCAAATACAGCGCCAAAACCGGCATCAAATATAACGAATTTATATCAAATATAGCCGTGACAAGCAAATAGAACAGAAATCCCCATGTCATTATGCGCGCCGGCTTTATATCCTTGGCCGTGCAAATCCACAGGCACAAAAACATACAAAGTGTTATCATCACAATCCTTTTGTGTGGGTTAAGTATAGATTACGCACCGCCCACAGTCAAGTTTATTAAATTACCCACAATATATCACAATAGAATTTATAGTAAATTTTTACATTGACATATTGATTGATTATGTATAAAATGCGTTGAATTCCCGAACCGGGGATGCAAAGTTTTGGGGTCATAGCTCAGTTGGTAGAGCACCTGCTTTGCAAGCAGGGGGTCGTCAGTTCGAGTCTGATTGGCTCCACCAAGATAACAAAGAACAAAATGCGTTAAAGGGGGTGAATAACCTATGGTAAAAGTTCTGGTTCGCGACAATAACGTCGAACAGGCACTGCGTGTTGCAAAGCGCAAGTCTCAAAAAGAAGGCCTGTACCGCGAAATGAAGGAACGTCAGCGTTATGAAAAACCAACAACAAAACGCAAACGTTTGAAAGAAGAAGCCGTACGCAACGAAAAGAAGCGTCAATCCAAACAAAGAATGGTATTTGGTTTCTAAAAAAAAATCGCAAACAAATCCCGCAATCGCGGGATTTGTTTTATTGCATGGCAACTGGCAAATAACCTTTGCAAATAAAATTCATCATGCTATAATACCTGTGCCGTTGGGTGTTCCGATGGCGGGGTGTAGTTACTTCTATCATCCTATTCCAATTAAGGGATAGAAATTCTCCAATCTTATGTTGGAGGGTCGCGAATATATTGAATAAGCGACACTATAGATGATATAGTAACTAACCTCCAACCATCTGGATTTTCCAAATGGTTGTTTTTATTTTCCAAGAGGATAAGTTATGCAACTGAAATCAATGGAACAAAATTCACAAAAAAAAACTGGAAAAAGAAGAACTGCTTTGCTGGTTGCTCTGTTTATATCTGTATATAGAAAGCATATACCTTAAATTAAAACCTATATTAGAACCAGAAATAAAAAGACATAATGCCCGTGTAATCCGCGGCCGAAAAAATCAAAATTCAACAAATAAAAAATAAATTACAGATAAATCATCATGCAACGAAATGTTCGTTTTTCTGATTCTGGTGGACAGTATTTGCATTCCGTATCGGCAAATTCTTGGAATTCCCGATGAATTTTGGCAATTTGATTTCGCGTTTTTATGTACAATTTCTCAATTTCTGCGCGTGTTAATGGTTTTGATTGCATTGTAAAATCTCCATATTAAAAAACCACCGGATAAATCCAAGTGGCTGGAGGTTCACAACTATTACAAACGATAGTGCTGTTTATTTATATATATCACAGCCCTCCAGCACAATGCGGGAGATTTGCAACCCGACAAAATGTCAGGAAGGTTTGTAAGGGGTTGTGACACCCCGCCATCGGAACACCCGACGGCATAAGTATTATAACATGTGTAATTTAATTTGCAAATAAATACTAAATTGCACACGACGCACATAAAGGCGACAAAAATCCCCGCAAACGCGGGGATTTTTTTGAAATTTAATTATTCATTAAATATCTTTTCCGGTGTGTCCAAATTGCACAGTCCGATTATAAAATCAACAAATGCCCAAATGCATGCGACCAGTCCCGGTACAATCAGCATCCATCCAACCGTTCCCATAATCAGCATTGCAATACCCTGGTTAGATTTTCCGGCATAGAATTTATGCGCGCCAAAGCATCCCAAAAAGAATGCCAACAAAACATACGCAACCATGGATTTGCCATTTGCCGCATGTTCAGTATACCCACATTTCGGGCATGCCAATGCTTTGTCCGAATATTTACTACCGCATTCCTTGCAATAAATCATCGCCATATTTTTATCCTTTTGCTTTTATTCCTAATTTATTTTATATGAAACATTTATAAAATTCCACAAATAAAAAAATCCCCACAAACGCGGGGATTTTTCATCATATCAAACGCGTGATTATTTCAACGCTTCGATAATCTGGGCATACGGGATTGCACCCGGGAACGCCTGTTCGTTGATAATCAGGAACGGTGTACCGCTGATATCAAACTGCTGTGCTGTTTCACGAACGTTTTTCAATTCACGTGCAACAACTTCGCCTTCCATGTCCTTGGTCAACTGGTCAGTATTCAAACCCGCTTCCTTGGCCATTTTCATAACATTTGCATGAACTTTTTCACCAATCTTTGACTGATCTTTCAAATCGTCCTGGGAATAGTAATTACGGTTCATCAGCATTTTTACCAATTCTGCAGACTTTTCCGGACTCTGCAGTTTCGCAGCGATAACCGCACGCGCCGGCGCATCCGACAACGGCCCATGGATAGAGAAGTTCTTTACCACAACGCGAACGTCATCATTATTGTCCAGTACGCGTTCCAGTTCACCGTGTACGCGGCGGCAATACGGGCAAGAGAAATCTGTCCAAACAAAGATTGTTTTAGTTGCGTCCGCCTTACCCATAATCGGGGCATCGGCAATCATTTTATCGGCTTTGTTACGAACATAGGAACGAATTGCCTTGTTCTTTTCAGCATTCGCTTTTTCCTGCATACCGTTGACCATATCCTGGATGATTTCCGGATTAACATCCGTCAGATAATACGGAATCACCAAACGGGAAACCGAACCCGCAACCAAGATAATTGCAACAATGCTTATTACCTTTTTCGCAATGATAGAACCGGCCGTCGGCTTTTTCGCGTTCCCTTTTAGCAGCATGCCGCCAAACAGGAACAGAGCAATGCCCAAAACCAGAACCAATATTGTCCAAGTCATATTTTTCTCCTTTCTGTTGAACAAAGTTTAGGATATAAAAAAATTCCCCACAGCGCAAGGAATAAATCTTTAATTATGTTTAATCAATATCTGGCGCGCGACGGGAACATTAACACCCTGGGATTCGCATACATGCGATATAAACCGCATTGTGATACCTAGATTCAGCGGTAAATTATACACCTTGTCCAAATATGGTGCGGCGCAATTGTCACACACCGCGCGACCCGTTCGCGGCGACAAATAATTCAAATTTTCAATTTCCCCACACGAAGCGCACCGCGATAAATCCAGTGCATACCCCAATTCACGCAGAAAATTTATTTCCCAGCGCAGATACGCGTCATCTGCACCCACGGGCGCCGACAATTTATTTAAAAAATCAAGCGTTTCATCATATAGGGATGAATAACCCTCTCGCTCGGGCAACAGTGCCGCAATCAACGCGAACGCCGCATTCATCTGGGCCAGTTTTTTCATATTCGTCATCGCCACCGCCGCCAGATTTTTTTCCGCCTCCCAATGAAAAGTCCCCAGTTGCGTATCCAACCGCGCATTCCATGCGGCGGCCCCCACCTGCCCCACCAACGGGATATTTTTCTTTGCAATCTGGGCGGCACGCATCACGCCACACAAAACACCAAAATCACGGGTAAAAACGCGCGCAACCG
The DNA here is from genome assembly GCA_947053455.1 of uncultured Alphaproteobacteria bacterium. Classification (GTDB taxonomy): domain Bacteria; phylum Pseudomonadota; class Alphaproteobacteria; order Rs-D84; family Rs-D84; genus Enterousia. The sequence continues at coordinate 22,637 of CAMRSV010000005.1, forward strand.
CATCGCGTTCGCCGATTGGGCGCAAATCAATCAAAATTCCAGCTGATTCTAATTTCATTTCCGGTGTATTATAGTGCATAGAACTACAAAAGTTTATTGAAAAATAAATCCCACTATGTGTATAAATTGCACTTTATTCTTTACATTTTTCCTCATTTTATTTATAGTTAATATGTCACGGTGAGTTACCGCGATGGGGCATAACAACCTCTATTAGGCGTCGGAATATAAACCAATTGGCGCATCGCGCCGTTTTTATTATTACGACGATAAACAATCTCCTGATTTACAACTGGTCAGGAGGGCTGTCTAATAACCAATAAACAGCGCAATTCCTAATATTGTTGTTAACCTCCTGACCGTCAAAAATGGCGGTTTTTGTTTTTTCAAACCAGGGGTTAAAACATGAATAAAAAAATTTTTGTTATTTTAATGACGCCTGTGATTATCACAAATCACGCCAACGCAATAGAACCATCAAATATATTATGTGATGTTTGCGCAGTCTATGCAGAATGTCTGCAAGAAGAATGTGCACCATATGCAGAAGAACAGCAAATACCTGATAACACTACAGTTGGAACTATATCCGCATATTGTCGTCAACACGTGCATGATGAATTGGATAATCAGGTGCCGTTTAATAGCACAATGATAGATAACTATCTGTTATCAAACGAATTGGCCGACCAATTGGTTTATGACATATTAGGCGCCCAATTTGTCTATAAATGTAAATATGACGCGTCGTCAAATTCCTATTATTGTGGATACGGGGATATATACGAGGCCTGCACTAATCAGCATACTAATGTATGCACTTGTCCCAACGGATATTATTTAAACTATGGAAGCTATAGCAATGGACGCACGACACAATGCGTGCCATGCCCCGATTCCGGAACCAGCGATGGGGGCTCACTACAGAAAAACTGTTATTTACCAGCCAATTCAACATTCCGCGACACAACCGGGAATGGTGAATATACTAACTCTTGCTACTATACTAATTAAATAATAAAAATGCCCCAAATGCGGGGCGTTTTTATTATTTATTAGTCAACTGCAGCTCAATACGACGATTTTTCTGCAGGGCTTCTGGACTATTTCCCAGTTCCACCGGGTGCATATCACCAAACCCACTGGGCAACAAGCGCCGACGTGACACGCCCGCCTCTGCCAAGGCATCAACCACCGCCGTCGCACGCAGCAGCGACAGTTCCGTGTTATTTTTATAACCGCGCGTCCCAGGCACAACGGGCTGCTTGTCCGTATGACCATCCACACGAATAATCCAATTCACATCGGACGGAATCTTTGCCTCCATTCCCTTTATAACACCGGCTATGGCACGCAATTGGTTTTTACCCTCCAGCGATAATGTGTATGAACCGCTGGGGAACAAAATGTCACTAGACACGATAAAGCGGTCACCATCGGGTTGTATTGTCGTGCGATCCCCCAGCGCCAATTTTATCGCCTTGTAAAAATCCGACTGATACTGTGCAACGGCATTTAATTCTGCAACCTTGTCCGCCAATGCCTTATTCAGACGCGTCGACATTTCGACATACTGAATTTCCTTGGCATTAGCCTTCTGTTCGGCGGCGTCTAATGACGCCTGTAATTTTGCCAACTGTTCTTGAAGCGACATACGCTGTGCCTCCATTTCGACCTGCAATGCGCGTCGTTCCTGTTCCAGTTCGGTCGCCTTTTGTTTATCCAGATTCGCCTGATTTAACTGCTGGCTTAATTCGGAGACCATTTTTTGCATGTCCTGCCCCTGGGACTGTAATTCCATAACCTTGGATTCATATGCCGTGACCAAATCCTCTATACTCAAATCAATTTCTTCCAATTCGGTGGTTAATTCCGCATTGCTGTTTTCCAGATTTTCCAATTCCGCACGCGCCAATATCAGCAGTCGTTTTGCCTCCTGCTCGTCTGCGGTCATTTGCTGAATTGTCTGTGCCTGTTCGGCATTTGTCTGTTTCAATTTGGCAACAGTTTTGATACCACTGCTCTTGTTAAAAACACTGGTGGTTGTCCATAAGAATACGAACACAATCAACAGGAATATCAATATGATAACCAGATTTGAAAACAAATCAACAAAGCCTGGCCAAGCATTGGTCTGATTGCGAAATCTAATGTTCATCATGTTTTTTCCTCTCTCTCTTTATTTCCCGGTGTCAATCTAATTCTGAAAACACCCTTTCTAAATTCTTCACACTGTTGTCCAGATTGCGCGCCGCCTGATTTATTTGCGGTATTATTTCAATTGGCGTTGCGGGCGTGGCCGCACGCGTATGCGCCGCCAAATAATCTTCTAGCTCGCGGAAAATCGCATTTTGTGCAAACTGCACCTGCAGGCCTAAAAATCCGATGGTCAAACTGCCCCCCAGTCCCAGGAGAGAACTAGTAAATGCGGTTGACATTCCCCCCAATGGACGCGCCAAACCCGCCTGCATCGCCAGCAATACAGATTCATTTTCAAAATCAAGCCCCGCGATTAAATCAGCAAATCCGCCGACGGTCATAATCAGCCCCCAAAATGTCCCCAGCAGCCCCAAAAATATCAACGTATTTGTGATATAGCGCACGGATTCGCGTGAATCTTCAAAGCGCACCAAAATCATGTCCAACATTCCGTTTAACGTTGCGGCGGAAATCTGGCGCGGGCGGGCACGCAAAATCATCGCCACCGGACGCAGCAATCGCGGTGGCAAATCCGCCGCACGCCGCCCAGACAAATACAGTGACAGCCACCGATATTCCGGCAACAGACGAAACATTTCGACAAAACACAGACCAATTCCAAACAAAGTCGTGCCAATTATTATTCCGTTAAGTATTATATTTGACGTCGCAATATTCAGAAATTGCCGATAAAACAAAATGACACCAGCCGCCAAAACCGCGGAAAACAGCGTCATTATGTTAAGATTTCTGTGAAACTGATGCGTCATAAAATCTCTCTTATTATTACAATGATAATAAATTTGTGCCCATCAAGTCAATAGGGATTATTCATATTAAAAAAAACTTGATTTTATTAAAAAAGTCGGCATAATTGTCTGGTTCCTGCTGATGACATGGGGTCGTCGGCTGTATAAACCAGAGGAAATAAAATGGCTTATTACGAAAGCGTCTTGGTTTTCCGCCAGGACTTGACCGAACCGCAGGTTAAAGAAAAAGCGGCTAAATTTACTGAAATTATCAAAGAGTTGGGCGGCGATGTAAAATCCACAGAATTCTGGGGATTGAAAAATCTGGCGTATATCATCCGCAAAAACCGCAAGGCTCACTATGTAATGCTGAACATCGAATTGCCGGGTTCCCAGATTACAGAACTGGAACGTCGTTCCCGCATTGACGAAGACGTAATCCGTTTTCTGAACGTACGCGTTGACGAATTGTCAAAAACGCCGTCCATCATGATGAAAAAGAACACCGAGGAGGCAGAATAATGGCAGTAAGAGCAGCAATTTATCGTAAAAAATCTAACCCGTTAAAGGGCAAGGTTATTGATTACAAAGACATCAAAACACTGTCGCACTATATTACCGAACGCGGTAAAATCGTGCCGTCCCGCATCAGCGGTGTTTCCCAGAAAGATCAGCGCGCCTTGGCAACGGCCATCAAACGTGCGCGCCATTTGGGTCTGATGCCGTTTGTTCGTAACAACTTGGGTTAATAATTCGTTTAGAATGGCGCGGATGCGCCGTTCTAATCAATTTTTTGTAAATTTGGGATTTATACATCCCTAACTTGAAAAAGGACAGATAAGATGAAGGTTATTTTAACAGAAAAAATTAACAAACTGGGCAATATCGGCGATACAGTCGAAGTTAAGACGGGTTATGCACGCAACTATCTGTTGCCGAACAACAAAGCCATGCGCTGGACACGCGAAAATGTCGCATTGTTCGAAGCGAAAAAGGCAGAACTGGTTGCACGCCAGGATGCCGCACGCAAAGCCGCAGAAGGCAATGTTGACGCGGTAAAGAACGCAAAACTGCACATGATTCGCCAGGCGGGTGATACCGGCCAATTGTATGGTTCCGTATCAAGCCGCGACATCGCGCGCATGCTGAAAGAAGTTGCAAACGTCGCTGTTGAATCCGCACAGGTATTGCTGGGTGCGCCAATCAAGTCAATCGGTGCATTTGATACAAAAATCGCTCTGCACGCGGACGTTATCGTTCCAGTCAAGGTTTATGTCGCACAGACCCAGGACGAAATCGACGCATTGGTTGCGGGCAAGATTCTGACATTCGGTACGAAAAAGGTTGAAGAAACCGAAGAACCGGCCACCGAAGAACCGGCAGACGAAGCAAAATCGGAAGCCGCCGAAGAAAAATCAGCCGACGCGGAATAATTTGCGCCAAACACGCCCGAAAACAGGGCATAAAAATCCCCCGATTGGGGGATTTTTATTAGTTAGAATTTATTTTTCACCTTTTTAAAGGTCAGCATAGAAAATGCGGCAACCATTATTTTAAGCAAAATTGGTTCCGGAAATATCTCGCGCCCAAATTCATATCGCTTGTATTTATTCTTGGGGATTTTAAATATTTGTGCGGCATCATTTGCATTGATTTGCAAAAATCTGCGTGCCGTTCGCATTTGTTTGCCGTAATACTTTGCGTCTACCAAAACCGTTTGGAAAAACCAAACGGCTGGAGGTTAAGAACTATCAGTACAATAGTGCTGTTTATTTATGTATATCACAGCCCTCCAACCAATGGAGTTTTAATTTTATGTCTTTCGACAGTACTGATGGGTTCTTACACCCATGCGCCGGTTCCCCTTTGCGGTATGAATTATAGCATATTATTTATCATTTGCAAATATTTACTAGGTTGCTTCGTCGTTTGGCGGGGGTTTTGATTGCCCGCCTGGTGTATGATATTTCGTTTGACACGCATTCTAAAATTTGCAAGGATGCTTTTTTTTAAGAAAAAGGGATAAAATGACCGAATATAAAATGTCCGAAAAGCAATATATAGAAATACAAGATTATCTGAACCAACTATCAAACGCATTATGCTTTATAAGCGAAGAAAAAAGCAAAATACAGGCAATCCTGCGTAATATGCAAATCATTAATACGCCCCAACCTATAAAAACAACACCGGGAAAGGCCAAATTGACTACTAATCGCCACCTCAAAAACCCAAAAATAAAATCGGATACAGTAAAAGAAATATTGGGCTCTTATTACAAAAAGACATTAGTCTATTACATAAGAGGAAACAGATTTAACAAACTAAAATACAACGAATTTCCCATATCATGGAATGAAACCGATATAAGACGCGCCCAGGATGTGGCCAAGGGAAATTTGTCGTTCGCCGCGTACATAATAATACCTACGGCATACGCGCCATGGGCAACATGGGTGAACAATAAAAACACGTTTTTTAACCAAAACGGAACTTTTGCCGCTGCAAACGTAATAGTACAAGATAATACAAACGGCCAATTCAAATTATTAAAGGAAAATAAATGGCTGGGACTTGGTAACTTTGAGAGTATAGAAAAATTGTCTGCAACAGCAATGAGCAAATTTGTACACGATGCAACCATCTTCTCAAAAATGCAAAAAGTGTTACAATTACAACGCTAATCATTTATAAAACCGCCTTGTGGGCGGTTTTTTTAGATTTACATTTTTTGAACATAATCAACATCGATTTCGGTTTTCATAAAACCGCGGTCAACATCGCCATATAATTTTACGGTGTCTTCGGGGGTTACGGTCTGACCACGCCAATCTTTGTCGTCTATTTCAACGGTGATGGAACCTGTTGCGTCTTCGAACAAATATTTTTCGTCGCCCAGGCGCTGTAAAATCTTGCCCTTGACAACAACATTTACATCATCACGCATATCTTTAACCTGGGCAACGGTAACAATTGTTTCCGCACCACCAACAAAACCGCCAACCGCCGGCGCCGGTGCAGTTGCCCCTTGAAAACCAGCATGCGCTATTGGGCACGCAAATACCCCCATTACCGCCAACATCGATATTTTTTTCATTTCTTTATCTCCTTTTGCTTTATTAAACTTTAATCAATACAAATTATATCATAAAATGCAAACAATCAACACTAGGAATAAAAAATTTATTTGACCACGTGCACATCCATTTGCGGGAATGGGAAATTAATTTTCTTTTTCGGCAACGCATCATATATTCGTTCCATCATATCCGCAGTTGCGGGCGCAACATCTTCATACTTGGTCCAAAACCGCACGGTTAATGTCACCGCGCTGTCATCCAGGCTGCTTACAAAAACAGATGGTGCAGGCTCTGTCTTTATTCGTTTATCTGCGGTTAAAATTCCAATAATTTCGCGCCGCGCCGCGTCTATTTTCGTGCCGTATGCAACACCTATTTTAATCTCGGTACGACGCCATGCCCCCTGGGATAGGTTTGTAATCACACCGTTGGCCAGTGCCCCGTTCGGTAAAAAGACCACCTGGTTATCAAAGGTACGAACCTCGGTTGTGAAAATCATTATCTTTTTAACAACGCCGATATCACCGGTTGCAACCTCAATAGTGTCACCGACCCGAAAAGGCTTGAACAACAGTAATATTATCCCGCCGGCAAAATTTTGCATGGTGCCCGACAACGCCATGCCAACCGCCAAAGACGCCGCGCCCAAAACTGCAATTATGGATGTCATTTGAACCCCGACCGTCGTCAAGACAACAATAATGACAAATACCTTTAACATTATACTTATAAAAGACAATAGAAATGATTGCAGTGACGCTTCCAAACGGCGGCGTTCCATTATCGCGCGAATAGATAAAGTTATACGGTTCGCCAACCACATTCCGGCAACAAATATTGCAATGGCTGCAACCAATTTAAATCCAAATCTAACCGCGTTTTGTCCCAAAGAAGACAAAATGGATTCCAAACTTGTAACTTCTATAACATTCATGAAAAAACCTCTCTGATTCAATGGATATTATTATATCATTTTTTTTCCGAATATGTGACGGGAATGATATCGTTTTTATAATAAAAAACGGGGGCAAGCCCCCGCTTTATTTTTCAACCGATTACATTACTATATCTTCGCAAATCGGGTCCTTGGTTTCAACATTGCAATTCTTGTTTGCCTTGCGGAACCAGTTACCCCCCTTGATTGTACACGATTGCGTGGATATCGTCGTGCAAACATGACATGTTCTGGTATCCCGGCTAAATATACTGGTGACGGTCTTGGTCATGCCACTGCCGGCGGTTGTGGTGAAAGATGTTTCCCCGGTGCCGCCACTGGTTAAATCTTTGGTGGTCAGACCCGACCCAACATCATATGAAATCGCATACGGCGGTGTCAATGGCGTTGATGAATCAACACTGCTGCCACCTGTGCCACCGTTTTCAGCAATCTTTTGACACATATATTGCGCCAAATCTGTGGATGCATTTTTCGTCGCCTCTGCTATCTCTTTGTTCAGTTTCGCGTTATAATTATCTTGCGCCTTGCGCAGAGCCGACACCGCAATCTGCATCTTTACCGAATTTAGCAAATTCGGAAAACGCGCACTGGTGGTATTATTCGCCCCGCGACCCTTGCCGTTTATTTGCGACAAGTCACGGCCGTTGACACAGAATTGGATTTCCGGATCCTGTTCTATCATTTCTATAGTGCGGTTTATCGTACCTGCGATATTGTTCAATTCTTCTTCTATTGCAGATATTATTCCCTCATCACTTAATTGCACCACATTACGTTCGCGTATTTTTGCAATATATTCTTGAACACCTATCTGCCCAGGCTCTAGCGTTACACGCGTGCCGTCGGCACCATCAATTGTCGTGCCGGACGCATCACCCATTTTTATACTGCCAAATGATATCATTCCGGTGACACGATATATCGTTCCATCTTTTTGAGAACGCAAACTGCCCGTCCCAATGGTGTCATCCGATGCAAATTTATTACAATCTGTTGTGCTGCCGCAAATTTCAGCCATTTTATTATCAACCAAAGTTTGACACTGCTCTAATGCGGCGTTATCAATGTTTAAATACAATCCCATCAGCATGGAATCCAAATCATCCATAGAGAAATTTGCATTTTCCGCCTTGCAGACAACCAATGTGTCAATCGGGCAAATATTATGCATATAGTCGTAATCCATACCGATGCAGTTTTCAAAATTTTTCCCGCAACGCGTATCGGCGGTAAAACAATTTTTAACCTCCTCTGTACAGGCATCAACGCGCATCGCCTTTAGCTTGTCGGTCACATATCCCCAAATCATCGGTTCCATGCGTTCACACTTATCAATTTCCACTTTACAGAAACTGCGTACCATGTCCGGATGCGCCAAGCATGCATCCATTGTATCAACGCCCTTGCCCACAATATCATCTTTGCATGCGGTTTGAATACAATCGGAAATATCGGTCAAGCATGATTGACGCATTTTCGATTCCGCCGCTAATTCTGCAACCTTGATTGTCGGGGCGGCTTCGCGTAAGAAATCTGTCCACACGATATCACGCACCGCCATGCATTGATCCAGCACGCGTTCACAGATATAGCGTTTTGATTCTAAAATTTCCATAGTAGATGCGGCAATTTCATATTTCGTTACCGATGCAACCTTTGTTCCATTTGTGTGCACCGCCTCTTGCTGCATATTTTCAGATGCAATCGTAGAAACACAGTTTTCCCAGTTTTTACCGCACGCATCTTCGGTCTGCATACATTTTTTGTATTCAACCATACATGTTCCGCGGTCATACTTGTTTGCGTTGTCGAAACTTTCTTTTAGCGCGGCACGCACATCCGCCTCGGCCTCGGCTAGCGCCAAATCAGCCTCTGATTTTTTGGTGGCAATGCTGTTTTCAAAAGCTTTGCAATCAGACTGAATTTGGCGTTTGTACAATTGACGCAGGAATTGAATGTCTTTGTCGCAAGATTCGGGTGCCTGTTCAATACAAATACCTTCGGCGGCAGTAAATAATTCATCACCCTGCTTGTCCGCAATTATCGCAACACTACTTTCCCAAATGTCATCGTCATCATCATTTGTTGTGTTAAACATGGCCAACAAATTGTTGCGTTTTTCCTTTTTTGCGTCCTCTTCACTCTTTTCATCAACCCCAAGGACATTTCCGTCGGTACCATATTTACGTTCACCATTAAAAATAATATCTGCCTGTGCACCGGCCTTTACCTTTTCAACTTCTATGGTAGCGATGCGGTTTGCTTCCGCCATGGTTTCCTGGATTGCGGCAAGATCTTTTTCCAACTTTATGCTGTCATTGCTGCATGCGCACGACCCACCGTTGGAATTATCTGGGATACAAAATTGGTCCATACAGCCATAATACGCATCATAGCATGCCTGGTCATAAAGACCTGTTGCTGTTACCTTGGTACGAACCACCTTGCCGTTTTGAATTGCGGATTGCGTAGATGCCTTTTTTGTCACGGCAAACGCCGGGGCAAACATGCCCACGGCGATGCAATTTAGCATTGAAAACAATAAAACAGATTTTATTAGTTTCATTATCTTATCTCCCGTCCGCCAAATGTATAATACATTACATATTAATATCTTCGCAAGACTCTATTTCCTGACAAAATTCCTCTTGGCCGCCAGCATTGCTGCCCAACAGCGCCCCACCGACCGCGCCGACAACACCACCGATGGCGGTGCCCCATCCGGCATTAACCATTGTTCCCATGGATGCGCCCGCCGACAGACCACCCGCCGCACCCTTCATAGCGGCTGCGCCCTTTGTCATTCCACCAGTTTCACAAACCTGCTGCATGCGGCATACATGACAGTTACGCAAATCTGGCTCAAACGAAACACTGCGGATATAGCTATAGTTCTTCTTTTCCTTGCCCGCGGTTTGTTTTTTAGGATCTTCGGGTTTATAAGTTTTCAGACAGTTTTGTTTGGCTGCTTCAACATCTTGCTTGCGTGATAATTCTGCAATTTTTGTTTCCAGCTCACGCAACGCCCGATTTTGTGCGCCAATTTGCGCAACCATTTTGGCACTGACAAATACGCTGTCTCCCAGACTGCGACGACCGGCGGGTTTCTTGCTATCCTTGCACGCAGAAACGGTCGTATCTTTTTCAAATTGCTTAAAGAATTCATTTACCGCATTTTCCGAATTGTCACGAATAGTTTGACGCAAAGTGGCCATTCCTTCTTCTGTTTCGGGGATGGTTGTCAATCCCTGAACCGTATCATCGGCTGGCAAACACGACATATCTGTTCCACACACCTTGCCCAACTGCTCACCAAAATAATTCAAACATCCCTGTAACATTTGGTAATCCATCTGCAGCAATGTAGACTGTACGATAATATCATACTGGGTTTCATTTCTGCACGACGGGAACAATTCCTGTGGACACAGGGCAACGATTTCCTCGTTCTTTTTTCCAACGCATTCCGGTGCGGTAAAGTTTTCACCACATTTTTGGCGCAAACATTTATCTACATCGTTTGCACAGAACTGATGACGCAAATACCCCAGTTTGTCTTTAACGGTCGTTTTAATACCTGGAATCATTTCTTCACATTCGTCAATAACCGGACAAATGCCTGCTGCGACCTTAATATCTGTTAAACATGCAGAATTTGTTTCGGTGTTACACCCGTCTTCCAAACACATTTGTATACGCGCCATGCACGTCAGTCGCTGGTTTTTATCAGCATACTTTGCAGCCTCAACCAATAATATTTCAGATTCCGCCTGCCAATCTTTTAAGACGTCTTCACGCACCGCCATACACTGATCCAAAACATTTTCACACGCATTTGCACGACGCGTCAACAAATCCGCATCCAGACAGTTTTCAAAGTTTGAACCGCACCCGCCTTTGTCCGCGACACAGGACTTGTACGCCAGAAAACATTCACCACGATTATATTTATTTGTTGTGTCCAACATTTCTAAACGCGCGGCACGAACGGCAGCCTCTGCTATGCGCTTGTTCGCATTGGCATCAATTTTCTGATCGTTCAAATATGTTTCAAACGTTTTACAATCCGAAACAATCTGGCGCGAATACAACATTTCCTCCATATTGGATTTTGTGCCGCACGCCGCTAATTCCGCCGCACAGTTTTCCGCCGCCATTTCATAAAGACTGTCACCAATATAGATATCTTCCCCAAGGCCGCCTTCATCTTCCGCGTCGCCTTTTAACCATTGCGCAAAACTCAAACCAGATGCCCGTGAACTTTTTTTTGCAGCCTCGCTTTCGCCAAAGACCAATTTTGCCTTGGCGCCAAGTTGTTCACGTTCAACGCCCTCGGTATACAACTTGTCGGCATCTTCTTGAATTTGCATAATTTCGTTAATCAAGGATTTTGATTTTTCAATATTTGACGAACATGCGCAGCGATACCCTTCGGATTCATCCAACAAACAAAATTCATCCATACATGCGCGATACTTTTCCCGACAATCCACCGCCACATCTGCCGGGGCAGCAACAGTATTATTACTCGCGGTTGGCGCAGTGGCCGCCGGCGATGTCACAATCGGCGCCGACGTCGTTCCGGCAGTACTTGGGGCGGTCGCCGGCTTTAACGTTTGAACAGTATTAGGTGCACGCGCACCAGCCTGGGATATTCGGCCGGCACTAACTCTTGCCTCTGAACTGCGAACTGCCGCAAACGCGGTCCATTCCAGCATGCACAACAATGCGACAAGTATTTTTAATTTCATCAACACTCCCCCCTTATCCAGGCTCCCTTTTAATGAATTAATTTTATCAAAACTTTACACTTTGTGCAAGCACATAAAAAATTCTTGCATTTTTTTTATGCACGCAATATCATAAGTCCAAATAAAAAAACGAAATCAATTTGAGGATTATTATGGCAAAAGACGATGTTATAGTTTTTAACGGCACAGTTGAGGATAAGTTACCTAATACGATGTTCCGTGTAAAACTGGAAAACGGTCATGAAATTTTAGCAACAGTATGCGGCAAAATGCGCAAAGCGCGCATATGGGTGAATGTTGGCGAAAAAGTGCGCGTTGAAATGACACCTTATGATTTGGACAAGGGACGTATAACGTTTGTTGAACGCAACCGCCCGGCTCCGGACGCACAAGCTGCAAACCAATAATTCCGCCGCCAAATCGGCGGTTTTATTTTTGCGAAAATACTGTCAATTTTTATTAAATATTCATTGCCCTTAATAACGCATTTTGATATTATATAATCATACTTTATTAGGGAAAGGATGAAACGTTTTTTGATGCTTATAGTCGCATATTATGCGGCCACCGGTTATGCAGGGGCCGCTGTTCGTGATGCCGCATCTGTTAGCCGCGCCGCCACCACAACCACAATCGCGGGCACAAAACGCGCATCATCACAACCAGCAACAACACAAACGCGCGCCGCAACGTCTGGCGCCATAACACCAAGAAACTCAACCGCATCGGTTACGGTGCCTGTGGCCATATCCCAATCTGCCGGCGGGCGCACAGCGCGCACGAGCGCCACACCGCAAACCACAGCAGCACGCGCATCGCGTACGGCAGTAGCAGCACCGCGGCTGGCAACAAATTCCGCACGAACAGCCATCGTCAACACGACCGAACACGCTACACGCGCAAGTCGCGCAGCATCAAGCGCGGCATTAACAATTGCCGCCGCGGGCGCCGGCAATACGTTTGATTCCGATTATAACACCTGCCGCGATGCGTACTTTACGTGTATGGATCAATTTTGCGCGAAACAAAACGACACATACCGTCGATGCATCTGTTCGTCACGATTGGCCGAAATACAATCACGCGAAAAGGTACTGTCGCAAACATCAGATGAAATCCAAGACTTCAAAGACCTAAATATATCAGCCATAACAAAAACCGCGGCAGAGGTTAACGCCATGCTTACATCCACAGCGGGCGAAATCGCGGCCACAAACGCCAATGATACGTCCGCGTCAAATTCAACCCTGGCGGGAATTAGTTCTGTGCTGGCGAATACAAAAAGCAAGTCGCTATCAACCGCCGGAACGTTGGATATTGCCGGCGATATAAATGCGATATGGGCAACAACCAGTTTGACATCCGGTGCCAGCATTGCAAACACCACTGGTGAAACACTATACAACGCCGTACACAGCCAGTGCGCAGAAATGGTTGCCGCAACATGCGGGACGCAATCACGGCTTAACATGGCCGTATCTGCGTACGGAATGTATATTGAAAACGATTGTACGGTGTTGGCAACTGCACTGGACAAAAATATAACAGCCGCCAAGGGAAAAGTTCGGGAAACCGAACGTGAAATGAATACGGCGCGACTGCAAAATTATGACGCCCACAATTCATCATCAATCAATGACTGTATCGCCCAAGTACGCAAGGACATAACATCCGACAGCGCATGCGGCACAGATTATGTGCACTGCCTTGATATATCGGGAAAATATTTAAACCGCGAAACCGGCGAACCAATTTACAGTGCTGATTTCTATCAATTGGAAACCCAGATATCATTATCAGGCGACATATTAACCAATCAATCAAACAGACTGATTGTTGCCGAACTAAATCGCAAGCGTTCGGTTGCAGCGCGCGGGCTTGACACATGCCGCGATTTAGCCGATGACGTGTGGGACGAATTCATGCGCCAGGCAATTATTGAAATATATCAGGGGCAACAGGCGCGCGTTCGAGATGTAAAAAACAACTGCCTTGATGTTGTGAACGAATGTTATGACACACAAAGCAAGTCACTAAAAGACTTTAGTAAAATTAAAGAATCACTGCTGCTGGGGGCGCGATTGGAATTATCGGAACAACTGTGCCGTGAAAAATTGGACGCATGCAGCAACCTGTACGGTGGCGGTTCAAACGGCTTGCAGGAATTGTTAACCGCGATGAGTGATATAACCGATCAAAAAATCGCAAAGGAATGTTCCGTACTGTTGCAAGATTTTGCAAAAGAAACATGTGCCGTCCCCAGCAACGATACACTGCATTCATATCCGTATGCATGCCGCGTATATGCCCCCGGCACCCAGCAATACGCCAACAATGCGGCATGCAATCAAATGCTGTGGAATGAAGGCAACAGTGGCACATCGCCAATACTGCCACCACCCACCATTGACGGCAGCAACGCATATTTATGCCCGGAAATACGGCAATATTCATCATGCAATGAAGGTTATTACATGGCATATAATGGCCGGGCTGATTCCACACCGAAACCGGGTAACACATGCCTGAAATGCCCCGATGGTGCAACATGCACCAACGGCAAACTTGAAAACGAATGCGGCAATTATGTCGGCAGTCTGTACCAGAAATTAGTCAGATACGCAATGCAGACATGCACCCGCCCCAGCAATGCCACATCGGAAAATCCGACAATTCCTGAAACTGTTCTACAAGATGTAAATGTTGTTATGGATAAAATACGTGTGGAAATGGCCAAGTCACTGGCGGCCGAATGCGACAGACTGGGCGGCACATGGATTGATACACCATACAACAACTATAACAACAAATATGAGTACTTCTATAAAGAAACAGGAGCCAATGACGAATGGGGTTACTGTGCAAATAAAAATCAATAGACAAAAGAATCAATGCCCTCTTGCAGGGGTGGAAAAAATTTGATAAAATATTTAATAACGAGAGTGTAATCATGAATAAAATATTTATCGCATCCCTGATTTCAATGGCATCAATTGGTGCCGCCAATTGCGCTGTAACCCCATGGTGGGAACAGCCAACAATATGCCGGTTAAGTCCGTCAAACTGCTATGCGGGCAAACTGGGGGCGGGATATGATGCCGGCATGTGGGATGCTGGCGCCAATTGCTGGGGAATGAAATTCATTTGCCCCGACGCATTGACAACCGGGGACACACAACCGGTCGCAATGGGTCGCAATGAAATCGCGGGTGGTGCGAATGTAAAGCGCGATTTTGATACAGACACCCTAAATGGCGACTGCTTTGGCGTTCGTCGCACAACCGCAAATGGTACGATGGCGTCTGTTGACGGCACATATGTGAACGTCTGGTGCAGCGGTATACTTGAAAACGCAGATGAACAATTACCGAACGGCGAAATAACATTGGGCGCACAACCAACATGTGACGCGCTGGCTGAAAATGGATATGCGGGCGTATTGAATGGCAAATGTTATGGAAAATATTATAACATGAACGAATATATGATTGAATGCGACGGTTCTTCAATAACGCCGACGCGTCTGATTGTATTAAATGGCGCCGATTACAATGCGCCAAGTGGTGAAACCCCGGCCGACAAATCGGCAGCAGATGCAAAATTCAATCAAATGCAGGCCGTTTCAAAAACACAACGTGCAAAATATTTCAAGGAATAAACAAAAAACCCGCAATTGCGGGTTTTTTGTTTAACGAGAATCCCGGCCGGATAAAAATTTATCAAAATTATTCCGCAGCGCTTCACGTGTATCGGAATAGAAAGATTCTGCGATATCGCAAGCCCAAAGTACACGGGACACACCGAACCATTTATCTTTATTCCAAAGTTTTATTTTTCCATCCCGGCGGTCAATATAAAACAAATTGGCAACAATATAGTTACCCTTTGCCGGGGCAACCTGTCCCCATTTGCCGAGCCCTGGGAAATTTGCCTTATTTGTAGCCATCATGACAGGCGATAGCGCCACACCAGATAAAATCATATCTAAATTAGATTTCCATCTTTCTGTAAAATGTGGGATATCTTCAGCAAAAAAGTCATTAGACCTTATGCCGCCGCGATTCCAGCCCCCTTGGCCATTTCTTGCAGCATAGTCCCAATATAATACATGCGGGATATACTGCGGATTAAGCAAACTTTCTGCAATACCCTTTGTCAATTGTAATTCTGGCAATGGAGCCAAAACATTTACCGCCGCCGGAATTTGCATCAATTTGCTATATTGTTCATCTGTGATAATATACTTGTTATCATTGTTTTTCATTCTTTTAACCACCCCATGCGTTAAAACATCAGTTTATATATACCACTAACCTATATTATGTCAACATATTTCTATATAAAAATACCCACAAAAGGATTGCTCCTTATAATTCACGTATTTGAAAAATGGGGGAATTATATTCCCCCATATTATTATCATAAGCAATATCATGCCGCACGTTGTGCATCACGCAGGATTTCAATCGGGGGCTTGTTGCCCTGCACTACATCCTTATCGATAACAATTTCTGCCAATTCCGGGTTATCCGGTGCATTGAACATAGGCGTTAGCAATATTTTTTCCAATATTCCGCGCAGCCCTCGCGCACCTGTCTTGCGTTGCACCGCCATTTTTGCGATTTCATGCAATCCGTCATCTGTTACGTTCAGTTTAACACCGTCCATTTCCAACATTGCCGCATATTGCTTTACAATTGCGTTCTTTGGTTCGGTCAATATCTTTACAAGTGCATCCGCATCCAATTCCTGTAATGTTGTAATCACCGGCAGGCGTCCAACTAATTCCGGAATTATTCCGAATTTCACCAAATCTGATGGTTGAACATCAGACAGATAATTTTTTGATTCACGTGCTTCTTTGGATTCAACCGTGGCACCAAAACCGATACCGCGGCGCGCACATGACCGGTCGGCAATTATTTTATTTAGCCCGTCAAACGCCCCACCGCAAATAAACAATATCTTTGATGTGTCTAGCTGAACCGTCGCCTCGCCCGGGTGCTTGCGGCCGCCACCACCGGCCGGAACATTGGCTATTGTGCCCTCGACCAGTTTTAGCAATGCCTGCTGAACGCCTTCGCCGGAAACATCGCGTGTTAATGACGGATTTTCCGATTTACGGGAAATCTTGTCGATTTCATCGATATAAATTATTCCACGCTGGGCGCGTTCAACATCAAAATTCGCATTTTGTAACAAACGCATCAAAACACTTTCCACGTCATCACCGACATATCCAGCCTCGGTCAGGGTGGTTGCGTCCGCAATTGCAAACGGAACATCCAAAATCCGTGCCAACGTCTGGGCAAACAGTGTTTTTCCAGTTCCAGTCGACCCAATCATCAAAACATTTGATTTTTGAATTTCAACATTTGCTTTTTGTGTCGCATTATGCCGCTTGTAATGATTGTACACCGCAACGGACAGTGTGCGTTTCGCATCATCTTGACCAATTACATAATCATTGAGAAAATTATATATCTGGGACGGTGTTGGCAGTTTTTCCACATCATGCGGCGCGTCCGCCATGTCGCCATCGGCCATTATGTCATTGCACAGATTTATGCATTCGTCACATATGCAGACATTGCGACCGCTTACCAGTTTTTTCACCTCGTATACAGCTTTGCCACAAAAACTGCAGAACTGCTGATTATTTGTATTTTCCGTGGAAGGTGTATTTTTATTTTCACTCATGCTAAAAATCCACTTTTTATTTTCTTTCCAAAACCTTATCAATCAGGCCGAATTCGCATGCGGCGGCGGCTGTCATCCAATTGTCACGCTCCATCGCGTCATGCACTTCTTTTTCCTTGCGGCCGGTAAATTCCGCCATCAATTCCGTTGTTTTTTTCTTTACACGCTGCAATTCTTTTATCCGAATTTCGGCATCGGTCACCTGACCGTCAAAGCCGCCCAGCGGTTGATGAATCATGATACTGGTATTGGGCAATGCGAAACGTTTGCCACGTTCCCCGGCCCCCAACAATATCGACCCCATAGATGCAACCAATCCCATACCTATTGTTGATACGGGTGATTTTATATAATTCATTGTGTCCATGATTGCAAACCCCGCCGACACATCACCACCCGGCGAATTTATGTACAACGATATATCCGCATTGGGATTTTCAGATTCCAAAAACAGCAATTGTGCAACAATCGTGTTTGCCATCGCGGGTTCAATCGGACCACTAACCATAACAATGCGGTCACGCAACAGGCGCGAATAAATATCAAATGAACGTTCACCGCGCGGCGATTCTTCTATAACCATTGGTATCAAAGCCATAACTAATCCTTATTTTTACTGATAAAATTATATCATATAAAAACCCGATTCGCGAATTTATACTTAATATATGTAAAAATATCGGAAAAACAAGGGAACGCTATTGACAATGCACAATTTTTGTATACCATTAATAATTGATTAGTATATGAAAAAAGAGGCAACCCTATGCACGAAATCTTTTTAATCGACGACCACACATCGTCAAGATGCCTAATAATACTTAACAGCTTAAAAAATTATGAAAATCGGTTGGTCAATGAATTAAGCCTTGCCAAAGTGCGTCATGACTATAATTTAGCACTGCTGCGGTTGTTACACAAGGGTGACAAAATAGTAAAAACAAAACAGAACCTGATAGAAAACGCAAAACAATCAGATATGCAAATCATGCAAAAAGCTCAAGAACTTTCACGCACTACAAGCGATTTTGACGACTTAAGATTGTCTGTCTTTAGTAACAAAAATTTTGCAAAGCGTGAACAGATAATCACGCGTGCATACCAGCGCGCATATCGTTGGCATAAGCGTTAAAGTTTATTACTGTGTGTATGCGCAATCAGCGGTATAGGAATACGTTCCGGTGGAATCTGTCATCTCTTGCCCCACCGGGATATAGCAATCAGTTATTTCAACTTTTAATTTTATAAGGCCGTTATCATTATAAACAACATCCGGTGTTGTTCCACCGTTTGGGCAAGGAGCACAAAAACCGCTACTTAAACTGCCCGACCAATAATGCCCTTTTTCACATTTACCGGCGCCCCCACTTCCAGATTTCACACAATTACAACTTGCATCAACCGAATAACCGATATCGCATAACACGGAACTGCAGTCACACGCGCCACAACAATCGGCTGCTTTATAATATCCGCACGGGTACACACCACAAAACATACAGGTTGTGGATGCCGCATTGGCAGCATATGAAAATACACACAACTGAAACAAACAGAAAAAGAAATATTTTTGCATTTTTCGCCCCATTTTTGTTTTAACAAAACCGCCAGGAAATATGGCGGTCGGGGATTTGAAAAATCATAAATGAAAATGATCCCGTGGCTTTTGGGTGCGCACCCTGTTATATAACCACAGACCCCCGACCGTTCACGGTCGGGTGACAAAACATGACGTATTACAAAAGCAATACCCATGCTTTCATTTCGGATTCAGCATGCAAAAAGTACATGCCGTTCATTTATGGGATTTTCAAGTCCCTGAGCCAGCATCCCTGTTGGTTCATGTCAAATTATAGTTTATTGCACAAATAAAAACAAGGCCTAATCAGACATAAAAAATCCGCCAATTGGCGGATTTATTTTACTTGTCTTCCAAAATTGCGATTCCAGGCAGAACGCGCCCCTCTATAAATTCCAGAAACGCACCACCACCGGTTGAAACATAAGTCATATGGTCTTTGATGCCGCATGCTTCTAGTGCGGCAACAGTATCACCGCCGCCAACTATGCTTACCAATTTCCCGTCACGAGTGCGGGATGCAATCTGCTCTGCAATTGAAAATGAACCAATTGACCAAATCGGCGCCCATTCCGCCATACCGACCGTGCCGTTCCAAATTACAGTCGACGCACCGTTAATCGCATCCAAATTACGGGCGGTTGTGTCAATGCCCGCATCCAGAATAATGTCGTCATCCAATATTTCATCAACCGCCTTGTTTTCACGCAGCGCATCGCGCGCAAACGTTTTTGCCACACCCTTGTCCAGCGGCAGCAGTATTTTGCAATCATTGTCTGCGGCATATTTCAATATTTCCAGCGCGGTATCTTTCTGGTCTGCTTCGAACAACGAATTGCCGACCTTGTGGCCTTGGGCATAATTAAAAGTCGTACCCAGCGCACCACCAATTATCATTGCATCAGACAGTTTTGCCAACGCCTTTAACACACCAATTTTTGTGGACACCTTGCTGCCTGCAACAATTGACAGAAGCGGCCGCTTTGGATTTTCCATAACATTCGACAGATTTTCAATTTCACCCGCAAGTAATTTTCCAGCGCATCCCGGCAAAATTTCAGCAACGCCGACCGTGCTGGCATGTGCGCGATGGGACACAGCAAACGCGTCGTTTACAAACAAATCAAAACCGGCGGCTAATTTTTGTGCAAACGCAGGGTCGTTTTTTTCCTCGCCTTCGTAAAATCTGACATTTTCAAGCAAGACTATATCACCATCATGCATATTTGCCATGAAATCCCTGTCCAGGCAATCTGGTATCAGTGGTACATTCAAATACTCTGCCACCGGGCGCAGCGAGAATTCCATGTTGCGCATGCCCTTGGGACGCCCCAGATGCGCACATATCGCAATACGAGCCCCGGCATCACGCAATGCGCGAATGGTTGGCATGCTCTGCTCTATTCTAAATGCATCGGTAATTTTTCCATCGACAATTTGAACATTAAAATCATCGCGCAGCAAAACATATTTACCGCGAACATCAAAATTGTCAATCGTACGAAGTTTCATTTTTTATCCTTTCCTTTATCGGTCCAAAACTTTTTCTAAACTGTTCATTTATACCATATTTATCAATCGCCTGCAAATGGGATTGCGTGGGATATCCCGCATTTTTGTCCCAACCGTATTGCGGATATTTTTCTGCAAGATTACGCATTATCCGGTCACGCGTTTCCTTGGCTATAATGGATGCGGCCGCAATAGACAGTGATTTTGCATCCCCCTTTACCACCGCGTCGCCCGTCAATTCGGTCGGAACCCGGTTACCATCAACCAGGCAATAACACGCCCCAACATTTAAACCCGCCACCGCGCGTTCCATTGCACGCATGGACGCCCAAAGAATATTTAACTCGTCAATTTCAGCCGGACTGCATTCACCAACCGCCCATTTAGTATTTTTCACAATCCATTCATATGCCGCAGCACGTTGAATATGCGTCATCTGCTTTGAATCACGAATTATTACCGGTATTTCAATATCAAATGACGGGAAAATCACCGCCGCCGCCACAACCGGCCCGCACAGTGGGCCGCGACCCGCTTCGTCCACACCGACAACAATTCCACCGTGCGCCCGTTCAATTTCAAATGTTGGTGTTTGTTTCATGCAAATTAACATAGCACCAAATCACAATGAATAAAACCATTTTTTGAATGAATAATGACTATGAGAGATAAACAATAAGCCCGGCAATGCCGGGCATTATCATATCGCCATGCGGTTTTCAATTTGCCTGCGGACGTATTCATCTTCACTGTTATAAAGGGGCCAGCGCCCGTCCGCCAAATCCTTCATCGTGGTTAGTGGTTGATTCAAACGCGCACGATACAGCCACATATTACTCATTACACGCTTGATATATCCACGGGTTTCAAATGCCGGAAAACTTTCAATATACAGCAATGGGTCATATGTATCAAATGCCTTTTCAAATTTTACCAGCGTTCCCATTCCCGCATTATACGCCGCCAACATTTTTATTATATTGTTTTCAATATTCGGATGCGCCAATAAATCGACAATATACTGCTGCCCCAGGAACATGTTGTGTTCGGGATTGGCCATGTCTATGTTTGACATTTTCACTTTGTTCGCGCGCGCAACACGTCGTGCGGTACTTGGCATCAATTGCATTAATCCCGACGCCCCGGCGGACGATTTTACATTCGGACGAAATCCGCTTTCCTGCTTTGTAATCGCAAACAACAATGCCCGGTCAATTGACCATCCGCCCATTGGTTCCCAATCCGGCAATGGATATTGCGCAGAATAAATAATGTCGTCATCAATTTCCAAAATACCCCGGTCTTTTATAACACTGGATACCTGAATTGAAACACGCGGTAAATTGTACGCAGTAGACACAGCATTGATTGCATGCAACATTCTGTCACTGGCCTTTAATGTAATCAGCAGTTTTAGATATTCTTCCGCACGTTCTTTGTTACCAACCTGCAGCAGTGCCAAGGCCATTTTGCCGTATTTTTTCCCACGCAGCAATTCCAAATCTTCGTCCGTTATGTCCTGTTCAAAAAATTCATATTGTGGCGTACGCCCCAGCATAGTCGCCGACAAAGCGCCATAAAACGCCATCGGATGTGCCGCGGACACAGCCCAGAATTTTTTTGCCGCAGATCTATTGCCGGCGGCGTCGGCCGCACGCCCTGCCCAGAATGCGGCCTCGGTCTTACGCGCATTGTTTATTTGCTCCAGATTTAAAATCTCGCTGAAATATTTCTGGCTTTCTTTGAACTTTTCTTCCTTGTAATACAGCAGACCCATCGCCCACAATCCGTATTCTGACCGCGCGTCGGATGCAACAAAGCCCCATTTTTTCGCTAATTCAAATTCGCCGTTTGTGTAATATATAAAAGCCAAACGCCCCGCCAAACGACCATAATCAGATTCTGTTAATTTTCGTTTGAATGCAGCATCTTCCAAAATCTGACGAGCGATTTTTGTGCTACCGCTACGTATGGCTTTTTTGAACTTGGTAATTTTTTTGTCTGTTTCCCCACTGTACTGCTTTGCCGTCCACGTTTCAGACTGCGCCGTTTCAATGGACAGGTTACCCGAAATCGTACGCGGCAGGTTCGCCCGGCGCGTTTTTGCCTGTTTTATCTGTCCCAGTTTTTCCATACGAACCGCACCCGGCATATTGTAATATTTTTCCATCCATGCGGTAACTTCGCGGCCACGCGTCCGATACGTTTTTGAAATATAACGTTGAAACAAAACCTCGTTCATAAGGAGGGAATCCGCCAACTGCTTTTCCAGTTTAATGGCCGCATCAATTTTTTCCTTGGACTGCAGCATGAAAATCTGGGTATAAATGGCGGCGTCTTCGTCCGTCAGAATTTGTATAGTTTCCGACGCAAACGCGGAAACATGCAAAATAATTGCGAATAAAAATATATAAATTTTTCTCATATATTAAAACAGCGATGTTTTTGGCAACGTACAAACGTCGGCACCATCATCCGCCTCTGGTATTTGATTTATTACTTTCTTAAAGTCGGCAATACGTGAAAACTTGCGGTACACAGACACAAAACGAACAAACGCAATCGGGTCCAGATTCAGCAGCGAATCCGACACCATTTGGCCAACAAGACTGCTTGTCACCGTGTCATCTGCGGTTTCCGTTTCCAAACGCCGATGAATTGATGTCACTAATTTTTCCACCTGCTCGTCCCCGACATCACGATTACGGCACGCCAGCATTATGCTGCGCCGCAATTTTTCGCGATCAAACGGTTCCAATTTGCCGCTGTTTTTACGCACCATCAAGTCGCGCATCTGAACCCGTTCAACCGTCGTGAACTTTGCGCCGCATTGATTACATACCCGACGACGGCGAATAATCGCATCCTCGGTATCAGGGCGGGAATCGGTAACCCTGCTGTCAGTAGAGTTGCAGTATGGACATCTCATAACCTCTTAACGGTAGCAATCTATTCTTTGCCGTGCAAGAACATTTTTTCACAAAAAAATCGTATTTTTATAAAAATCAAGCAAATTATTTATATAAACCCACTTGCACCCGCGATTTTTCATGCCTCAAATATGATAAAATGTATAATCATAGATGAGAGAGATGGAAAAATACATAAACCAGATTTTATCCGGCGATTGCATTGAAATTATGCGAAAAATCCCCGATGCATCGGTGGATGCAATATTTGCGGATTCGCCGTACAATCTGCAATTGGGTGAAAAAACGCTGTACCGTCCCGAAGATCAAACCGCCGCACGCGCCGTACGCGACCGTTGGGACGCATTTGAAAGTACCCAAGCATATGATGAATTCACACGTCAATGGATGAATGAGTGCAAACGCATATTAAAACCCGACGGCGCCATGTGGGTAATTGGCAGTTATCACAACATATTTCGTGTGGGTGCAATTTTGCAAGACCTCGGATTCTGGATTTTAAATGATATAGTATGGGTAAAAACAAACCCGATGCCCAATTTTCGCGGCACTCGCTTTACAAATGCGCATGAAACACTGATTTGGGCAACACCGACAAAAACCGGCAAATACACATTTAATTACGAAACCATGAAAAAGCTGAACGGTGGGAAACAAATGCGGTCGGATTGGGGGATAAATATATGCCTGGGCGAAGAACGCGTAAAGGGCGCGGATGGAAAAAGTCTGCATAACACACAAAAACCGCTGGATTTGCTGCGTCGTGTAATTTTGGCATCAACAAAACCTGGTGACATTATACTTGACCCGTTTGTCGGCAGCGGCACCACCGCGGCCGCCGCACGCGAACTGGGGCGTCGCTTTATCGGTATTGACCGCGAGGAATCGTATGTCGCCGCCGCACGCGAACGCGTGGCACGCGTTGTACCACGCGACCTGTCTGATATAGAGGTCTCAAGCCCAAAACGTGATGAAGTCCGTGTTGCATTCCGTGAACTGATAGATGCAGGCCTGCTGTATGTCGGTCAAACACTGGTCAGCCCGCGCGGCGAACGCGTGATGATAACACGTGATGGACAATTAACCCATTCCCTGCACGGCAAGGCCTCAATTCATGTCATGGCTGCGCGAATACAACGCAGTGTTAGTTTCAACGGCTGGGATTATTGGAGTGCGGAAAAACGCGACGGAACACTTGTCCCGATTGATGAGTTGCGTAAATATATACGCGGAATAAAGCGCGACATGAAACAGGCGGCATAGTTTTCACATACGCCGCCCATCATCACAGAAAGTTACATTGAAAATACTATTTTTTGCGTCTTGCATAATATTTTGTAATAAGTCCAGCCACGAAAAATACAAACGCAGCAATTGTGATAGCGTTTATTAATTCGCGAATGCGCTGTGTAAAAACATAGCGAAAAAACCATGCCTCAAAATATTCGCGCCGCGGGCCAGAAAATTTTATATATTTCGGCGTTATATCTTCAATACCGCGCGGCCCTATGCGCAGACTAATGTAACCAAATTTCCCAATATCGGTGAAACGCGCCGTCTGTCCGGATGAAGGTGTCGTGTAAATCGGAATTCCGGCAAATTCATCCTTGGAAAAATAATGCACATGCCCAAAAAACATTGCATTAATTTTGTGCCCCCGGATAATAGATTCAAATTTTTGAACATCGTCATCCTTCATCATGTGCTTTTCAGCACCCGGGACATTCTTGGGCGGCATGTGCCCGAATAAAATACAGTTCTTAAACAGTGGTCTTATATGCTTTAATGTATCAGCCAACCATTCAAACTGCTCATCTTCAATTTCATCGGACGAATCCATTGCAATAAACAACGTGTCACCATATCCGAACCAATAATACGCCGGCCCCATAACCGCCCGATAATAGCGCTTGTCTATATTTCCGCGCTTTTCCACATCATGATTTCCGGGAATCATGTAAAATGGCGTTCCGCCCAGATGACGTTCTATTTCATGCAGCATCCAATAAAAATTCGCCGGCCGCCGGTCAGACACAAAATCACCCAAATACATTATAAAATCGGGGTTATCGTTTTGGCGTGCGGAATCAATCGCTTTTTCGAGCACATGATTATGCGTTCCCGTATCTGAAATCAATGCAATCGTGAACGTGTCTTTATCCTCATTCATAAACAAAGATGTGGGCGGCAATATATTGCGCGCCGGCAAAAGTGATTCACCCCCCATGTAAGAATGAACAACAAATAATCCGACCGCCAGCAGCACCAGTGCAATCACAATCAGATAAAATATTTTTGATAAATTAAGTTTCTTAAGCATATTTTTTCCTTATTTTTTACTTAAGCCGAACAACAAATTAAAATATAAAAAACATAATGGCAAGTTTTTTTATATTTAAAAAATTACCATAAACCAAAAATTAAACCCGCATCCGGGGGTTGAATTTTTGGTTGTGCTATCTGTGCAATTCGCGAACTGAATTGGTTGAAAATGTACGAGGAATCCATAAATTAACTTTATTGAATTTATAAAAACCGTCAAAAGACGTTTTTTTATAATTATCTAGTTCTTGTACTTCTTGTTTTGCGTTTTTCTTGATTAAGAGATTGATATACTTTTGCTATTGTTGTTATATATTTTTCATCATTAAAACTGAACATAGATTCTGGGTTTTGTAAATGATATGTATTAGTCATAATATATGAAGCAGTGGTTTTACCACTTAAATAATCAAGGTATCTTTTTGCTATATTGAAAATAAATTCATCTGATGTACCAGACATATCTTGGAAAACACCACTCATATGAATTGATGGTATGCTGATTTTAACACTTTGATATTTCGTTTCGTTAATAAATTCAAAAGTCATGAATTTCTTTTCTTTGTTGAATAAAGAAAATCTGGAACCTTTTTTATCAATTTTTACAGTTATATTTGTATTTTTATTAATCAGATTTTTAATAACACTGTAAATAACACGGGCTTTTAAATATTGTTCTTCGCGTGCAATTTGTTTCTCTTTTGGGGCCATAAAATCGACTGATTTTGCTAACATTTCATATGGTGTTAACGAAGACTTAGATTTTATTAATTTGTTATTAACAAAATCTTTTCCTTTACTAAAAGCAATTCTATCAAATACGCCCCGGTCAAAAGAATAATGGTTATACTTTAATTCTGGAACTTGTATTTGAACAAAAGGACAGTCATCTTCTTCGACAAGATATTTTGAATACGATAACATCACAGGTCCCATAGAAGATTTTTCAATATGATAAAAATATGTTTCATTTCTATCATAATAAGATACCGTGGCAAAAGGTCTTTCTTCACTTAATTTTTGTATAATTTCAATGAATTTCTTGTCATCTAAACCAAGATTTACAGGTTTTTGCACAAGTGCATTTTGTTTGTAGTCAGACTTAAAAATACGGTGAAACAAATTTAATAAAGCCATTTTTTAACCTTTTTATCTTTTTAAAAAAAATAACACACGTCTATATATTGTCAAGTTTTAATTGGTTCGAAAATGGCGATTTTTTGCTACTTTCTTGATTTTTACTTTCGAACTCGGTGAAAGTATTTCAAAACAAAAGAAAACTTGCCCCGATGGGCAAGTTTTGAAACTGTGGTTGGGGCAGCTGGATTCGAACCAACACTGACGGAGTCAGAGTCCGGAGTTCTACCATTAAACTATGCCCCAAGCGAAAGGCATTATAGTTTTTTTTATTTTCTTTGCAAGCATAAAATTCATAAAAGCCCCCCTTCCACAACAATTAACAAAATATATTAAGTCATTTTGCAAGTCACATTATATATGTTTGGTCATATTTACCGATATCGTTCCTATGGATTGCTTATGCAAAAATACCGATAATAAAATATACAAATACCAAAGGACAAAATAATGAAATGCGCAAAATCTTTGGTGGCAATTATTACATGCACTGCAATCGGCCTTGTGCATAACGCCAACGCATGCACAGGAATCACTCTAAAAGCCAAGGACAAATCCGTTGTTGTCGCCAGAACAATTGACTGGTCCGGTTCAGAAATGAACAATATGTACGCAATTGTTCCACGCGGGCACGAAAGTCAATCTTTGCTGCCAAACGGCGGAACAGACGGAATGAAATTTACATCAAAATACGGTTACGTTGGATTGGCCGTTGAACAACCAGAATTTGTTGTTGACGGCACCAACGAGGCTGGACTATCCGCGGGATTATTTTACTTTCCCGAATACGGCAAATACGAGCCATATAACCCAGATGATAAATCCAGTTCACTTGCAGACTTTCAATTTGTTTCATGGATTTTGTCACAATTTTCAACCATAGACCAGGTCAAGGAAGCCATAAAAGACATTCATATCGTAAATATAGACAAACGTGCCGCCACCGTACATTGGCGCATAGCCGAACCCAACGGGCGCGTTGTTGTATTGGAAATAGTCAACGGTGTTCCGACATTTTATGAAAACTCGCTGGGGGTACTGACAAACGCACCCGGGTTCCCATGGCAAACAACTAATTTGAACAATTACGTAAATTTAAAACCTGGTACCGCCGGCCCAACAACAATGGGTTCGATAATACTGCGCGCCTTCGGCTCTGGTTCTGGATTCCTGGGGCTGCCGGGCGACTTTACGCCGCCATCGCGCTTTGTTCGCGCAGCATTCCTGCAATCTTATTCTGTACCCCAGGCAAATTCGTATGATTCAGTGATGCAGGCGTTTCATATACTAAATAATTTTGACGTACCACTTGGTGTGCAATTCGCCGCAGGCAAGGCACCCAACAACATGCCCAGCGCAACCCAATGGACAATTGCGACTGATTTGGATAACCGGATAATATATTATCACACCATGTATAACCGCACGTTGCGCAGTATAAACATGATGGACATAAACTTTGAAACGGTTCCATATCAGTATCATTCCCTAGATACAGTACAGCGTCAAACGATTGTCCCGGTTGAAATAAGCACAACCGCATCCGTCGCCGAGCCCATGCGCACGGTTCAAGAAATCGGGAACAAAGTGTTTAATCGATAAAACAATGATTTGCCTTTTTCGGGTTATGTGATTATACTTTACACATAACCCAAAAAGGAGACGCATCACATGAAAATTAAACCGTTTGCCGGTGTTCGCCCACCAAAAGAATTGGCCGCACAGGTTGCTTCACGCCCGTATGATGTATTAAATTCTGCCGAGGCGAAAATAGAGGCCGGGGAAAAATCGCTGCTGCATATTATAAAGCCGGAAATTGATTTCGACCCGATTGCCGACGAACACTGCGAGGCAGTCTATGACAAAGCCGTTGAAAATTTCAAATTATGGCAAGAACGCGGCTGGCTGCGCCAGGATGAGAAGGAAATGTACTATATCTATGCCCAGACAATGGACGGGCGTACACAGTACGGTTTAGTTGCCGCCGCAAATGTTGATGATTACATGACGGGAAAAATTAAAAAGCACGAACTAACGCGCAAGGACAAGGAAGAAGACCGTATGATTCACGTCCGTATTCAGGATGCGAACATTGAACCTGTTTTCTTTGCATATCCAGACGTCGCAGAAATGAATGAAATTGTCGCGAACTTTGTCGCGAACAATGCCCCGGAATATGACTTTGTTGCAGCCGACGGATTCGGCCACAAATTCTGGGCGATAAATGACGATGCAATAAATGCGCGCATCACCGAAATATTCAAATCAATTCCGGCAATGTATGTCGCCGACGGGCACCACAGAACGGCGGCCGCGGCATTGGTCGGGGCGGAAAAACGCGCCGCCAATCCAAATCATACCGGAAACGAAGAATATAATTTCTTTCTGGCGGTGATTTTCCCAGAAAGCCAACTAAAGGTCATTGATTACAATCGTGTAGTCAAGGATTTGAACGGATTGACGCCGGATGAATTTCTGGCAAAACTTTCCGAATCATTTGATATTGCCGAAATGGGCACGGAAATTTACAAGCCAACAAAATTGCATAACTTTGGCATGTATTTGAACGGAAAATGGTATTCATTGACGGCAAAAGCCGGCACATACAATGATAACGACCCAATTGGCGTTTTGGACGTGACGGTTCTGTCAAACCTGGTATTTGATAAGATACTAAATCTGGGCGATTTACGCACCAGCAAGCGCATTGACTTTGTTGGCGGTATTCGTGGACTGGGCGAATTGCAGAAACGTGTTGATTCCGGTGAAATGGCGGCGGCATTCGCCCTGTTCCCGGTGACGATGCGCCAGATTATCGATATCGCAGACACAGGCAACATCATGCCGCCAAAAACGACATGGTTTGAACCAAAACTGCGCAGCGGTCTGGTTATCCACAAATTGTCGTAATAATAACCGCGTAAAAATCCCCCGAATGGGGGATTTTTTATGCGCGATTTATTGCGCATTTTCCGGCCGCGCGGCGCTAAACATATCAGACGCCGGCGCTTCGTCATCAGTTTCGGTTACGTATGGCGCGTTACCTAAAAGCTCATCCTGAAGCTGGTTTTCATGTTTCTGTTTTTTCTTTGTGCTATGCAAACCTTCGTCATATGCAACCCAATGCATGCCATCTGTCCAGAAATCCAGGCCAAACATAAATATTTTTAGCAAAAAGCTGGGCGGTATGCGCAGTTTGCCGTATTCGAATTTACTTAACAGGCTGGACGGTATACCCATATATTCGGCCATTTGTTGACGCGATACACCCAACAGGCAACGCGCCCGATACAGCAGTAACGACGGCGGCAATACTTGTGAAAATTTACCCAATGCGACTGGCGGCAATTTGTATGGCTGCGGTGCAGTGTCGCCTGTCCGCTGATTTAATGTTATTGTCATTTTTTACTCCATGTTTTGATTAAACAAAACCGTTTGGAAAAACCAAACGGCTGGAGGTTTACAGCTATTCAAGAATAGTCGCGTTTATTTAGATATATCACGCGCCTCCAGCCAAACTGGAGTTTGCATTGTCATTTCTGACACTTGATAAGGCTGTAACACCTTGCGCCGGGATTCCCTTTGCGATGTGTATTATATCATAAAATTTGATGTATGCAAATTTTATATAAAAATCCCCGGCATACCGGGGATTGGACACCTTATTTTAACTAAACCTTTGCTATATCCCCAAACGGTGGGACATTTTCAGCATGAATATGGATTCATTTCCGAATTCATCCGTATTGTTGGGATTCACGCGGTAAATAAATCCGACCGCACCATCCGTAAATTGGCCGAAATTATGACGGTACGCGGCGCTAAAACGCAATTCGCGGTGTTCCGGAGACAACAAAACATTCGCCACATATGCATCACGCACCACCAAATCATATTTCCCATCATCCGTTTCAACAACGTCATAGTCGGAATATGCGTATTTCATCGCACCACGTGTCACCGTCAGTGGCCGCGACATAGTTAGACTGAAATTACCGGCATCTACAGCGAACGCGAAAGAGTTCGAATCCATGTGACTCAGCCCAAGTATATTTTGCCCGGCCGCATCCGCAGTCGTACGCGCAAATGTTGAACGCGCCGTAAATGTCAGGTTTTCACGCGGCGCATAGCGCAATTCGGTGTCAACATACAACGTGTCACCTGCCCCCATATCCAACAGGCCGCCCGTCTGCGCCCCCAGCAAAGTTTCTGTTTCACGCGCGGCACCAACAGATGCATTAAATCCAAATTTTTCGCCATGCCACCCAATATGTGTTTCCGCACCATATATCCCGCCAAGACGCGCCGGCGTATATTGCGATGAAATTGTCGGGTCGTTTTCCAATAATCCGTCATCCGTTATGGCGCCCGAAAACGCGCGACCACCAAAACGCCATTGTCCCGATTTGAAATTCGTGTCAAACGTCACCGCGTTTGATGCCATTGCCCAAATAGGGTTATGCATTCCGTCAAAGCGTGACGCGCCATCTGTCAGATACCGTTGATAAGATGCCGCCATGTCCCAATTATCGGTTGCATAGTCTAATTTGATATTATCAAGCCCCCCCAGATTATCCGAATACGACTTTTCCGATGCGGCTATTGAAAAACCGATATTTCCAATCTGAACGCGCGGGGCGTCAACATTGTGCGTTTTAAATTCACCCAAAACATCGCCCATATAGAGTCCATGCTTGTCAGTTGCACCAATTGCAAATTCATTTTGCCACACACGCGGCAGTTTTAATTCACCATCAATGCTTTCCAATATGTCATAGAACGGTGCACTAATTGATGCGGCGCGCGGGCGCAACGCGCTTGACGCACGGAACAAAGTATTTGATGCCGAACGCCAATACGCGTTTCCGTTTCCGCTGACGATTTTGTTGGCCGCCGGGTCATAGAAATATATTTTTGATGTCGGCTTGGTCGCACGTTCTAGGTTTATCAAGCCATATCCGAAAACTTCCTTGAAAACCTCAAGATAATCTTCACCATTATCAACACGGAACTGATATTCGGACGGCAACTCATACATTGACTGCAGATGCGCGGTCAATGTTTCCTTGGTCAACGGCGTGCCACTGGTTGATGTGCCAAGATATGCCCCATCGGCAGTCAATGCCATCAAGGTAAACAATTGTTGATTTGTCATCATGCCACTCATACCAGAAAAGGCAGACTTTAATACACCGGCCGCCCCCGCCGCCGCCGCGGTTGCCAATTCATCCGTTAAACCGGCCGCCGCAAAACACCACGGGTCAACACCATTTGCACCCTTGCCGGCAACACCACATGCACGTGCCCTGTATTCCGTATCGCCAATCGCCCATTGGGATAAACCGATTTTCCCGGACGGGGAATAACCGGAAACATCAGACGCCCCGGACGTGCCCGCACCATGTGCGCCAACCGCCACAATGGACATAAACAAATGCGACATGTTGTTGCCAAATATAAGTGGCGCCGCATTTTCAAATGTCGCCGTCAAAGTTTTTCCGGAATAATTCGGCCCTGTTTCAAACGCCCCGGTTGAAAAAAGCACCAATGGAGAATAAGACGCCCCCAGCCCTTGAAAGAAAGTAAGCGCGTCCGCACCGGGTGTCGAACTGTCATTTTTGTTTAAATCATAAATATCGTTTATGTATTTATAAAAAGCCTCGCTGCGTGCGGTGGCATTTGACCCCGCTGACAAAATATCATCAATAGTGTGCGCCGTATCCAGATGCAGTGGCGCGATAACATTTGTATTTGCAATCACATCCACACGTGAACGTCCGCCGGACAAATCAGAACTTGCTTTGGCATGTTCCGACGCGTTTAGCATTGCCTCGTAATTTTTGTAGTCAATTACGCCTGTTTCCTTGGCAATGGTCATATCACCATTTTCCAACTTATATGCAACATCAATTTTTTTATCGCCATTATTGTCGATATACAGCAGACCGTCCGCACCTATATAACCGTTATACTCAACGGTATCATTTTTTGCCACAATCTTTGTTCCGGTTTTAGTTACAGTCAATACCGTACCATCGGTTAGCGTAATCTTGCTTAATACACCATCAGTCGTTTCATATGTGCCGATTTGTGTTTTTTCAGCAGCCTCTACCATGCCGACACCACCACCGGTGCGATAAATTGACATTTGTCCGTTCGGCATAAATCCCAGGAAATCGCCACCGGGAAATCCGGACTGGGCACCGCCGACAATTTGCGCCAACAAATTGTCGCGACCACTGGCGTATAAATTGTTCACGGCCGTACCAGAACCGGACAAATCCATTTCATCTAAAATGCTGCCGTCTTCGGTCGTGTACGCATCAACCAATTTTGTTTCATCCGTGTTGCCCAAAACAATAAGATTATTGTAATATTTACTAGAAAAGTTTGTAATTTCCGGATGCGTTTCGGGAATACCACCCGTAATTGTGGTCCACGCCAACAGCCTGTCATCCAGTGACCCAGTTTGCGCCGTGACCGTGCCGTCGCCCTTTGGTTTCGGTGCGGCGTTAACCCCGTTTTCGGTAACCAGCGCAACACCTGTCGGACGGCCACCGCCAACCTCTATCCCCTTTATATTTATTGGCCCCAACACAGTGTTTGGCACAGGCGACCCATTGGCATAACGCAGTGTTCGCATCCCCAGATACCCGCGCGCCCACGGTGAATAGCCGTGCATCAACAACATATAATTTTGACCACCCAGATTCTCTGAATTTTGCCCCAGCGCATTCATTACTTTAAATGAATCTAGGTATGGCGACGCGCTATACAAATCCAAGTTTTTGATATAATTTTCCTTTTCTGCGGTGGCGTCAACCATGGCCGGGCCATATGGAATCGTAAATGTGGGCGTCACAGGATTTATCGGCGTACCGCCGCCGCCATCACCACCGGGTCTATCACCACCGGTTGGCGGATTGTCGTTATCGTTGCTTGGGTCAAAAACATCTGTTAATAAAAACAGCCCCCCTACAACAACGGCGGCACCCGCCGCCGCCAATGCTATGCTTTGGGCAGAAGAAAGCCCGCCGAACAATCCCCCGCTGGCCTTGGGCTTGGTACGGTTATTATACTGCTTTATCTGGCGGTCACAATTTGACGCATCTGCACCATACATCTGCAAAATTTGCGCCGCACGAATATCATTATTCATCAACGCCGTACAAACAATGGACAAACCCGTACTGTCGATATAATTTATATTTGCGCCATTATTGACAAGAATCTGCACCTGCTGAATATCGGCATTTTTTGCCGCCGACAACAATTGCGCAGCAATTGTAAAATCATTCGTCGCCGCATGCAGTGCACATGGCATTACAAATATTGCAAATACTAAAAGTCTGATATATTTCATAATATAAATTCTCTCTGTGATAAATATTTTAGCAATAACACTATTATATGTCTAGAGAAAAAATAACAAAAAGTCCGCCAGTGACGACGGACTTTTATTTATACAGATTTAAAGTGTTATCTGCGTGTGCGGATACGGCTTTTGACAACCGCTGTTTCAATAACGCCACGACATTGCTGATACTGCTGCACGGGTTGCGCCTCCTGCTGCGGTGTATCATTATTGCCACCGTTGGTCGTCACAGGCGCACAATTATAATAATTGTTCACCGAACCATTGTTGACATTTACTGTGGTATTTACCGCACCCTGATTAACATTTATATTAATTGTCGGGGTCGTACGTGGTTCAACTACAACCGGCTCATCCTGCTTCGTCTTGTAAACAGGCGGGTGATCAATAACAATCGGCTTGTTTTCATGTGCTTGATACAATTTTGATGTATCAATAACAACCGGCTCATCCTGCTTCGTCTTGTAAACAGGCGGATGATCGATAACAATTGGCTTGTTTTCATGTGCTTGATACAATTTTGATGTATCAATAACAACCGGCCTATCCTGATGCGGTTTCACGGTCGGTTTAGGCTGCGGCGCGGGCGCAACCTTTACAGGTTTTGCTTTTTTTGCAGGCTTTGTATTTTTTGCCGGTACTTTCTTTGGCTTTGGTGCCGGTTTTGGTGCAACATTTTTCTTTTCATTTTTGCATCTGCTTGCCTGTTTCTGACAATCCGCCAAAGAATCCTTGGTCGCGTTCAACAAAACAGCCGCACTAACAAGGGAATCTCTTAAATTCATTATAAGCGAATCCTTGTCATTGGATGATTTTATTACAGCATTAATATTTTTGCGCAACGCTTCCCTATCCATGCGTTCGCGGTTTAAACTATCGGCATATTTGCGACGAATGTCTTCTTTTTCCTGGGCTGCGTTATTTGACCCGGTGCAATTACACGATGCCCAAATGATAAAAGCCACCAATGCCGCGGATGTGCCAAATTTTACCAACTTGTCTTTTGCGGCATAAAATTCCTTTAATTTACTTTTTAAATTATCTAACGGCATCATTGCCCCCTTTTGTTTTGTCGGATTAGAAAACACTGGATTTTGCAATTTTACCAACTGGACAACTTTTTCTAAAAATTTTGTGTTGTTCGCACCATCGCTTGCAAAGTTTTCCAAAATATTACGTGCAGCTATGTTGGCATGAACATTACTTTCTATTCCACCAAAATCCATTCCCCCCAGCCAATACAGCGACAGCGGGTTTATTTTGCCCGTTTCTATGTCACGCGTAACAACCATACAAACAATTGCACTGCCTTTTGGGTCATATTTCGGCTGCGAAATTAATCTACCCCACTGCTTGCGCTGATGTTCAGAACTTTTTACCGTCATTGCAGCCATCGCCACCATCGTCACCT
The DNA here is from genome assembly GCA_947053455.1 of uncultured Alphaproteobacteria bacterium. GTDB lineage: Bacteria > Pseudomonadota > Alphaproteobacteria > Rs-D84 > Rs-D84 > Enterousia. The sequence continues at coordinate 58,340 of CAMRSV010000005.1, forward strand.
GACGAGATGCCTGCAGAATTTCCGAATGTTTTTCCAGTTCCTGTTTGAACTTTTGCGCCTTTTTCAAGGTATTTTCAATATTTGAAAGTTCACACCCGTTATACATTTTACAGTTACAGGAATTATTATCAAAATTAATATAAGCCAAATGCGGAAAATCATCACCAAACAATTCCGCCATTTTTGCATCTGTCAGCAATTCCGGCCCCGCATTGGCTGATACAACCTGCTTTTCATCAATATTATATTGTGTCATATTTTCCTACTTTGTTACATTACACACACAATATAGACAAAATATTATCTTTTGTCAAGCAAAAATACAAATTCTTTCTTTTTTTGCAAAAGACTTGTCTTTTTCTTTTGCGGACTGTGCCATTTTTTGATATAATTTGTTGAAAAGAGAGAGATGAAAACAAATATATTATTCTTTGCATTTGTTACGGCATTATTCCCGGCGATGGGTAATGCGGCGACCACCTGTTCCAAGGCAAACCTTACACGATGCCTGGATTCGGCCTGCGCAATAAACATTTCATCAAACCCTGCCGCAAGATGCCAATATTGTGGCACCGCCAGCGCTGGCACCCCACCAACTAAAAAGGGAATGCAAAGTATCTCGGTTGGCACATCATCTAAAAATACCCTGACTGAAAAAGAATTAAAATCCGCACCAAGCGACCCCGGTGAACGTTATGTATGGGCTACGTCACAGTGTATCGCCAAACTTGGCGGGACATGCACAACGGATGATGTTGCGGACACATATGACAAATTGATTGAGCAATCGTGTAAAGCCGCCGGCGTCACCGCACAACGCGATTCGGCACGCGCATCACTGAAAAAGACAGTATCAAGCACATCGTGCAAAACAGACATAACTGCATGCTTGATTGCCGACAAAAAGTGTGGCGCCGATTACAGCGCATGCGAAGACGACACGGTGTTTAACAATTACTTCTCTGCCTGCAGCGTAGAAGCCGTCGGTTGCGACCAACATCTGTCTTCGATACGCGAAGGATTGATTGCGGCACGAAATGATGCGGTAAAGAACGCGGATGTATTATTAGCCGGCATCGTTAAATCCTATCAAGATAAACGTAACGCAAAACTAAACGCTGCGAAAAAAGGCTGTGAAAACGATAACGCACGTGATTTGTGCATTGAAACGATATGCCAAAACAATATGAAAAACAAATGCGCCATAGGATTCGAATCAGAAAAATCAGCGGCGGTACAGTTATGCAAATTCTATGACACGGCGTGTAATACACTAAAGTAAACAAGGCAATGAAACAGTCAATAAAATATTTTTACAATTTTGAAAAGTTGGGAAGCATCCTGATACCGGCTGTTGTATTGCTGATAACATCAACAACAGCGGCAACCGCCGCAGTGGTTCAACGCGGTGGCACCGCAACAGCAAATCGCGCACCAGTTGCGCGCGCAAACAACGCCGCGGCAATTGTTCCAATCATGGCAGCTGCATCGGAAACCGTGACCGAAACCGTTACAACAACGCCAACAACCGCTACGGATGCGCCAACAAATGACATAGACGAAATCATTGAAAACAAATCGTCCCAATTTGACGAGGTTTTAAGTGATATTAACGCATCTGCACAGACAACGACGGACAGTCAACTGTCGGAAAATATTCGTCGGCAACGTGCCGCATTGGATTCGGCCGCCGCAACAGACACCGCAAAACGCCAGGCACAAAACGCCGCGGCAAATGGGCAAAATGCCTGCGACCAGGGATTGCGTAAATGTATGCAATCAAAATGTGGTGATGATTTTTCTCAATGCAAACTGGATGATGACACAATTTGGGGTGGCAAAGTTGAATCATGCAAACGCGACCTGCCCTGCAGTGGCGAAGAATACGCATTATTCGCCCGCGAGATTAAAGCCGACCGCGATGCAAACGCACAATTGGCGTCATACAATGCGATAATAAACTGCGGCAATGATTATAACAATTGCATTTTGGCGCAATGTGACACAACATTTGCAAAATGTCTGGGCAAGAAAAACGGAGATGCGGCGATTGCGGCATGTGAAAAAATAGCAAAAAATTGCGTACAACAGGACAGTGGCCTGGCCTCCCGTAGTATGAATGTGTTTGCGACATTGCGCCAAAATGCTGAAAAACAGGTTCAGGCGGACGAGAAAAAATTATATGAACTGCGCGACCAAATGCGGTCACAGTGCCAACGGTTGGGCGCCATGCTGGATGAACGCACAATGGACTGTGTATTTACGGTTGAATTTTATGCCGGCGAAGGTTCGACACTCTATGCGTCTAAAAAGGCATACCCGGGTACAACATTTGATTGCACACCAAATTGGTTCGGTGTTGATATTACAACATTCAAGGAAAATGCATATCGCCTGACAAGGGAACAGGAATCTGCGACATCCGCATTTATGGGTGCAGGTGTCGGGGTTGCTGCGGGTGCAATTACATCGGGCGCAATCAACCGCGCAATGGACACGCAAAAGGCAAAACGCGCGCTTAAGAAAGAAGAAAAAGCCCAGAAAAAAGCCGAGAAGGAAAAAGAAACCCAGTCAGAATTAGACACAAATAGCAAAAAATCTCCGGAGGCAGATATAAAATTTCGGACAGAAGTTACAAAACGTACCGAAAAAGGCCGTAAACTTGACACAAAAGAAGATGTCGCTAAAACGACAACAAAAACTATGGAAGACACCATATCAAAAGGGACAGACAAATTGGACGAAAAAGCTGGTATCAAGCTTGAAAATAATAAAACATTTGAAAAACAAATATTGGACAATGCCCCAAAAGGCGGAGTATTGGAACAAGTAAAAAATGAACGCAATGCTGAAAGTGGTACAACTAATACAAATACAAATACAAAATATAGTTTAGGTGGAGTATCTGGCCTAGGAACGACGAGTTCACCGTCACTTCCCAAGTGATTTGCCCAGCAGGAAATCTATAAATGAAAAAAATTATTATTGCATTTTTACCGGTAATCTTTCTAGCCCTGCCCGCGCTGGGCAATATGGATATATCCGGCAAAATTGTCGATGAAAATGGCGACCCGATTATCGGCGCCGCCGTTGTATCTTCAACCGATAACACCAAAGGCGTCGCAACCGCCAGCGATGGAACATTTACTATCAAAGACTTTCCAGATAACGCAAAGGTTAATATTTCTTTTATAGGGTATACAAAACAAGAATTGTCACCAAGTGCAAATATGGGAACAATAAAACTAACAGAAGATGGCATCGCCGCAGATGCGGTTGTTGTAAAGCCGGAAGACGGGCAAACATGCAAATTACAAGAAGGCGCCGAAAAAGCAACAATCCAAGATGGGAAGTGTGTAATCCAAAAATGCAAAGATGGGTATAAGCATAACAAAGAAAAAAACACATGTGAAAAAAAAGCAGAAAAGAGCACACCTGCTGCTGATGACAAAAACACAAAGTCCGAAGAAAAGAGCGAAGATAAAAAAACAGATGCCACCACAGATGATGCAAAATCATCTGACGAACAAAAAGCGCAGAAGTCAGATACAGGGGCAAAAAAAAGTAAGCCGGAATTAACCGACCAGCAAAAGGCAGAGAAATTAAAAGAACTGCAGGAAAACTATAACGACATGAAGGCCAAAGAGCAATCAATTGCCGCCCGCACAACGGCGGCGGCGGCGATTGGAGGTATGGGCGCCGGGTTAGAAAAAACATTGCAAGCAACCGCGGAACAAGATGCCGACAAACAGGCCGAACAAAGCATGAAAGCATATCTGGAAACATTCCGGTGTGATTTTGGCCAGGGTCGAAACATCAAGGGTGGTGAAACAAAAAAGGAATTACCGACCAGCAAAACATTGCCGTCAATTAAATCAGAGTACGTCAACCTGGCGCAAAGTTTGAAAGAATTGAAAGAGTCACTGGAAATGGCGCCGGGTGTAGAATCAGAATTAATATTAAATGCGGCAGATACCGGATTGTACGACGATGTATCGCTGGGTAACACGGGTGGCAAATACGCATCGGTTGCACGTGCATTGATGAATCCAGAAAGCGATGATGCCAAGGCGTGGGCTGCGCAAAAGGCGGAAACGGCCCAAACATTAAAGACCGGCAAAACCGCCCTTGGCGTAGGCGCGGCGGTGGGACTTGCCGGGAACGTATTAATAGAAACACTAGACAAGCGCAAGGAACGTTCAGCCGAGATAAACCAAAAATATGAACGCATGAAAAAGTTTGCCGAGCAGCAAGAGGTAGAGCAAAGCAAATTGCCAGATTCCGCCAAATGTTCGGATGTATCGGGTGCGACGGGGACATATCCAAATTGCACATGCACAGATAAATCAAAATACTTTAGTACTGGGCACGGATGCGTATCATGCGCGGCAGGCCAAACATATGATGCGTCAGTGGGGGAATGCAAATGCCCGTCTAATAAACCGGTGCTAGACAATGGTCAATGTATTGCGCAGAAGCCAAGTTGTAGCAAGAGCGGATTATTAGCAAGTGGGAAGTGTGAATGCGCCGCTAATACTATTGAGAAAAATGGTGAATGCGTATGCGACAAATCCAAAGGTTATGTATTGAACGAAGCGCAGACAGCATGCGAAAAAGTAGACGTGCCGCCGGCCGCGACACCTGATGTGGCGCAGACAACACCGAATATCATAAATACGATAAAAGATTCAATACAGAATGATACCGAGGAAGAAAAGCCAGCCGAAAAAGAAACGGTGTTTAAGTTTAATTATGATTCTGACAAGTTGTTTGCGCTTGGCAAATCAAGTTTAAACTCTACCGCATCACAAGAGTTTATAAAGAACTTTAACAACAAACTAACCGAGGCGTTAAAGGCGGACGGAATAGAAGATATAAACAAGGTAGAATATTGTGCAACGGTAGAGGGACACACAGATAAAAGTGGCGGAGACGCTGTGAACATAAAACTGTCAAAGGCGCGTGCGGAAACGATAAAAAACCTGTTGTCACAAAACGGAACACCGTTAAACAGTGCGAAAGTACAGTCATATGGTGTCGGCTCAATTGAATGCGACAAACTGTACGACAAATCTTGCAGAAAGGTCACGCTTATTATTAGCACGGGAACTTGCCAGACCCCAAAAGGCTAGTAGATTCCATGCATCAACATAGGAAATAAAATCGGCGGTCAAAATCAGGTACGCCGATTTTATTATGCCGTCTGCCGCGGCGGCAACAAAAAATCCGGTGATACAGAATATCGTATTAATTATATATTTAATTGCCCCCATGTCACAATTTATGTAATTTGGCACAAAAAATAGCCGCCGATTCCCGCATTTTTTCAGCCAGGCGCAATGCGGGGCGCATGAAACAGAACGTTATACATTATATCATCACACTCAATTAACGATAAATTAGCATACGTGGAATCTATTGCTTGGTAATTCATAACATCATAATGAACTATATACAATAAAAAACCGCCCAATCGGACGGCCTTTTTTAGAGAAACATAAACTTACTATAATCTACATTATTGCCCGGTGGCTTCGCATGCGCCCGATGTTATCGCAACGGTTTCATTTATTGTGCATCCATTAGACTTTATGCTGCACGCGGAATAAACCAATGATGACTTGCCGTCATCGTCCGTATAACGAACCTGGGCTGTCTTGCACTGATTTAAATCAGTCAACCCCACGCATGCGCGCCGCCACCCATCACAATCAGTCACAGTTGTCACCGGCGCAGCCGTATCCGGTAAACGCAAATTCCATTTTACATAGAAATCACGCAATGAACCGATTGAATACGATTTTCCAAATCCAACCTGCGCCAGGTTATCGCCAACACGGCAATTGATGTTACTGCGTTCAACAAATGCAGTAATTGCAGTTGCAACGCCACCTGTACCGGCACCTACCGCAGCACCAATGCCGACGCCCTTGCCTATGGTTGATTTTTCACCATTGCGTATCAGGCTTGATATATCACTGGTGAACACATCGCCCAGGCGTTCAATATCTGTTCGTGTATCCTTTATATCCTGGCAACCAGAGCCAATCGGGCAATATATACTATTACCACTGGCGTGCGCCAAGTTTATCGAATAAAAACTGCAGACCTCTTTGACTTCTGTTTCATCAGTCGTATCAATGCGAATAGACGATGCCGAAACCCCATTGTTCATCAATTTCGTCTTACACTGCGAACCTGTGTCCGTCGGCGAACAAACCTGCGTAAGCAAATAATTTTCACATTGTTGCATTGTTGTAAAATTACGTGATGCGCACACTGCCGCCTCTTTGGCGAAACAGGCATTCAAGTCATCTTGATTGGCAAATGTGCAACTAAAATTAAAGCTTACCGTATATTTGGTGTTGACCGTGACGATTTGACCGTCACGACAATCCAACAGCGCCGTTGCTATCTGATTATACTTATCGTACAAGGTTACGACCTCTTCACATTGCGGCACATCCATGATTTTAGTTGTAGCCGAAATTTTTCTGGTCATATACTCGCTAATAATTCCCATCGAACCGTCGTTACGCAGTTCTTCGGTCAACATTTCACGATGATTGTCATTATTACAATCAAATACGCGTTTTCCATGTGCCGCCAATGCACCGACACCTGCCCCCAGTACCGTACCACCCGCAATACCAACAACCGCGGCTGTGCTGGTTTTATTCATTAGCGAAAAACCAAACAAATCCTTGTTGCAGCTGAACGTATCGCCGGTGGCGCGCCATACCTCGGCCGGCTCGTCATCACCTGCGGCACCAAACAGCCAGCTATTTTTAATATGCGTATCCTTGTTATATGCGGCGACACGGACATAGCAATCCGCCGTTTTTGCATCCCAACGGGCATAATAGCCCCGATTGGCGTCAACCCCATCCTTGTCATTATTAACAGTTGCGCCCTGGGGCATTGATTTAATCAAAATATTACTGTTTTGGTTGTTATATGCCCCAACAGATTTATTATATTCCGCGGTGACATTTCCATCTGTTGATACGGCATTAAACGATGAACCGTACACATTTCTATCCAACAACAGGCACGTAGTTTCCGCCTGGTTCGGGGTCAGACCTGTTTTGCGCAACACAAAGTTGTAATATTCTGGCTGAACCCGACGTGAATTAAAATCAATCCATACATCGGCGGCGGAATTATAGACATTATTGCAATCAACCCGAACGTCGCGTATGCACTTATCGACCTGGGTCCGGCACAGTCCCATTCCTGAAATTATGGCATTACGAACATTTTCATCAAACATTTCGTTCATACCGCCACTTAACGCGCCATTATTTATACACATTTGAATATCATTCATACAGTTTTCGACCGTATAAGTGGAATTTTTTACACCGCCATCCGGACAATTGGTTTGCGTCCCAGGTCCAGGATTAACACCGCCACCATTACCACCCGACGGAACATTGGTTGATATGTTTCCAACAGAATTTACCGGCAATGACGGCATGGTTGGCATACGGGGTGACGCGGCGTCAAACAATGCAGTACGATTTGCACGCGAATTTGCGCCCCGCCCCGAAGAATCTGCCGCATTGGCCGCCCCACAGAATACAGCAATCACGGCCACCAAAGAAAACACTTGTTTTAGCATTATTTGCATAAAACTATCCCCTTCTACTAATGTTATCTTTGTAATTATATCATAAATAATATATAAAAAAAACTTTTTTTAGGAATACCCAACAACATATATCAAGCATTAATAATGTTGACAAACCAATTAAAAGTACATATAATATATTAATATGAAGAAAATACGCGAATTTATAAAATCAAACCAGATGGTCATAAATTGGTCAATTGCCTACATTATTACAATGTGGGCGATACTGCGCGGTTTGTTTAACTTTCGCATGTTTTCAATTACAGATTGGACACGATTGGCGCATGCGCACTTGCACGGATTTGCGGGACTGGTATTTGCAATTTTGCTGTTGGCGGCGGTACCGTTATATATTGCAACAACCGCAATAATTGTACGAACAAAAAAACCAATTTTTACAATTAAACTGCCGTCATTTTTAACAAAAAGTTCGGACAAAGCCAAGAACGATGACACAACAGAAAAATCAAACGATGACAAAGCAAATGCCACAACCGAAAATCGAACTGAACTGCCGCAAAATATACCGGCGGAATTAAAAGAATCATTCATACGTGCACGCAACAAAATCGGACGCCCCAGCATATCCGCAATTAGCGATATAGCCATTGATAAAAAAGCGTCACCCGTCCCGGCGATAACCGACATGCCAACAAAGACCGAAGCTGCGACACAAAAAACTGTGCCGACGATAGCCGTCGCGGCGACGCAACAAACACCGGACGCAAACGATGAAATTCCATTGCCGGACAATTTCGACTTTGACGATGGCGCGCTATCGCAAAATGCGTCGCCATTCGCGTCTGCACCGGTATTTGCAGAAATAAACTTTGATAACGATGAAACACCCACATCAGAAACCGCTATCACAAAAACCGACACCAGCACCGGGGTTAACAACGACAAAATTACACAATACTTAAATTCAAAATCAATCAAGCACCATATTGAAAATGATATTGTAATAACAGACAAATATGCAATCGCAACACACGACGACAAAGATTTTTGGATTGCAGATGATGAAACCTGGTTTGCCGCCGGCACCGCCCGTCCATCGCCCGTTGCGGCGGCAAAAAATGCGGCCGCCGCCCACGGTTTGCGGCCGGTATTATATTTGGCACAAAGTAATATAATGGATTTGGACGCACGTCGCGATGCATGGCGCGCGGATGGTGTTTTGGTTATAAGTGACCCATCAGAACTAAATTAAACGCCAGAAATAAAAATGCGGCAAAATGCCGCATTTATTTGTGTTAGAATTTGGTATCGGTGCATGTCTCCTTTTCTTCGGCCCAATCCTTACACCATGGTCTACCAAACAAAGGTCGACGTGTATTTGAACAATTTTGTGACCGTACGCATTTATGGCAATTTAAGGTTTCCCATTCAAATGTTGATGTAATTGTTTCCTTGTAATTCCACTGATTCAACTGTTTAGAGCCAACCAACTGACGTTGCGCCCCACCATCTTTGCCGTTTCCGCCCCCGCCACCGGTATTACCCAACAGGCCGATTCCGGCAACCGCCGTCGCCGCCCCAGCAACAACGGCACTGGTTGAGGCTGTAAATGCCCCACTTGTCGCAACAACTGACAATCCACCCGTAAAAGGTATTGCCGCCGCCGCACCGGCAATTGCCACCATGGACATTATTTTTCCAAATGCCGGCTTGGGCGGGTTCGGCGATTTTGGCAACACAGACATTTCCGCAAAACTTACGCACGCCTGACGCGCAATTTCACGACGCGCATCTAGTGCGTTTTCACCCTGAATTTCTGCAATTCTTTCACCTATTTTGGCATAGTCTTGCAACATCTTTGAATTCAGTTCGTCATATTTTTTATAATAGTTATCTTTCGCGGCCTTTAATGCATGCGTTGCAATAACCATACGCATTTGCTTGGTCAGTCCCGGAAAGCGCGCCACATCGGCACTTTTTTCACCAATACGTGTACGCGTATTTGAACCTTTTGCCTTCATACCCTGAACCTCGCGGCCGGTCATGCAGTATTGGACGGTTGGGTCAGCCTCTATCGCATTTATTGCAGTATCAATATTTTTTTGCAAAACGGCCAACTCACTGCGAACTTTCTCCTTCTGCGCTTCAGCCATATTGGAATCGTTCACTTTCTTTAAATAGTCTTCCACAGTGGACAGACGCCCATCTTCATCAAAGTCAACACTTTCCCAATAAATCGTGCCATCCAACACACCCGCAAAAGGCGTCACCTCTCCCAATCCAGCACTGGTCGCACCCACCACGCGTCCCAGTTCGGTATCTTGAATTTGTGAAATATCCGTACGGCACGAATTATATGAAATATTCATGCTGTTTCCATCTGGCTTATACTGGCATATTTTGTATTCCAGTGAACGCGCCCCGATATTTTCATCAACTGCAAGTCCGTTACAATTTTCTGTATCACCACAAACCTTTATCATCGCCTCGTTCGCGGCGTTTTGACACGTCACCAGGAAATTATTGTCGATATTCAACATAATTCCTTGAACCATGGTGCTTAATTCATCATAAACCGCATCGCCGCGAACATTTTCATCGCCATAAACCTTTTGGCAACCAACCAACTTGTCATACGGACACATTTTTATGATGGTATCCGTATCCAAGCCGATACATTGGTTATAATCCTTACCGCAGCGATCATCGGATTGGAGA
>CAMRSV010000006.1 GCA_947053455.1 uncultured Alphaproteobacteria bacterium
ACAACAAAGCGATGGAAATGCACAACAAATTGCAAAAAATCAAAATTACACAAAGTCCTGTGTTGCAGTAAAATAACACCGCCCCATTCGGGGCGGTTTGATTATATTTGGGCGCAACTACATAACCTTGCCCTGGGTGGGGTAGAAGGTAAGTTGAATTTTCTCCCACTTTTCAAATTCACCACGCGGCAACATTTTTAACGGCTGGCATGTATTTATGGCGGCGCGTATCGTCCCCAGAACATATGCAAACGCCGGGTCGGTCTGTTCCCGCGCCGCGGATTCAAACCATACGTCGCGCACAGTACCATTCGGACGCATCGTTAAATGGGCAACCGCACGAATATCCGAAATATCCGGGCGCGTCGTATCAATAACCCAACAACGCGTCATCGCAACACGCAATGCATCCACAACCGAAACTGTCATTGTCCGGTCTAGTGATACAACATCACGCTTTACACGAACGACTGTCTTTTTCTTTGGGGCGGGCGTATCCGGCTTTTTTTCGGGCGTGGGTTCTGGTTTCTTGGGCGCCGCATCCGACGCATCAGCAACCAATGACGGCGCATCAATTTTTTGCGGTGATTCCGCATCCGGTTTTGCCGGGGCGGGTTCTGGCTTTTGATTCTTTGGCGACTCTTCATCCTCCTTTGGCGCGTCAGTATTATACAACACAGTGTCGTCGCCACGAACACGCACGGAATTCAAATCCAGTTCCATTATTTCAATACGATCCGGCGCGACCAATTGCGCACGATTAACGACCAGCGTAAACGACGTCACCAAAATCGCCCCCAGCACCAGGTGACCGCCAACCGACATCAGCAAATTTTCCGATGAAAATTGATTCCACTTTCCCATGCTTTAATTCCCGGTGCGCGTACGCAACCCGACGCGCTGAAATCCGGCGTCCTTTAATTTACCCATAACCGCCATTACCGCACCGTAATCCGCCGACGCATCGCCGTTTATCACAATTGTCAATTGCGGATTTTCCCCGCGCATTGCAACTGCACGGCGAACAACGTCGTCAATTTTCAACTGCGTATCGGCAATATAATATCGACCGGCCGTGTCAACACTAATCTGTATTGCATGGTCATTACCGGTCAATACGGAATTACCCGCACGCGGCAAATCCAAATCTATGCCGTTTGTCATCATTGGTGTTGTCACCATAAACACCGCCAGCAACACCGTCATAATATCAATCATTGGCGTCAAAGAAATGCTGGCGTCTGTAGATCTGCGTCTGATGCGTGACATTTTTATTTCCCCACCGCTTTTTTATTATTGTTACGTGTCGTCATTTCACGTCGTGTTTCATCCAGTCTGTCAAACAAATCATCCGCACGACGGGCAAAATACTGGTATGCAATGGCCGCAGGAATCGCCGCAATCAACCCCAATGCCGTTGTTCCCAATGCCGTGGCCAGACCCGGCGCGATAACACCGATTGAAACAGATTGATTTACGCCAATTGCCGCAAACGAATCCATAACGCCCCATATAGTACCGAACAGTCCAATAAACGGCGCAACATACGAAACCATGGATAAAAACCACAAATTCCGGTCAAACGGCCGAACCAGCTTTTCAACCGATGTCGCCAGATTGTCGCCAGATTTTATTGAAACCGGATTTCGCTTCTGAAAACGCCACAGACGAATTTTTTCAATTATTACCGCCCAGGTCATTACACTGAACCCAACCAAAACCAGCGATATAAACAGCGTCATTATGTCGCCTGTAAATAAATTCAACAATGAAAAACTATTTCCCATTTTTTCGTCCTTTCCTTCTTTTTCTTTTAATTTTTTAAGCCAATAGTGCGGCAATCTCATCCGGTATTCGTTTTGGATGCATATCCGCACCAATATACGCGGCGGTAAGTGTTATTATAGCACAAACAACCCCATCTTTTACAAATTTTTGCGCAATATCAATTGATGCCGCCCCAACTTTGGTAATATCAGATTCCACGATAAAATCGTCACCCAGTTTCAATGGCGCAATATATCGCACGGCAAGTTCACGCACAACAAAGCCCACATCATCACCAACATGTGCAAATCCGCGTAACCAGTTCATTCGCGCGCGTTCTGCGATTTCAATGTACCGGCCGTGATAAACAATACCGCCGGCATCGGTATCCGCATATGCGATTGAAAATGGAAATTTATGTGTTGCCATGTTTTATTATTCCATGATTTTTGTAATCAGTTCCTCTATCAACGCCTGTTGTTCTTTGGTGAACTTGTATTTAGGCAGGGCGCTATTTTTATAAAAATCCATTGGTGTTGGGTACTTGCCCCGGCCGGTATTAAGCGCACACCAGTCACAGCACATTTCCGCAATTGCATCCACCGTCATATCAGAAACATGTTCCCAATATTCCGGGTGGTGCGGATTTGAACGCCGATGCGTACCAATTGCGGCGGCACCCGCCTGAATTACACGCTGGTGCGCATTAAAATGATGCCAATGGCACCATTTTAATGGTGCAATTTTTGATAACATTGGTTCTGTAAACATATCTGCATCATGCGCCGGAAATGATTGGCCAATTTTTGCCGCATACCGGTTTACGGCGGCGACATGTTCGGCACGCTGACGCTTATAAAAAGCAATCATCTTGTCCGCGTTCATTTTTCCAGACCCAGATGTTTGTACCCCGCATCCGTCACAATACGGCCGCGCGGCGTACGCTGAACAAAGCCCAACTGCATCAGATACGGTTCAACCACATCTTCGATTGTGTCAACCGGTTCGGACAATGCCGCCCCCAGATTTTCAATTCCGACCGGGCCGCCCGCATAATGACGCACGATTGTCGACATGTATTCGCGGTCGATTTCATCTAATCCACATTCATCAATATGCAATTGGCAAAGAGTGGTTTTTATAGTGTCAGCCGATATTTCATTTTTATTCAGTGCCGCCGCAAAGTCACGCGCACGTTTTAACAATCTGTTTGCAATACGCGGCGTGCCGCGCGAACTCTTGGCCAACATCAGCGCACCCGTCGCATCAATCGGCGTCCCCAAAATTTGGGCGCTGCGCTGAATAATGCGCGCCAGGTCTTCGGGTGAATAGAACGACAGGCGTAAATCAATACCAAATCGGTCGCGCAACGGATTGGACAACAGCCCCGTTCGCGTCGTTGCACCGACAAGTGTAAACGGCGGCAAATCTATGCGAACGCTTTTTGCGCTAGGCCCTTCGCCCAGCATGATGTCCAGTTTGAAATCTTCCATTGCGGAATAAAGCACTTCCTCAATCGCGGTCGGCAAACGGTGAATTTCATCAATAAAAAGCACGTCCATCGGTTCCAGTGCCGTCAAAATTGCCGCCAAATCGCCTTGCTTGGTCAACATGGGCGCCGCCGTAGCGCGGAAATTCGTCCCCAATTCATTTGCGACGATGTGCGCCAGTGTCGTTTTTCCCAACCCCGGCGGCCCGTATAACAAAACGTGATCCATCGCCTCGGCTCGTGACTTGGCGCCGGAAATAAATACGGAAAGATTTTGTTTCAAACTATCGTGCCCGATAAAATCCATTAACGCCCGTGGACGGATGGATGCCGCAATGTCATCCGGGATGTTCGGGTCAAAAAACCTGTCGTTTGTATTCATCAGAGTAACTTATCCTCGGCATTTTCGCGGCCAACATAGGCCTTCAAATCATTGTACATCTGGCGCAGGTCGGGCGGAGTGCTGTACGCGGAGTCCGCATTTTTTACCCGAATTGTTTCCAAATCTATCTGTGCCTGTTTTTTCAAAATCTGGGTCATGTGTGCGGCAAATGTCTTTGCATCATCAGATTCGGCTGCCCCCTGCAGTAATAATCCGCGGTTCGGCCGGGGTGACAAAAACGCAAAATCAGATATTGACGGGTCGGGCGAAACCAGGGCAAATCCCGAAACCTCGGGTCGGCGCATCATCGCCTGCAGTACATACCATGCACCCAACTGGTGCCCGGCAAGCCAAATTTTATCACTGTCTTCGTTATGGTTTTGAATCCAATCAATTACGGTGGCAATATCCAGCATGTTATCCGCCGTGGTGCCAACCGCACCTTCGGAATCATTTACCCCGCGATAATTAAAACGGACAACAGAAAAACCAATGTCCATAAACGCGCGAAACATTGCATACGACACCCGGTCGTTCATATGATACTTTTGCCGCGGATTTCCAGACAGCACCACCGCCAATGGTGCCGCAGGAGTGGCTGATTTATGATATACTGCATGCAATTTTCCAGATTCACCCGTAATTATAATATCAACCATGTTAATAAGCCTTTCCTTGAATCATTAATCTCTTTTATGTAATACTTATAGAACAAACGAAATACAATTTTCAATAAAAATATTTTTGTTTTGACACGATATGCGAAAATGGGTTAAGATTTAAGAAAGTATACAGAAAGGCAAGACATGGCTAAATTTATTTCTATGGCTGTTTTCGCGGTTTTATGCGCCATTCCCGCCTATGCGGCGAATGAAAACATAGTGGTTGAAGATTTTCAAACCATATATACCGAAACGCCGGTGCAGTCATATTATGCATATCCGGACGACCCGAATTTTATTCCGGAAACAGAATTTATGGAACGCGCGGACAGTCTGGACTATGACCAGAACATAATTGCTGCCCGTGACGCAGAGCAGGCACGCCACCCCGGCGTAATATTTGCCGACCGACCGATGATTATTTGCCGCAATTTCGGATGCACACGCCTGAACGACCGCATTACGCGCACATTCCTGTTTAACAGCCTGGCAAACATGTTCATGATGAATGCACACTCGCGACTGTATATATGCGAAGCAGACCCGTTTTCACGTGACTGCCTGCAATCGGGCATTTCGTTCCCGGTACGTGCCGGTGTTGCCAATGCACTAATAAAAATACCCAAGGCAACCATTTCACAGGTAAATGTTTCAACAGGGCTGTCCAAGGCGACGGTTGGAATGACATACGAATTTCTGGTAAATGGGATTGACAGAAAGTGCGAACCGACCGTTATGGATATCATGGTTCCGATAAATTCCCAGGCAACATTGTCAAACCGCGAATTTACATGCAACATGACCAGCGACGGTTTAAGCAACGTGTCACTTTTGGTCAGCATTGATTACATTGATTTAGATTACGGTATATTGGGTGGCTACTATTCCCTGGGGATGCAGGGACCAACAACCGGCGGCGGAACGGGATATGCGCTGTTCAAAACGGAATTTACCACGAATGGAATGAAATTCCGTGCCTCCGTAGACGAAACAATTATAGACACCGGCACACGCATGGGCGGCGCAACGCGAACAATCCAGCCCGGCGAATATGCGGTTGAACCACTGAAGAAATAAAAATAAAATTCCAAGGTTCGGCCTTGGAATTTTTAATGGAACTAAATGAATAAAATTGTATTGATTGTTGATGATGACGATATGTTGCGCACAGCGTTGGCAACCGGGTTGCGCGCCGAAGGATTTGATACCATAACCGCAGATGGTGCCGATGCGGCGCAACAAATTTTAACGCGAATATCTGTTGATGCAATTGTTCTAGACCGCATGATGGTTGGAACTGATGGCTTAACGTTTTTAAAGCAGTTACGCGCGAACGGTAATGCGACGCCTGTAATAATGCTAACCGCAATGACGGGGCCGGAAAATGCCATAGATGGATTGTCGGGTGGGGCGGATGATTATTTATCAAAACCGTTTCAATTGCGCGAATTGGTTTTGCGTTTAGAAAAAATTATACAAAAACGCGTTATAAACCATGCACCAATGCCGGCGGGTCTGATTTTTACCGACGACGAATTTTTTGTGATAAACGGCGGCGCGCCGCGGGCACTGGGGTTATCGGGCGAAGAAAAAAAACTGCTGCAAAAACTGACGATGCCGGTCGGCAATATTGCGCCCAGTACACCAATGGTTGCAAAACGCTTGCGCAACAAATTAAATGTTGTATTATCCAGTATGGATATTATAACAATCCGGGGGCAAGGATATAAATTGGTTGATTTAAGTCCGCGCACACAACAAAAGGATGTAACAAAATGAGACTGATTCCACGAAAATTTTTATGGCGAACAATATTGATGGTACTAGTTCCGCTGATTATAACGCAGGTTATCATCGCAAATGTGTTCTTTGGGAATCACTGGAAACGCGTTCATGCAACTTTGGCACGAACAATGGCCGGGGAAATTGTCACAATGACAAATTTCATGGACAACGGTGACGCGGACGCCATGCTGGATATGGGACAGGCAACCGGAATAAACGTGACAATAAATGAACGCCTGAACCGACCGAAACATAATGATAACAAGGCGCACGAGGCCGGAATGTTGGCCAGAGAGCTGTCCCACCGCTTGCAACGTTCCGCACAAATATATATTGACCGCGGCAAGCATCTGGTATTTGTTGATGTTCCAACCAAGGACGGCCGCATCGCAACATTTGCAACATCACTGTCACGTATTTATTCAACCAGTACGGAATTGTTCTTGATGTGGTTGGTGGGTTCAATTTTAATCGTGTCGATTTTAATCGCACCATTTATAATTTTGCACTCGCGCAGTATTCGACGCATCGCCAAGGCTGCCAATCAATTCGGGCGCGGTCTGGATGCACCGGGCTTTGAACCGACCGGTTCCAAAGAAATACGCGAAGCTGCCACGGCTATGATCACAATGAAGGAACGCCTGAACAGATACAACCGCACCCGTACTGACATGTTAAACGCGGTCAGCCATGATTTAAAGGCGCCGCTAACCCGGATGCGTCTGGCGGTGGAAACAGGTGCAGCGACCCAAAAAGAACTGCTGCGCGATATCGACCGGATGTCGGAAATGGTAAACGGATATTTATCGTTCGCACGTGGTGAAATGCCTGAAATTGAACAAAGCGTTGAATTACCGGCCATGCTGATACGCATTGCACGCGACGCGGCGCCAGACAAGAAAATTGAAACGATTTTCCCAGATGCCCCCGCACAGTTTTATGCACGACCAATGGCGCTGGCACGGGCGTTTGGAAACATAATTGAAAATGCGGCACGCTATGCCAAAAAGAAAATACGCATAACGGAAATTGATACCGCAGAACAGGTTGAGGTCATCATTGAAGATGACGGCCCTGGAATTCCAGACGATAAAAAACGCGACGCAATGCGACCATTTGTAAGATTAGATTCGGCGCGTGGCGCAAAAACCGGCGGAACTGGGCTGGGGCTGTCGATTGCGCAGACGGCAATTGAAAACCACGGTGGACAAATGTTCCTGGAAAACAGCGATATGGGCGGTCTGCGCGTCAGAATAGTATTACCAGTATAATAAATTTAAACGGATGGGTATCAAAAATGAATTTGTATAAGCATGTATCTGAATCAATAAATAAAAAACTGGGCGCGGCCGTCAATCTAGAGGTTCCACGCAACCGAGATTTTGGCGATTTTGCAACAAACGCCGCCATGGTTATGGCAAAATCAGTTGGCAAAAATCCACGCGAATTGGCAGGAGATATTGCTGAAAAAATCGCAGAACTGCCATTTGTAGCCGAAACATCCGTTGCGGGTCCTGGGTTTATTAACATAAAGTTGCGCGACGACTTTATCTGGGACGCAGCCGGCGCGAAAGTTGATACCAACACGTCCAACGCAAAAAAAATCGATTTAGACTATGGCGGATATAATGTGGGCAAAGCGCTGCATATCGGGCACCTGCGCACGACTATTGTTGGTGATACATTCAACCGCATTGCAAAATCATTGGGGCACAAAACAAAAAGTTACAATCATATCGGCGACTGGGGACGGCCGATGGGGCTTATAATCGCATGGATTCTGGAAAACGGCATGCCGGAAAGTGCGGCTGAATTGAATAAAATATATCCAGCATCCACCGCCCGTGCCAAGGAGGACGATGCATGGCTGCAACACGCAAAAGAAGTGACAGCCGGTCTGCAGGCGGGCGATGCAAAATATCGCGAAATATATGACGCGTTTATGAAAATATCACTGGCGCAAATGGACGAAGTGCTGCACCGTTTGAACGTTCTGCCGTTTGATGCAACAATGGGCGAACGCGGCGTGGCCGAATATGTGGCCGATACGCAAAAAATACTGGAATCAAAAAAACTGCTGGTTGAATCAGACGGGGCAATGATTGTAAATGTCAAACGCGATGATGACACGGCGCCGATGCCACCACTAATGTTTCGAACCAGCAGCGATACCCAGACATACGCCGCAGCAGACTTGTCTGCGATATATTACCGCGCCAAGACCGACAAACCGGATATCATTGGCTATTTTACAGACTCGCGCCAGAATCTGCACTTTAACCAAGTGTTTCGCGCCGCAAAATTGGCCGATATTACAAATGCGGAACTGTTTCATACGGGTTTTGGCGCATTGACCGGCGCCGATGGCAAGCCATTTAAAACCCGTGACGGCGGCGTGGCAGAATTACTAGATATTTTAGATACAGCAACGGACGCAGTACGCGAACGTGTGGCCGCGGCAGGAAAAACATTGCCGGATGATACAATTGCGGCAATCGCACTGGCGGCGGTAAAATTCAACGATTTGCTGCACGACGTTCGCGCGGATTATATATTTGACCCAAATCAGATAACCAGTTTCGAAGGACGCACCGGCCCATATATTCTGTACACCGCCGTGCGTTTGAACAGCATTTTAAGGAAAGCAGGTGACGCAGCCACCGCCAAAATGGGCGAAATGACAACGGATGAACGAAATCTGCTGATTGAGGTACTGGATTTCGAACGTACAGTACAAACCGCGTTCGACAACCGGGCAACAGACTTGATTGCAAACTATGCATATGATTTATGCCAATTGGTTAACACATTTTATCACAATTGCCCGATTTTGCGTGATGATGTGGCCGACGCGACCCGGGTACAACGTTTGCATATCGCACGAATTGCGCGCGATACATTGACACGTGCAATTGACCAGATGGGTCTTGTCGTGCCGGATGAAATGTAAATTCGGCTTAAATAAATAACATTGCCGCCCAAACGGGCGGTATTTTTATTCTTGCCCGAAAATCTGTTTTAATATAAAATAAAACCGATGCGATGAGTTGTCGCATCGGGGCGTCGAAACCCACCATTGTGTTGCCGGGGTACTGGCAAAAAATCTCCTGCAAAGTGCAGGAGGGTCGGTGAATATAAAATAACCGACGCTATTTCACAATGGATAGTTTCGAACCTCCTGCCACCTGAATTTTTAGGTGGTTTTTTATAGGAGAAAAAATGTTTTATAAATACTTATTGGCCATACTGTTTGCCACCCATTGCATAACCGCCCACGGTGGCGTCGGTTCAATTGATGAACGAAAATATGTTGATTGGAATTCTTATCCATATAATCAAATTGTGTATTTTTTTACACGAGAATATGGCACCTGTACCGCCCAATATGTTGCAAAAGATATAATTCTAACTGCGCGTCACTGCATTACAAAAGACACAGACTTTGACAACAACAAGCATATTGGTGAATTGTTCACAATAAAACTGCACGACGGGCGAAAAACACAAATTAAACTGGAAAAATACGGTCATGACTTTGCATCCGACGACTGGGCCTTGCTACGTGTCAAGGATACGAATTTTTTCAGCAATAACGCGTTCACGGTATCCAGCCAATCCAAGATATTGACCGTCACCAATGCCGGCTTCGGCTATATGCGAATACTAAAAGACAACGAAATAAAAAAACTAAAACAAATTTTTAAGAAAAACGCAAAACAACACGGCCTATCTAAAACCAACTTTTTGAACCTGATAGTGCCAAGCGTGCAAGATACCAAGGCGAACGGAATACCACCGCTTATTGATTGGACAGATGAAACAACACAATGCCTAACGGGTGCCAATCCCGATGATTGCACCCTGGAGTATAAACTGAAGGCACATATAGACTGCAAACTTATAGAAATAGATTCAAAGGATAAAATAATCAGCAGTGACTGTGATGCAATGCAGGGAAATTCCGGCGGTCCATATTTTGCAAATAACACCATATACGGCATCGTCAGCCGCGGTCGCGACAGTTTTAAGGACACGCGATATGGCAACGAATTAGCAGTCACCCCGAGTTTAATCTGGAAAAACCTGCAAAATATACTGTTGGAAAACACAAATACCATTCAAACAATTCAGGTGACCGAAACGTCCGACATAAGCGAACAAGAATTACATCGTCGTGAACACGATTTAACCGAACGCGCAAAAAATATCGACGACCAGTCCGACAAGGAATTTTTCTATTTTCTATCCGATGCGACCGAATACGTGGCATTGCAAAAACAATATGAACGCGCCAAGGCGCGGGAACAATCACTGGGGAACAGGCTGCTGGGGGCGTTGGCGATTGGCGCCGCGGGCATCGGCGGTCAAATGCTAATGCAGGGGCGTGCCGAACAACAGGCCGATGCGGCCGCTGAATCCGACATGCGCGCATATATTGAAACATTTCGATGCGATTTCGGTGTGGGGCGCAATATTCGCGGCGGCACGGAAAAAATAGAACTGCCCGGTGGAAATACGCTGACGCAACAAAAAGCGGAATATATAAATTTGGCCAAACGCATACAAGAGGCAAAGGCTGCATTAGACATGGCGCCGGGAATAGAATCTGAATTAGTATTGGACGCGGCAAATTCCGGATTGTACGACAATGAAAGCCTGGGCCGAACGGGTGGGGCGTACACATCCGTATCACGGGCCCTGATGGACAAGGACAGTACTGATGCCGCCACGTTCACGGAACAAAAAAGCGCGGCAAAAAAGAAGGCAACAACAGGCGCAATTGTCGGCGGCGTCGGCGTTATCGGCGGTGCGGTTGGAAACATGATTATAAACCGCGATAAAGATAAAAGCGAAAGCCAAAAATAAATACGGTATTATTTTACCATATGGATTTTTCTTGACTTTTCTGCCGGGTTCCGTAATAATATGCACGCTTTAATAAAAAACAAACCAAGGAAAAAACAAAATGGCAGCGACAAAATCGTTAAAAAAATGCGAATTGGACGCCAAATGGTATCTGATTGACGCAACCGATTGCACACTGGGTCGTTTGGCGGCATATACTGCGAACATCCTGCGTGGCAAGCATAAGCCAACCTGGACACCGAACATGGATTGCGGTGACCATGTTATCATCATCAACGCGGACAAGGTTGCATTGTCCGGACGCAAGGCGGAAAAGACAAAGTTCTTCTGGCACTCGCTGTGGACAGGTTCTTTGAAAGAACGCACATTGGGTCAGATGCGCAATGAAAAACCAGAAAAGTTGGTTTTCAACGCGGTAAAGCGCATGATGGGTCGCCGCACTGCGGTTGCCTTGGCAAACCAGAGACTGACAAAACTGCACGTATATGCGGGTGCAGAACACAAACACGAAGCCCAGAAACCGGTCGTCATCGATTTCGCAGGCTTGAACCGTAAAAATAAAAGGGGCGAATAATGACAGAAGCCAAAAAAACAACGACCGCAAAAAAAGCGGCACCGGCAAAAAAGGCCGCCGTTAAAAAGGCTCCGGTTGCATCTGTAAAACTGACCGGCGCAACATACGCCACCGGCAAGCGCAAGGATTCCGTTGCACGTGTTTATCTGATGCCGGGCAAGGGCAACATCATCGTCAACGACACACCGATGACTGAATATTTCCGTCGTCCGGTACTACAAATGATTATTGCACAGCCGTTTGGTGTTACAAAACGCGAAGGTGCATACGACGTTCACGTTATGGTAATGGGCGGTGGTCTGTCGGGTCAGGCGGGTGCCGTTAAACATGGTATATCCAAAGCCTTGGAAAAGGCCGAACCGGAATTGCGCGCAGCGTTAAAGGCGGCGGGATTCCTGACACGCGACAGCCGTGTTGTAGAACGTAAACACTACGGTTTCCGAAAGGCACGTCGTTCAACACAGTTCAGCAAACGTTAATCAAACATCGTCTGCATACGAACAAGAAAATCCCGCCCAATGGCGGGATTTTAATTATTGAATAAATAATTTTCCCGCTTGCATTTACGCGCGGGTTCATTTATAATAAGCCACGCAACCACGCGGAGCGTTGGCAGAGTGGTAATGCAGCAGATTGCTAATCTGTGACCGGTTTATGTCGGTCCATAGGTTCGAGTCCTATACGCTCCGCCATTTTTTATTCCCCAATGTTTTTTATTTGTATTGCCTGTGTCACGCACGATTACTATAAAACACAAGACAGTTCATGAAATAGAGACCGTGCCTGTGTGACAGATTATTGATAACTTTTTTGAAACATTTGCGCCAAATGTTCATAGTATGCACAATTTTCCCTTAAAATTCGTTGATGTCGTGCTTCAAGACGCGCTTTATAACTGGCCAATTTACGACGATAAAATTTATATCCATATTCTAAATCAAATGATTTGAACACAACGGTTTCAAACTCTTCGTCGATACATGTTACCCCCTTGGTTCCTAAAACGGGTACTTTATACACAACCTCTATCATCAATTCGCCGGCCTTGTATAAATGTCTATCGCGCCATTCAACCCGTTGCTTTAATGATAACTGTCTATAAAACAATTCATGATTTGACCTTACATGCCATACAAAATATATTGGCCGAGAATCTTTAGTGGGTATGCTCATTTTTCCCTTCTTATATCTGTTATATCTAAATATTTAACACAAATATTGTGTATTGCCGGGCACTTGACTTTATTGGCCGCATTTGTGATAATATTTTACAAAGTCAAAGGGAAATCCGTTATGCAAATAAAATTATTCAACACCATGAGCCGTAAAGTCGAAGAATTTAAGCCCATTACCCCCGGGCATGTCGGTTTTTATTCGTGCGGCCCTACGGTATATCACTTTGCACACATTGGAAATCTGCGCAGTTTCGTGTTGGCGGATTTGTTGAAAAGAATGTTTATTGAAAACGGATTTGATGTCACAAATGTAATGAACATAACTGACGTAGGCCATTTGACCAGTGACGATGACGATTCCGGCGAAGACAAAATGGAAAAGGGCGCCGCCCGTGACAACAAATCCGTATGGGATATTGCAAAATTTTATACAGACGAATTTCTGCGCGATAGTTTTGATATGAATTTATTGGAACCAACGCACCGCCCACGCGCAACAGATTATATCAAAGAACAAATTGATTTAGTAAAAAAGTTGGAAGAACTGGGTTATACCTACGAAATACCAAATGACGGAATTTATTACGACACATCAAAGTTTGCAGGATACGGCGCATTAACCGGCGGGGCGCTGTCCGGCAACCGTGCGGGGGCGCGTGTTGAATTTAATGACGCCAAACGCAATCCAACGGATTTTGCGTTGTGGAAATTTTCACCGCGTGACAAAAAGCGCCAAATGGAATGGAACAGCCCCTGGGGCCTGGGATTCCCGGGCTGGCACGCGGAATGCAGCGCGATGAGCATGGCGTTGCTGGGTGACCACTTTGACATTCATACGGGGGGCATCGACCTGTCACGTGTGCATCACGCAAATGAAATCGCACAATCAGAACCAATTACCGGCGAACCATGGGTGAACTATTGGGTACATTCCGAATTCTTGGTCGATAAAAGCGGCGATAAAATGTCAAAATCCGCCGGGGAATTTTTAACATTGACTGTATTGAAAAACCGCGGTTATGACCCGATGGCATATCGATATATGTTATTGCTGGGGCATTATCAGTCACAGCTAGCGTTTTCATGGGACGCGTTGGAATCCGCATCAAACGGATATAAAAACATCGTACGTCGCGTGGCGGATTTAATTGATGCGGCGGCGGACAGCGCAGTTGACGATGCACAATACACCGCGTGGCATGATAAAATATTGGGTGTGGTGTCGGACAACCTAAAAACGGCCGAGGCATTGGTCATGGTTCAGGAATTGTTAAAAGACACAACCATCAACGCCGCAACAAAAATAAAACTGTTTGAATTTATTGACCGCCTGTTGGGACTGCAATTCATACCGCGTGCAAACGCATTACGCGAACTGGAAAACGCGGCCGTACCCACCGAAATTCAGACCTTGGCGGATGCGCGCACCGCGGCCAAGACCGCAAAAGATTGGGCACGCGCCGACGAAATACGCGCCCAAATTGACGCGGCGGGTTGGTCAATTGTCGACACAAAGGACGGCGTAAAAATCGTTAAAAAGGCATAATTTGCGCCATCTGCCTAAAATGCCCGGAAATTCTGGGCGTTATTTTTATAAAAATATCTTGAATTTGGGCGCCTTTTGATGTATATTTTCCCCCAGAATCAAGAGGAATATTCATGAATTACCCATATATGCCCAAATCCACCGCGCTTTGGTTGATTGAAAACACTGCATTGACATTTGAACAAATCGCAGATTTTTGCGGCCTGCATGAATTGGAGGTAAAAAATATCGCCGATGCCGAAACATACAAGATTCAGGGTTTGAACCCAATCTTGAACGGACAGGTTACACGCGAGGATATTGAAGAATGCGAGGCAGATTCTACAAAACGCCTGACGCTGCGCGAAAACATCGTAAACGCACAAAAGGCACAGAACAAAAAGGGTGTCGGATATACGCCGAAACTGCACCGCCAAAACAGACTGGGCGGCATTTTGTGGATTATAAAAAATTATCCGGAATTGTCCGACGGCCAGATTGCACGCCTGATGCGCAGCACAAATCCGACGGTTGCATCCGTTCGCAACAAGACGCACAAGTCTTATTCAATCATTCAAATCCAAAGCCCGATTGTACTTGGACTGGTTTCGGAATCCGCACTGCACGAAGCAATTGCAAAGGCAAAAAAATAATTTAACAAACTTTATACCCCGGGGTTTGATTTATGGCAAAAAAACTGGACGAGGCGACAAAACTCCTGATTGAGTCTTTGCCGGAAAATTTACAGAAACTTGCAACAACGGCGATGGATGTCGGTTATATGTCGCAGATGGACTTTGCAACCGCCACCGAAGCGGACGAGGTTCCGGAATCAGAACAGGCCGAAGTTTTGGATTTCTTTCAACAGGATTTGGGATTGGAAATTTTGGAAACGGACAATTTCGCCCAATCGATGGAAAAATACTATGATGATGATTCCGATGAACCGCGCGACAAAACCCGCAACCTGTTGAACGCAGACGCAGAACAAGTTGATGTAAACGACGATGACTATGAACACTATGCCAAGCAATTGGAGCGCAGCCAGACAGGGAACCTAGTGCTGGGGGTTCAGGATTCCGTACAGTCATATCTGAAACAAATCGGTACGGTACAGTTACTGACCGCTGCCGGCGAGGTTGCCATTGCCCAACGCATCGAGGCGGCGTCAAGGCTGATGGTATACGGTCTGTGCGAAAGCCCAATGACAATTCAGGCAATGCTGGATTGGTATCAGCAATTATTAAACGAAGATATTCGTCTGCGCTATATCGTAAATCTAGAAGTAATGTATTCGTCCGACGCGGAACAAAAATCGTTGGCCGCGCTGTCCGAGGCATTGAAATCCAAGGGGGTAGAGCACGTCGACGAATTGGACGACGAAGATTTGGACGATTTGGCTGAATCTGCCGCCGAAGCAGAAGAAGACGATGACGAAGAAGATACGGATGAAGAAGACGGCATAAAAAAAGAAGACACACCACGTGGAACATCGGGTGTTCCAATTCCTGTAATGGAAGAATCATTGATGCCGATGATTACCGAACTGTTTGCGAAAATAAAACGCATATTCAACAGCATGCAAAAATTGCAGGCCAAGCGTTTGGAAAATTTGCTGACATCGGCCAAACCGGACGAAGCGTTGGAAAAGAAATACACGAAAATGCGCCTGGAATTGTTCGAACACGTCAGCAAGATTCGCCTTAACGATGACAGAAACGCAGAAATTCTGGAACAGTTGACCAAGCGTGACCAATTGCTGATGGGGCTGGAAGGTAAATTGTTGCGTCTGGCGATGGCCAACAAGATTAAGCGCGAAGAGTTTCTGGCCGAGTATACGGGTAATGAACTGAACCGTAACTGGGTAAAAAAACTGCAGAAACACAAAAACCAAGCGTGGGTAAACTTTGCAAAAAAGCACGAAAAAGATATCCAAAAAATCCAAGAGGATATTACGGCAATCGCATTTGAAACGGGGCAGCCTACCGCAGAATACAAAAAGGTTGTGGAACTGGTTCGCCGCGGCCAGACCGAAGCTGCCCGCGCAAAGCGCGAAATGATAGAGGCTAACCTGCGTCTGGTTATAAAATTTGCCAAAAAGTCCAGCAACCGTGGTTTGGGATTGGATTTCTCGGACTTGGTTCAGGATGGAAACATAGGCCTAATGAAGGCAGTTGATAAGTTTGATTATCGTCTGGGGAACAAATTCTCGACCTATGCGACAAACTGGATTCAGCAGGGCATATCGCGCAGCATTGCCGATCAGGCACGCACAATCCGCATTCCGGTGCACATGATTGACAACATTCACAAAATTCAACGTGCATCGCGTCAATTCATGCATAAATATGGTCGTCAGCCCACCGCCGAGGAATTGTCCAAAATCATCTATCTGCCGGTGGACAAGATTCACAAGGCGATGAAGGTGAATCTAAAACCAATCTCGCTAGAGGCACCGGTCGGCACCGAAGACGACAGTTCGCGCATCGAAATTATTGCAGATGAAACGGCGAAAAACCCATTTGTATCTGCCGCGCAAAAGAATCTGCGCAAAATAGTGACACAAATCCTGTCGGAACTGGATCCCAAGGAGGAAACCGTCCTGCGCCAGAGATTTGGTATGTCAACAAACAAAACCAGCACCCTGGAGGAGGTTGGCGAATACATCGGCGTTACCCGTGAACGTATCCGCCAGATAGAGCAAAAGGCGCTAAACAAGTTAAAACATCCCACGCGTGCGCGCAAACTGCGCAGTTTCTTGGAGGATGATTAATTATCGCCGCCCGGGTTTCCGGGCGCGCTTTATAACCGGGGGTAAAATATGAATACAGGAAAACTGATTGCGGTTGAAGGTGCCGACAAGGCCGGCAAACACACACAGGTAATGAAAATTGTTGAATATCTGCGTGGGTGCGGTATTGCCGCAGAAACACTTGATTTTCCACAATATAACTCATACTTTGGGCGCTTTATCAAGGATTACTTAAACGGCAAATTCGGCCCAACGCGGCAATTGCCGGCGGAATTTACTATGTTTCCATATGCACTTGACCGCCAAGCGCACATGCCAAAAATCCACAAATGGTTAAATGACGGGAAATGGGTTGTGCTGGATAGGTACACGTACAGCAATTCTTTTTCCGTTGCAAAATGTGACGAACGCGAATGGGCGCAAAAAATCCAGTTTATGGAAGAAACAGAATTTAATCATATGGGCATAATTCGTCCGGATTATAACATCTACCTGTACCTGGATCCGCGCATATCATACCAAATGCGGAATCAGGGGCTAAAAGCCTATCAAAACGGCCGCCCGGATATACATGAAAGTGATTTCCAATTACTATATGACGTGTCGCGGGTATATCGTAAAATCGCATCCATGAATCCAAACAAATGGACAATTGTCGATGAAATGAAACCGAACGGTGAACGCATGACAATTGATGAAGTGTTTGAAAAACTGAAACTGGTTATTGATGACATGGTTATAAAGCATAACATGCGTACCGGGAAATAGGACACAAAACCGACAGATTTTTTCTAAATCTTATTTAATTTACAAAATTGCCACACCACTATCATGGCTTACAATGAAACAATCCAGTAAATTATTTGCATCCGTTAATTTTTATGATACAATGCACATCGCAAAGGGAAACCGGCGCATGGGTATGATAACCCATCCAACGTGTCAGAAGTGACATTAAACACAAAAACTCCATTGGTTGGAGGGTCGTGAATATATTGAATAAGCGACACTATCGTTGGTAGTTATCATCCTCCAGCCGTTTGGTTTTTCCAGACGGTTTTGTTTTTTAACCAAACAAATGGAGTATAAAATGACAGAAAGTAAATCACGGCAAATTCGTGAAAAAATTGTTCGTTCAACATATGGCACCACCAAAACCGTTGGTGATATGATAAAGCAGGCGCGGATAGCATTGGGGCTGTCACGTACATATGTTGCATATCGTATGGGTGTTGGCGTTGGAACATGGCACGCATATGAATACGATAAACTGGTTGTGCCATCACATATTCTGATAAAACTGTTTATGTTCGGGTTTGATTTTTTCTATCCATATCCGTTGCGATTTACGGATTTGGAAACGCCACCCGTTGTTGGCGAATATATCCCGAAAAAACTAAATAACAAAACACAGCCGCCTCAACCGCCCCGTCACAATACTAATGCTTAATACAAATAAAAATCCCCCATTCGGGGGATTTTTATTTTGAATTATCCATATCTTTTATTTGTTGCAAAATATTACCACCCGGTACATGTTGCCGCGGTGGGAATTTGGCATTCCAGCGTGCACGGTTCATTGTTGCGCGATAATCGGCAAACTCCCGCGTTAGATATTGAATGTCAAATTTAAATTCAGCCCCCGTTTCGGCGGTTTGACGCGCAATATATTCGCGTGCGGCATCAAACAAAAACTCGTTTAACTTCTTTATTCTGGCCGTAAATTCGGGTGGCACGGCCGCCGCATTAAATATATATGGCGCAAACCCATCGTTTGCGGCGGCGCGTACGCAATCGGACAATTCAACGCCGGCCCCCGGTGCCGTTAATGCCGCCGTTCCAATCAGTTCGTTCATATAAAACGGAATAAACTTTTTAATATACGCATGACGCATCATTTTTGCCACCGCGTCTGCATTTGACGCCACGAATTCACGCTGTTTTATATCGGCAAATCTGATTGCGACAACCGTATCACCCCACGTAATCGCCTTGAACCAATCGGTCAAATCGGATGCATTTACAATATTTAATAATTTATCGTTTGCCATGATATTAATCATTTTATCCTAAATGTGGCTTTAATGTGACATAAACCTGACCCAGGTCAGTCTTAATCAGCATTGCGCCCAACTTATCCGCATTGTCTGCATTTTGGGCAGCCGACAAAACCTTGTCAAAACTGCGCACAAACTGCGTCGCCTGGGAACGGAAAACCGCATCAGATTTCAGCAGGTCGCGTATTTGTTTTTTATCCGCCGCAGCCATCATTTTGGCCAGCCATTTGGAAAATATGGTTTTGTCGCCGGCATGATATTTCTTCCATACAACATCTGGAATTTCCGCACCAATCGCGCGAGTTAAATCCAGCGACTGTTCATGCATCTTGTCAAACATACGTTCACTTTGTTTAATGAAATCCGCACTGCTGATGCGCAGGGATGCCTTGGCCATAACAGGTGCGACCGCAATGGCGTCCATAGGCGCCGTCGCACGTGCAACCATCATTTGCTTGTTCAGGGTTTGCATTGTTTCCACCGCCTTGGCATAGTCCGACATCAAATCTATCATCTGTTGACGTGATGTGCCGGCCAAATCCTCTAACTTTAATGCAGACTCGGAAATTGTGGTGGTCGATTGTGACACCGTCGTATTCATCAGACTTATCTTCTCGTTCAAAGACGCCACAATCTTGTCCAGATTTTCGCCGGTTGCGGCCGCACTTTGTGATAAATCGGGCAGAGCGGCAAAATACTTTTCCATCAACTGCGATAGCGGCTGTAGTTGTTCGGTGGTCTGTGCCGACAGCTTTATCAGATTTTCTGATTGACCCGACAGCTGCGTGTGCGCCGTGTTCATTTCCATTAACGTTTCACGTACCCCCGTTGCCATTGCACGCACGGAATCAGAAAACGCCCCGGCCGCGGTTTTGGTGTTTTCTAATGTGATGTTAGCAACACCGGAAACCGTGTTTAACTCGGATACTACACCGGTGGCAAATTCCTTTATTTCACCGTCAAACCGATTAGTTAATGCCGCCAATTCTGTCGATATGCCGCGAACCGACGCTTCGGTTGCAGATGCGGACGCCATCAGTGTTTCCACCGCGTCGGTTAATTTGCGCACCTGTTTTTCAATGGATGATTCGGCAAGCCGCACCTGACCGCCGACAACATTGGCCGTATTGGTCAAAGTATTCATCTGGCTGGTTAGCTGTTTTTTTGACTGCTTACTAAAACTATCCATTTTAACCAAATAGGAATCCAATGACTTATTATTCTTTTCCAGAACATCTTCATAATCTGCGGCGGCAGTTTTTATGTTTTCAAACCCCGTCACCGACGTTTGAGATAACGCAGATAACTTTTCACGCATTTCATCAGATGACGCCCCCATGTCATTCATTTGTTGGGTATTGCGCTCAAATTCCGATTCCAGATTTTGTGACAATTCGCGACCACGCGCAACCCACGCATCAATTTGCGATTGAATTTTTGACACACGTTCGGTCGAATCCAAAGACGTTGTGTTAATTTTGCTTAACAATTCATTGATATTCGCACTAAATTTATCAGTTATGGTTTCAACATCCGACCAATCTGGCGACGACACAATACCGCGCAACCCGGATATTGTATTATCCAGACGCTGTGACATCGTGGATAATTTTTTGGTCGCATCATCGGCGGTCGCCACCAGTTTATCGTTTTGAACCGTCAATTCCTGCTTCAAGTCATTGGCCGCAGAAATTTGACAATTCAATGTGTCACACATACGCGCAAATCCGGATTCTATTTTTGCAATTTCTTCCGCCATTATATTTTGCAACACGCGCGTCGCATCGTTCACGCGCGCCCGTTCGGGTCGCATCATCAATTGTAACAAAGATTCCATGACTTTTTGCGAGCGACGCGACACAAAAAACAACCCCGCCGCACACATCAGCAGCGCAATAATGCAAACAATACCGGCAATTAAAACTATTTGATTGACAATCATGCTTTCCATCCCCCGAATTTTAACAGAGTATAATCCTTGCAGTCCTGTTCGATTTATACTAAAATTTACATAATAAAGCAAGGGTATAAATGGCACAAAAGCGCACTCTTTCACAGGAACAGGATATTGCCGCGAATCCGACTGAAAACGTCTGGGTTCAGGCAAACGCCGGCACCGGAAAAACCAGCGTTCTGGTACAAAGATTACTGCGTATACTGTTTCGCGGCGACATTACGCACGCCGGGATATTGTGCCTAACTTATACAAATGCAGGGGCCAGCGAAATGCGCAACCGTATTCTGGCGGCGTTGCGCACATGGGTACAGGCCAGTGACGATGAATTAATAGAGATGTTAAGCGGAATTTCGGAAAACCAACCCGCCACATGTGCGGACGCCGCACATGCCCGCGAAATATTCTTTAAATATATCGACAATCCGGAATTACTAAAAATTAAAACAATTCATGGTTTCTGTGAAGAAATTTTACGCCGTTTCCCGATAGAGGCCGGCGTATCACCATCATGGATGCTAATATCCGATGCAAACCAAAGAATGTTACTGCAGGATGCGTTTTCCAAACTGATAAACTCATCACTGTCAAATATGGCCGATGGTGCACGTGTAACAAGCGCCTTTTCACATATTGTTGGGCGCATTTCAGAAACTTATTTGACCGATTTGATGGATATATTAAGTTCACAGTACAAATACTTTTTTGACATCGAAGATAATGACAAGTATCGTAATTATTTCATTGATACGACATGGTATTTTTTAAACTTGGATAACGCGCCGAATATATCAGAAGATGAAAAAACACTCAAAAACATAGTAAATATGGCTATGGATGAGCAAAATACACTAAAAAAGCCGGCAAAATATCTTGACACTATTATCAACTTAACACAACAGTACATTGATAAAACTATAGATTTTGAAAAATATAAAACTGCATACCTAAAAGCCGATGGCAATAAAATCCAGGCAATAGAAAAGAAAAGTTTTCTAGAAGATGAACAGGAACGCGTATACCAAATAAATCAGCATAACGCAAACAAGCAGGTTTTTGACGACACCGTTGCATTATTTGATTTATCATCGGCGTTTGCAAAAACATACCGGGATATGAAGCGTGCACGCAATCTGTTGGATTTCGAAGACCTTATTTTATATACACGGCGACTATTTTCATCGCCTGAAAATATGGGCTGGGTATTGTCGCAACTGGATATGTCACTGTCACACATATTAGTGGACGAGGCACAAGACACCAGTCCCGCACAATGGGACATAATGCGTATGTTGGCCGGTGACTTTTTTGTTGGCGGCGACACAATGGATTCGCCGCGCTCGCTGTTTGTAGTGGGTGACAGCAAGCAGTCTATTTATGGATTCCAGGGCGCAGACCCCGCCGCATTTACCGCATCACGCGAAGATATTGCACGCCATATAAAACAAAATCTTCGCACAATACGCGAAGTACCACTTACACAAAGTTTCCGGTCACTGTCACCGATTTTACGTGTTGTTGATGAATTCTTTGGCGACGAAACAACAATGCAATTGACCGGATTTAACAATAACCGCCATGCATGTTTCCGCAAAGAATGTGGCGGATTGGTTGAAATGCATAAGTTGGTTTCAAAACAGGATACTGATATCGACATAACACAATACGTGCGCGACATCGCCGATAAAATAAAATCACTGATTGAATCGGGCCAATATTCGGCACGGGACATCATGGTACTTGTACAAAAGAGGCACCCCATGGCTGCGCCGTTGGTTTCGGAATTAAAGCGGCGAAATATTGACGTTGCCGGCAGTGACCGAATTGTTTTGCCCAATTTTCCGGCAGTACGGGACATGATGAACATGGTCAGATTCTGTTTGAACAACGCCGACGATTATAGTTTATGTTGTGTATTAAAAAGTCCAATCTATAGATTGAAAGAACAAGATATTTATAATTTATGTCAATCCCGAAACAATGCGAATAAAGTACATACAGACAATGCGCCAGACGCCACCAAAACAACCGTGTTTGATATTTTGCGTGATGCACACCCGGAAATATTTGCGCATTTGGTCAAAACAATCGCAAACTCAAAAAACATGGGGCCGTTTTCGTTCTTTTCAAACTTGCTTAACAATGACGGTGTACGTGAAAACATGATTGCTGCACTTGGCACACAAATAATCGACCCGTTAGAGGAATTTTTAACAATCTGCCTGTCATATGAAAGAACCCAGCCGGGTACATTATACCACTTTATAAAATGGTTTATTACAGGCGCAAGTGAAATAAAACGCGACATGGATGCTACCGCCGGCGTCCGCATTGCCACCGTTCACGGCAGCAAAGGGTTGGAGGCACCGGTTATTTTCCTTATTGATACTGTTCGAACGCCGGACGCAGATGCGGTTTTGCCGATACCGGAAAACGAAATACCAATTGCAAAACGTGCCAAAGAACACAACATTCCTAATGCATGGATTTGGTCGCCGCGCGGAACCGAGAGTGCACGCCGCACAATCGCACTTGATGCAGCAAAACAGGATGACATTGCCGAATACTACAGGCTGCTTTATGTTGCGATGACACGTGCGCGCGACCGTTTATACATATATGGGCACACGCCATACAAAAACGCCCCTGAAATTGCATGGCACACACAACTGTGGCGCGTTTTGTCTGCCATAGACAATGCAAATATAACCGAGGACACAATCAGGATAACAGATGACACAAACGCTGCATGATTTGATTAACGCCGAAAATCACATCGCATACGCAACCGATGCAGGACGAAAAATGCATGCAAAGTTGCAGGCAGTTGTCATTAATGGCGATAATTGCCACGGTGACCTGGAACTAATCCGGCGAATAAAATCCTGTGGGGCGGCGGCGGATTTTTTTGGTCCAAATTCAAGAACCGAAGCCCCTGTCGCCGGATATATAAACAATAAGTTCATCAGCCGGCGTATCGACAGAATTTGTATAAATAATAAAGCCAAGATAATTGACATATTGGATTACAAAACGGACGTATCACGCGATGCGATGCGCACGAAATATATACAGCAACTGTGGGAATACCGTGCACTTATTTCAAAAATATATCCGGGCTACACCATACGCACATATATTTTATGGACGCATTACTGGGAATTGGAACAGGTGCAATAAAGTTCGTATATAGCATAAAAATTCTTGAACTATACACCCAAAAACGGGTATAATTCACATCATGTTAGTATCATTAAGCATTTCAAATATCGTACTGATTGAACGACTAAATCTTGAATTTGGGGCTGGGCTAAACATATTAACCGGTGAAACCGGCGCCGGAAAAAGCATTCTGCTTGACGCATTATCCATGGCGCTGGGGGCGCGTTCGGACACGGGATTACTGCGACACGGATGCGACAGTGCGTCCGTCGTGGCGGAATTTAACGAATGCCCAAATTCTGTAAAAAGTATTCTTGACGATAACGGCATAGAATGTGATGGTACATTGATATTGCGACGCACAATGGGCGCCGATGGAAAAAGCCGCGCCTGGATTAACGATACGCCGGTATCTGTAAAAACACTAAAACAAATTGGCGATGCAATTGTTGAAATTCACGGTCAGTTTGCAAACCACACATTGCTGGATCCATCAACACACAGGGCAGCCCTGGACGAATTTGCCCGAATGCACATGCGTGATTACGACAAATTATTGGCCGCGGTAAAGGATGCTTATAACGCATATCATTCGGCCGACACGCAACTTAAAAATCTGCGTGAAATGCTGGAACGTGCGGCATCGGAACGCGAATTTTTGGAACATAATGTTGCAGAATTGCGCGCATTGAATCCGCAACCCGGCGAAGAGGGCGAATTAGCCGCCCGACGCGCCGCAATGATGAACGCGGAAAAGAACGCCGCAATATTGTCAGAGGCCGCCGACGCAATTTCCCCACGCGGACAGTCACTTGATGCGGCAATATGTGCCGTTGCACACATACTTGGGCGCATAAAAACAGACCCAAATCCATACGCGACCCAGATTGAACGTTTATTTGATGCGGCCGAGATTATTTCTGATGTTGCAGGAACACTTACGCCGCCCGATGCGGACATGGACGACATGGACGCGATAGAGGAAAGATTATTTGCCATTCGCGCCGCCGCACGCAAACACCGCGTAACACCGGATGAATTACCGCAAACTTATGAAAAGATGGCGGCACAATTAAATGCAATTGACAATTCTGATGCGGAATTAAAAAAATTAGAATCAGATGTAAAAAAATACCGCGCGGCATTTGACCAATATGCAGAACAATTGACCGCGGCGCGCGACACGGCGGCAAATGCAATGCGTACGGCATTGCTGACCGAATTGCCGGATCTAAAACTGGGGCAGGCGGACTTTGCCGTTATCAATAATCCCGGCGCACCATCAATGCATGGTACTGACGACATATTATTTATGATAAAAACAAATCCCGGTGCCCCGTTTGCCCCATTGCACAAATCGGCATCGGGCGGCGAACTGGCTCGACTGATGCTGGCCATGCGGGTTGTATTAGCCGGCAATGATAATGCACATACATTCGTCTTTGACGAGGTTGACACCGGAATTAGCGGCGCCACCGCCAGTGCGGTTGGGCTACGCCTTAATAAATTGGCGAACAGGTCACAAGCATTGGTTATAACACATTCTGCCCAGGTGGCCGGCTACGCGGATCGTCATTACAAAATATTGAAAACCGTTAAAAACAATGTGACAACAACAACTGTTACGGAAATAAGCGGAAATGACCGGCTAAACGAAATTGCCAGAATAATCAGCGGAGAAAAAATAACACCGGAATCACTGGCGACCGCAAAAACATTGATTCATAAATAAAAATCCCAGAAAACTGGGATTTTTATATCTAATTATAATAACAATTCAAAGTGTACTGATAACTTCCGATTATGTCGCTTTGCGACGTACCCGAGCGAACAAAACATTGCGATTGCGCCGTTGCGCCCACAACACTTGTTCCGCCATTCGGGCATTTTTTACACAAAGAACCACTTTTGTAATATCCGGCATTACATTTGAATGTTGTGCCACTACAGGTGGAATTAGCCGGCCGCGCAACGCACGCGGTGCCGGTGTTACAATATCCGCTGTTACAGGTAAACGTCGTGTTGCCTTCACCGCTGCAACTGGCATTGGCTGGGCATTTCGTACATGTCTTACCATTGCCATAGTAGCCCGACGCGCATACTGTTATAGCGGCCTCTGAATTCGTTCTATCATAAGTAGTTTCACAATGAATTTCATCATTAATGGGGCATTCAACTTTCAATATTGGCCAATAATATGTAATACTGCCGTTTCCAGTTAAGCTGCTGTATTGCGTGCGTTCTTTTATCCACTTACTCCAATTAGAACGACATGTCGAGCTGGGGACATAACTACCATAAGATTCACCTGTTTCATAATTTAAGTCCAAACAATCATCAAATCCAGCCTCTTCAGGATTCACCCAATAAGTACCGCTGTTTATATCTGATACTGACAGACCCCATGTAGGCGTTATAAACAGCACGGCGACGGAAGTTAGTATAAATATTTTTGACATTTTTTGTTATTTCCTTTGGCTAACAAAGCACAATTTGACATAGCGGTCAGAGATTAAGAAAATCATAATTATTATAAATAATCAGTGTAAAAAAACAAGACTTATTACAATTGGGCGATGCCATCTGCAAATTCAATCGATGATATACGTGGGGCGTCGGCAACATGCGACACTACATTACCAGATGCGTCACGTGCAATTGTGAATCCACGCGACAAGACACTCTTATAACTCAAAGAATTCAGCATCTGTCCGATATGTGAAATCATTTGACGCAAGGACTGCATTTTATTTCCCAGCATTACCGACATGGACGGAACCGCATCCATTTTTTGGCGCGCCGCCTGCATGCGACCATTTACAATAATCCCCAGCGTTCGCGACATGTCGTCCAGACGTTGCTGACGTTCCATCAGCATTTGTTGCGGGCTTTTTAATGATACAGAATCCATTTTCTGATGCGCCGTTGTCAAACGTGCTGAAAGCGCACCCAGCAATCTGTGCCACTGATTATCCAAATCCTGAATCAGGGACAATTTTGTCGGAACTGCGGCCTCGGCTGCACCGGTTGGGGTAGGCGCGCGAAAATCCGCCGCAAAATCAATCAGCATCCAATCCGGCTCGTGTCCAACGCCGGATATAAGCGGTATGTGACTAGCGGCGGCGGCACGAACAACAACTTCCTCGGAAAAGGGCAACAAATCTTCCAACGCGCCACCACCGCGCGCGACAATTATCACGTCAACATTATCCGCACGGTTAAAGTATTCTATGCCGGCGGCCACCTCTGCGGCGGCGGTCGCACCCTGGACTGTGGCAGGGTACAAAATCACATGCACCGGAAATCGTTCGCGCAAACGATTTTGAATATCTTGAAATGCGGCGCCGGTTGGACTGGTTACAACACCGATGCGCGCCGGCAATTTCGGCAACGGTTTTTTCCGCGATGCGTCAAACAATCCCTCTGCGGCAAGTTTTTGTTTCCGTTCCTCTAGCATTTTTAGGATTGCACCAATACCCGCCATTTCAATTTCGCTAACGATAATCTGATAATTGCTACGCGCAGGATATGTGGTAAAGCGTCCGGTAACGATAACCTCCATACCTTCTTCAAGGCGAAATGACACCGGAGTTCCTCGCCATATTATAACGGAAATTGCGGCACCAGAATCCTTTATCGTCATGTACATATGCCCAGATGCGGCACGTGTTATCTGTGATAATTCACCACGTATTTTTATACGCGCGAACGCGGTTTCCACGACATTTTTCAACAGTGCCGACGCATCAGATACACTGAATATCATGTCCGGCTGCACAAATGGTTCTGGTTTGTTTATCATGTGAACCAGTCTATCAAAAACTGCAATTTTTGCAATATATAAATTATTCCATCCCGGCACTGCGCCCAAGAATAAGCGCCTTATCCCGCAAGACTTTAACAAATTCTGGGTCTGTTTTTAACCGCACTTCATCCGTGCCGATTTCATATGGGAACGGTTCGTTAAACTGTGTATATGTAATATCAAAAACATTACCAGTTTGACGATGAACCAACCACCAGTGCGCAGGATTATGCACCAAGCGCCATATTTTATCGCCACCTGTATGCAAATAAATATAATAACTGCTGACTATGCAAAAGCCGGTTGCAGGATCATATGTATTTCGTAAAATTTCATTGAATACGCGCTTGTATGTCAATTTATATTTAAAAGATTCACGCAGCAGGAAAACCATCTCTGGCAGGGAAAACGACCCATCGCACGATACATCCAAATCCTGTGCCTGAAGCATCAGTTTCTTTGTCGCCGCATCATAAGATTTTAATTTACTGGCCATAAGCAAATCCATCCTTTTGTACGCGCAACGCATTTTGAAACGCGATTTTTTGCAGGTCAACGTTTATATATTCTCCAAATTTTATCGCACGCTTAAATGCAAAATTCCCATCAATAGGCTTGCCCAGTTCATACGGAATTTCTATAAAAATGCCATGCGAATCAATAGATTGGTCAAATGTTAAATCCAAAATCGAACCGTCATAAATGTTTTTCAACCAAACATGATTCATCAAGCAGCGCCCATTCCCAATATTTGAATAATGATACATTTGCCATATCGGCGCACCCGATTTTAGACGGAACATATGATGCCATGCGTAACTTGCGATACCGCAAAAACCAGCGGAAAAATTTGCCATAGCAATACGTGATGCCTCATGCCGCGGCACTAACACAGTCGCACGCAACTGTGGCAATTTGAATGCATCACGGAACTTTTTTACCGTGTCGCACATATCAAATTTATTGCTCGCATCATCCGGCAATTTTATTGCAGAAACACGCCGCATTAACATTTCGGTTGCATTTTCATAAGTCTTTATGCGTTCCGACGAAATATCAAAAGGTTCGTTTTTTTTGTGCATAATTTTTTAACCTGTTATTTGTAATTTTAGCGCATTTTTTGCCGATAGTCAATTTTGCCGCCCATAACAAAAAAAACGAACAGTTTTATTGTGCATAAAAAACGGGGCATTGCCCCGTATATTTCATAACTCGGTCAACGGCCAACGCGGACGTGGCGCAACAGGTTCCTTGACTATTCGACCCACGACATAATTTTCAAGCCCAGCCCACGCAATCATAGCCCCGTTATCTGTACACAGATTCATCGGCGGGGCAGCAAATACCATACCATGCGCTGCGGATAATT
The DNA here is from genome assembly GCA_947053455.1 of uncultured Alphaproteobacteria bacterium. GTDB lineage: Bacteria > Pseudomonadota > Alphaproteobacteria > Rs-D84 > Rs-D84 > Enterousia. The sequence continues at coordinate 29,325 of CAMRSV010000006.1, forward strand.
TTTCCATCGCCGCGCGTATAGCACTGTTTTTTGCGACCCCACCAGCAACCACCAATGTCTTTGGCGCAGCATTAACAACACGCGCATCCCGCATCGCATTCCCCAGTCGATTTATTATACAATCAACCACGGATGCCTGGAAAGATGCGCAAAAATCATTTATAAATTCGTCCGAATGGGGTTCGGGATTTTTTTCCAAGAATGTCCGAGCCGCGGTTTTTATCCCACTAAATGAAAAATCACATCCCGGTTTGTCACACAGCGGCCGCGGAAACTTGAATGCAGCCGGATTACCCGATTTCGCACGATTGTCCACCACCGGGCCGCCCGGATACCCCAGATTCAGCATTTTTGAAACCTTGTCAAACGCTTCGCCGGCGCTGTCATCCAGTGTCTGACCGATTAATTCATATTTTCCAACACCGCGAACCAGTAAAATCTGGCAATGACCACCTGACGCCAACATTAACAGGTACGGAAACGCAACCGATATATTACCATCTGTTCCGTTTGCGGCCGCTGCATGCAAACGCGGCACCAGGGCGTGTCCCTCTAAATGATTCACGGCAATCAGCGGCTTGCCCGTTGATTGCGCAATACCGGTGGCGGCCATCCATCCAACCAACACCCCGCCGATAAGCCCCGGCCCGGCGGTTGCAGCAATGACATCAATGTCTGCTATTGTTTTCCCGGCCGCGACAAGCGTCTGATTTATTACCGCATCAATCGCCAGTATATGTGCACGCGCCGCCAGTTCGGGAACCACACCACCATACTTTTGATGTTCGGGAATTTGTGAATAAATTATATGCGACAATATATTTCGGTTTGAATCAACAATTGCGGCACTGGTTTCGTCACACGAAGATTCAATTCCCAAACACAAAACAGGATGCGCCGACGCGCCGTTACCACGCATAGCGCCCATATCGGTACGAATAATATTTTCCTGGCTCATTTGATTTTACAAATTTTCTTTTAATTGAATCCCTGTATAGCAAAGCGAAACAGCATCCTTTATCGCCATTTCGCCAGAATCTGGCAGGGTGGACATTTTATCAACACATGCAACTGTCAAATCAGTGTCATTTTCAGATGCCGTTAAAACACGCACCGCGGCCACACGCCGTTCCAATGATGCAGAACGCCAATTTTTTAATGTGGCAGATTCCAAATCACTGCTGCGCTGTGCAAAAAAGAACAGCACCAGAGCCATTATCAACACACATACACCAACAAAAAACAATAAAAATTTTTTTAAGTGTTTCATTTTATCTTTCCCTTTTCTTTGGCTATTTCAATTTTTTTCTGTTGAATCACATCCCAAACACGGCGCAACATTGTACTAGAGTGATCTGGCACAGACTGCGGCGGTTCAATATGGCGAACAACTTTATCAACAATTAATTTTTCAATCTTGCTTGGGTAAAAACATCTATCACGTCTGCGTTCTGCCGGTGAAAAGACCCCAGTTATGTTATTAGCATGAACACGATATAGCGTATTAAACGGTTTATACTCAGGCAAGCCATCAATAGTTTTAGTCCATGCATCCCACGCATAACCGGCCGCATCCAAGCCCAAGAAAATCCACAACGGTAAATTTTCTGTTCCCCACTCGTCGCCAGGATTTAACAGGCGGCCATCATTGCCCCCCAAAACAAATCCATCCAAATACGGCAACGTTACCTCACGACTCGGCATGGATTTCATTATTTCCTGTTCCCAGTTTGGATTATATTTATGCAAATTTTTATTATTCATCTTTTTTACCTTTTTATAAATTTATTTCAATCAGTCAAAGATTTTTCATACTTTTCTATCTTCGACGCGGCGCTTCTTTTTATTTATTTTCACCGGTCACACATCCAACCAGCCACAGGTCATAATCGGCATCCTGCAACGGGTTATCACCCGGTTCATTTTTATTCATCCATCCGGAAAAAATATCACCGTCGCCGGATTTTGCGACCTCTATAAACATGAAATAATTTTCCGCCTGGAACGGGTCGGTCTGCTTGCATGAACGTACGGTCATGGACAGCTTTTCAAATTCCACCGCTCGTCCCACCGGAATTGTTAGTGTTTGCGTCTTGCCCGCGGCCTTGTTCATAATGCGAACCGTTGCCATATTGCGTTCAATATACGCATGTGCGCCGTTCGCAAACACAAGCGCAAATACCCCGCCAATCAATAGTTTCACAATATACTTTTTCATATTCAATATATTAGCGCGCACATCCTACAAAGTCAAATTTATAAATTACACAAATATAAAAAGCCCCACAAAAGTGGGACTTTTTTACAAACAATAAAATATTATTTGTTCGCGTTCTTTTCTGCAGATGCCGCAGCCAAGTCTTCGACGATACGAGCTTTTTTGCCGGACAATCCACGCAGGAAGAACAATTTCGCACGACGAACCTTACCGATACGAACTTTTTCAATTTTTTCAATCGCCGGGCTGTACAGCGGAAATTTACGTTCCACACCAACACCGTATGATTCGCGGCGAACCGTAAAGGATGCATTATTGCCCATGCCGCCATCGCGTGCGATTACGACACCTTCAAACATCTGGATACGGAATTTGTCGCCATCCTTAATCTTGACGTGCACCTTCAATGTATCACCGGCCTTGAAGTTCGGGATTTTTTTCTCGCCCTTTAATTTTGCAATTTGGGCTTCTTCGATTTTTTTAATAATGCTCATTTTTACTTTTCCTTTATTAAATCCGGACGACGTTCTTTTGTTATGTCATCCGATTGTTGTTTCCGCCACCGTTCGATATTGCCGTGGTGACCGGACAGCAGGACTTCTGGGACATTGTGTCCACGCCATGCCGACGGGCGGGTGTATAACGGCCATTCCAGCCCCCCGATTTCGAAACTTTCATTCGCGGTGGCATCCGCGCCACCATGCAGCACATTATCCATCACACGAACGCAACTGTCAATAAAAACTTCGGCGGCAATTTCACCCCCCGACAGTATATAGTCCCCGATGGACAATTCCATTATATCATATTCTTCGATTACGCGCTGATCAATTCCTTCGTACCGGCCACAAAGCAGGGTGTACACAGCACCCGCATCCGCGGCAAATTCGCGAACCATTTTTTGGTTCAACTGTGGCCCACGCGGCGAAAAATATATAATGCGCCCCGGTTTTTTAACGGAATCCAGCGCCGCCCCCAGAACATCTGGGCGCATAACCATACCGGCACCGCCACCGAATTGTTCATCATCAACACTGCCATAATTATTTATGGCAAAATCGCGAATGTTTATCGCGTCATACGACCAAATGCCACGCGCCAACGCACGCCCAACCACCCCGGCACCCAAGGTACCTGGAAACAATTCTGGAAAAATGGTCAATATGTTAAAGTGCATGTCTAATAAATGACCTATCTTCTTGGATTATCAACGTGTATGATTATTATGCACACACCGCGTACATATCTGTATTAAATTTTGTCTGTCCAGTTGCGGTTCCGGCGAACGAAATCCATCAAACATCATTTTCATTTCGCCATTTTCAATTGAATAGCGGAAATCCCAGCCCGATTGACGCACCGTATCAATCAATGGGCATCGTTCCATTGGATTTGTCTTTGTGCACTCAACCGATATCAATGGTTCCTTTATAAATGTAAAATGATATATTTGTGCCATATTGTCCCCGTTTATTTAACCGTTACAATTTTATTTTCCAAATCAACCACGGCGCCATGAAAAGACAGCATATCCCCATTTTCCAATTCAATTATATCACCGGCGCCAAAATTCTGAAAACATGCAATGCGCCCAATTTTTTCACCACCGCGCAAAACATCAAAGCCAATCAAATCCGCCTGATAATATTCGTCATCATGCAGTTCGGGCAGGGCATCACGCATAATAAACAAATCCACCCCACGCAAAGTTTCGGCCGCATTTCGGTCGGCAATCCCGTCAACCCGCGCAACAATCACACTAGATGTTGGATTCAAGCGCCGCACAAAATGAAATGCGCCGTCTGAAAAACGTTCAGACACAACATTTATCTTTTGAAAATCCATTGGCGACGCAGTGTACGTTTGAACACGCATCTCGCCACGGATGCCCTGGGGGGAAACAATTTTTCCAATTAAGATTTTATTCTCATACTTCATGGTTTACCAAAGAACACCATGCCCGGGCGAACCCGGGCATGAACAAAAGCAAAATTATTCTGCAACCGTTTCCGCCGGCGTGTCGGATGCGGCGGGCGCCGCTTCTTCGGCCGGGGCCTCTGCTGCTGCCTTGGCGGCGGCTTCTGCGGCGGCCTTTTCTTCGGCTATCTTTGCCAATTTGTCAGCCTTGTCCTTAATCTTCATCTGGGTCTTTTCGGACTGCAGATGTTTTTTAGTCTGAACAGGCACTGGTTTTGCCGCAACCAAACCGGCCTTGGCCAAGAATTTGTGCACGCGATCGGATGCCTTTGCCCCCTTGGTCAGCCAAGCCTTTACCGCATCAATTTTCAAAACGACGCGCTTATCAGAATCTTTCGGCTGCATCGGATCGTATTTGCCGACCGTTTCCAGAATGTTACCGGAATTGCGCGCATTACGGGAATCCGTAACAACGATGTGGTAATACGGGCGTTTTTTTGCACCAAAACGCGCCAAACGAATAACTGTTGCCATTTTATTTTGCTCCTTTTTAATTAAACTTTTATCCACAAAGAAAACCGACATCAAGAGCGAACACTCGCCGGATGATGTACCAATGCCACAACGCATCTGGGGTTATTTTGATGGCAATCTTTGGGATTTGCGAATAAATTATGCACCAATATTTCGCAAAAGTCAAACATTTTTGCATGTTTTTAATTTAATTTGCATCCGTTAATTTTTATGATGCAATGTACATTGCAAAGGGAAACCGGCGCATGGGTGTAAGAACCCATCAAAGTCTGTCGAAAGACATAAAATTAAACTCCACGATTGGTTGGAGGCCCACGATATATTTGAATAAGTGGGACTATTGACTTTGATAGTTCTTAACCTCCAGCCGTTTGGTTTTTCCAGACGGTTTTGTTTTTTAACCAAACAAATGGAGTATAAAATGTCAAAATACAAACCCAAAAGCCAAACAACGCCAATGCTTAACAAAAAATCCCCCATTCGGGGGATTTTTATTTGCGCAACTTGACTTTAATACCAGCCGCGCAATTTCATTGCTGCGGCGACACGTTTGATAGAATGCATATATGCGGCTTCGCGCATGGTGACATTGTATTCGGTCTTGATTTTATAAATCGCGTCGAATGCGTCCTTCATGGCGACATGCTCTTTCTGTTCGACCTCTGATTCCGACCAGTAGTAGCCATAGCGATTCTGAACCCATTCAAAATACGACACGGTGACACCACCGGCGTTCGCCAAAATATCCGGCACAATTGTCACGCCGCGTGCGTTTAGGATTTCTTCGCCATCCAATGTTGTTGGGCCGTTCGCCCCCTCTACAATCAGGTTGGTTTTTATCAGCGGCGCAGTATCCTTGTTAATGGTGTTTTCCATTGCACATGGCGACAGAACGTCCACATCCAATCCCCAGAATTCATCCGCCGTAATTTCACGCGCGCCGGGGAAATCCTTGATGCTGCCCTTGTTATCCGATTTATACTGCATCAGCGCGTCAATATCCAAACCGTTTTCATTGAACAAAATGGTATTCCATTCGGCGATTGCGACAATCTTTGCGCCCATGTCATGCGAACATTTTGCCGTAAACGACCCGACATTACCAAAGCCCTGGATTGCAATGCGGGCGCCACTCATTTCTTTGCCACTCGCGCGCAGCGCCTCTGCTATAACAATTGAAATGCCCAGGCCTGTCGCCTTGGTGCGCCCCTTGGAACCGGCCAATTCAACCGGTTTTCCGGTAAATGTGCCAAAAGACTCTTCGCCCGACAATTTGATATATTCATCAATCATCCATGCCATAATCTGGCCATTGGTGTTGACATCAGGGGCGGGGACATCACGCTTTTCACCCAAAATCGGGTAAATCGCGTCAACATACCCGCGGCACAGGCGTTCCAGTTCGCCCGCCGACAATTCTTTTGGGTCAACGATAATACCGCCTTTGCCGCCACCGTACGGAATCCCGGTGACAGAACATTTGAACGTCATCCATATAGACAAGGCGCACACTTCGTCGCGCGTCACCATCGGGTGAAAACGAACACCACCCTTGGACGGGCCGATGGCCGTGTTGTGCTGTGCACGGAACCCGGTAAATACACGCGTTGTGCCATCATCCATCTTGACCGGAATCGACACTTCGAACATGCGCTGCGGATTTTTCAAGATTTCATAAACCGCCGGTTCTAGCCCCAGTTTATCGCACGCTACCTTAACGCGATGCTGGGCTGCGACCAACGGATTTAAATTTTCATTTGCCATAACTTTCTCCTTTGATTGGCTAATAAAACACCGTATGCCTAAAGGATAAAAAAAGCAAATAAAAATTTAATGCATCGTTTTGTGCTGGACTTTTATCCACATGTGTTATAAAATCGCGAGAACTAGAAAGTTCAAAGTTCCGCGGGCGTGGTATAATGGTAGCACGTCAGCTTCCCAAGCTGAAGACGAGGGTTCGATTCCCTTCGCCCGCACCAAAAATTAAATTGGCCTTGCGCCAATTTTATTTTTGGATTGTGGCACCGGAATTGAACCCGGTAAAGAGGGTTCGAAAACAAGTAGGCGAGATAAACAAAGTGCAATCGAGCCGTCACGGTTTCCCCGCAGTCACGGCGCACAAAGTGCGACGGACGAGGGATTCCCTTCGCCCGCACCAAAAATTAAATTGGCCTTGCGCCAATTTTATTTTTG
>CAMRSV010000007.1 GCA_947053455.1 uncultured Alphaproteobacteria bacterium
ATGGGTTACTACACCCATGCGCCGGGATTCCCTTTGCGGTATGAATTATAGCATATAATTTATAATTTGCAAATATTTACTGGTTTGCTTCGTTTCACAGGGACATACGCGTGCATTATTAGTGCCAAAAATCAACACAACAAAAAACCCGCCGTTTGGCGGGGTTTAACTTAACGTACGCGGACTGTTGCTTCATTAAACAACGATAACCGCGCCGAATCCACAGGTTTAAAACCGTTCGCCTGATTTACCGGAACACATTGCCGACTTTTATTGCCATCATTTTGGTTCTTGTTAGAAATTAAAGCAATACCACTAATAGTTCCAATAGAAATCAAGAACGTACCAACCAGAACCGCCGGATCAGACGCGATAGCCCAGAAAACACCCTCTATACGACGCATCATGCGCTTATCAAATGTGGACGTTTTTTTATCCAGTTTCTTATTCATATTTATACCTGCTTTTTGGTTTATTTGCACGCCAAACTTTACACGACACTGCTCATTTTGTCAACACAAATAATTTTAGGTTAAGTTTGATATTGCGTTTACAAAAAAACCGTGTATAATCACACCGCAATTCATATTTTTTAGGGGAAAAACATGTTTAAAAAAGAAAAAATCAAAGACTTGCATTATTCTGTAAACGGCTTGATTTCCGCAGCGGATATTCAGGCGGCGGCGGACGAAATTCTGACCGAATACGGCAAAACGGCGAAAATGCCGGGATTCCGTGCGGGTCACATTCCATTGAACGTCCTGCGTCAGAAATTCGGTGCATCCGCCTATGGCGAAGCCATTGATAAATTGATGAATAAAGATTTAATCGACTTCACTTCGGAAAAGAAAATCCGTCTGGCCGGGGCACCAAAGGCTGATTTGGCCGGTTGGGAAATTGGCAAAGATGCCGAATATTCATTGGAATTTGATATTCTGCCGACACTGCCGACGATTGATTTGGAAAAATTCACCGTCACAAAAAAGACCACCAAACTGGACGAAAGCGAAATTGAAAAATCATTGGAAAACCTGCGCAAATCACGCAGCAACGCTGTAAAGCAGGGCGCAGATTATATTGCCGCCAACGGCGACGTTGCGGTAATCGATTTCAAGGGATTTATCGGCAAAGACGCATTTGAAGGCGGCGAGGCGAAAAAGCATCACCTGATTCTGGGTTCCGGTGCATTTATTCCGGGATTCGAAGACCAGATTATCGGACACAAAGTTGGCGATAAATTTGACGTTAATGTAAAATTTCCTGACGCATATCATGCGGAAAACCTGGCCGGTAAGGATGCCCGGTTCGAAGTTGAAATTCATGAACTGCGCAAGCATGAATTGCCGGAACTGAACGACGAATTGGCAAAAACCGTCGGTCAGGAATCAGTTGATGCACTGCGTGAACATATACGCAAGATTATAAATGAACAGTATGAAGAGGCGTCAAAACGCGATATGCGCAACGAACTGCTGGACATACTGGCGGATAAGGTAAAAATGGATTTGCCCGAAGTATTGGTTGAACAGGAACTGAACATGGCTAAATCCGAACATGACGCTCACCATGCACATTGCGGCGGTGACTGCAAATCGGATGACCACAAATGGGACGAAAAGAAAGAACGCAAGGATGCCGAACGCCGTGTTAAGCTGGGGCTGATTCTGGCAGAATGGGGAACCCAGAACAAGGTGGAAGTTTCCCGCGACGACCTGCAGCAGGCCGTTTGGGCCGAGGCCGCGCGTTACCCTGATCCAAAACAGGTATTCGAATTTTACAACAAAAATCAAAATGCGCTGTCGATGTTGCGCGGCATGATCTTTGAGCGTAAGGCTTTGGATGAAATGCTGACACATGTCAAGCAAAAGGAAAAGGCCGTAAAGCCAGAAGAACTGTTTAAACAGGCCGAGGTTCGATAACACCAAACAAAAGCATGCCGCACGGCATGCTTTTGTAATAACAGGAGAAAGCCATGAAAGCATACTTGAATATCCTGAGAGAGATTGTAGAAGCCAAGTCCGATTTGCGCATGAATCGAACCGGCATACCCGACATAGGCATAGGGCATGGCGCCACCTTTGTCCATGATATGTCCACCGGGTTCCCATTGATTACAACCAAGAAAATGGGGCTGAAAACCATTGCAACTGAACTGGAATTTTTTATACGCGGTATTACGGATAAGAAATGGTTACAGAATCGCAATTGCAAAATATGGAATGAATGGGGAAATCCGATAAAGGTTGAACAACGTTATAACGCGGCAGTAGCAAATAAAAAATTATCAAAAGAAACCCAAACACAATTACACAATGCCATTGCAGATACGGAACGCGATTTAGGACCAATTTATGGATTTCAATGGCGGCATTTCGGGGGTGAATACGAATGGGACATCAATCGCATTGAGAAAAATCCGACTGATAATTTCAATCCATCCAAACCAGGTGTTGATCAAGTTGCCAATGCCATTGATAAACTGAAAAATAATCCAACCGACAGACGCATTTTAGTTTCGGCATGGAATCCTGTTGAATTTTCAAAAATGGCGCTACCGCCATGTCACGTTATGCACCAATTAGTTGTGCGCGACGGAAAATTAAACCTGATATGGACACAGCGTTCATGCGACATGTTCCTTGGTATTCCGTTTAACATTGCAAGTTATGCATTATTGTTGCTACTGTACGCCAAAGAGGCAGGATTAAAGCCCGGCATATTAAAGGGAGAATTTCATGATGCCCACATATATAAAAATCACCTGCCGCAGGTAATGGAACAATTGACACGCGAACCATACAAGTCGCCAACAGTGGAAATTCCAGACAACAATTGGAACGGTATGCTAAATTGGCAGGCGGACGGCGGTTTTGTATTAAAAAACTATGTCTGCCACGAAAAACTGCGCGGTGATGTCGCACGATGAAATAATAATCCCCCGTTTCGCGCGGGGGATTGTTATATAAAATTTGATTTTGCACGGTTATTTCGAATACTTACATCCGCCTTCATAAACAAAGGTGCCCGTTGCATCGCTGAATGTTTCATTTTCTGCAATGGCGCAATCTGTTATGGATGCCGCACCATCGCCGAAACCAGATGTATGCCCGGGAACCGTTTCACCGGACATATTTACATATGACGGACATTGTTCACGCGAATTATTTGCCACGGAATAATATTCTTCGCCCACCGGTTTGCATGCGTATCCTGCATTGCCATCGTTGTCTTCATAATACTCATCATATTCGGTATTAATCCAATTTTCCGTTGTATAATAACCGTTTGCACATGTGGCCGACTTTATATATTGGGTTCCATAAGAATATTCAATTACATCCAATGAAACATTTTGCCCATGCACAACAAAATTACGATAGCAGGCATCCATATCAACACCCCAATTATCCGCAGAGCCGGTATTCTCTCCGGTCTGTCGAAAACCGGTCGATAGCGGATAATCAGACGGACATTTAGTACATTCTGTTGAATTTGAATCCGCAAGATAGTAGCCATCATCACAAAAACATCCAGCCCCCCAGTAGAAACTTATATGCGGATCATCTGCGATATTACACACGCACACATCATCGGCAGGCACGTACATATATTTAACCCCGGTAGCATCATCATATGCACGGACACCGCACATTTCCTCGTTCAATTTTATATCCACAGTATAATCTTTCCAAGCTGAACCGATGCCCCCATCAGCCGGACATTTATTTCCATAATAACCGTCGCACCCAGGAACTGCAAGCGCATCATATGCAATACCACAGCACAAAACAAAAACAATTATAAATTTCTTAAACATTTTTCCCTCTGCTATGTAAATTTTAAGCAAAACCGCCAAGGATATGGCGGCCGGGGAGTTCAAAAAATCATAATCGAAAAAATGACCCATGTGACCTTTACGCGACAAACGCGCTGTTATATAGTCACATGCTCCCCGGCCATGAATAAATCGGGGCAAAATAATGCGTTTTAACGTACGCACTGTGGATGTGGCATGCGTTATGCACATGCCATTTCGATTATGGGCTTTTTGACGACCCCGAACCCAATATCCCTTTGGGTTCAGTTTTTATTATATCCAATGCTAAAATTAAACACAACCCAAAAAATCCTGTGTATCAAACTTGCAAAAGAGATAAACCGGCGCTACACTAAAAAATATAACAAGGAGTTAAGGAGTTAAAATGAAAAAAATTCTAGCACTATTTATGGCGGCGGCACTTACCGCGTGCGCTGCAAATCTAAATACCGACCGATATGAAACGTCGGCCGCCGGTCAAATAAATTCCGTAGCCGAAGGCACCATAATCAATGTTCGCCCGGTTCGCATCGCAACAGAAAACGGCGGCATGGGTACACTTGCGGGCGGTGTTGCAGGCGGCGCCGCGGGTTCCATGATTGGCGGCAACAATGCGGTAAATGTAATTGGCGCGGTTGGCGGCGCGGTTCTGGGCAGCATGCTAGGCGCAAAGGCACAGGAAGGCTTGTCTGCGCAAAACGGATATGAATACATAGTAAAACTTAACTCCGGCAAGGCAATTACATTGACCCAGGGAACAGATGTTAAATTTTCCGTCGGACAAAAAGTTTATGTCTTGGACGCAGAATATGGTGAACGCGCCCGAATAATTGCCCGCGATTAAATATGCGACGCACAATAAAAATCCCGGCCAATGATGCCGGGATTTTTATTGAAAAAACTTGATTTTCAAAATAATAGCCGCTATAATTTGTGTGATTTTGCGGGTGGGCGCAATTTCAATCCGATTAACCCCACAAGTCCTTTGAAATCTGAATTCAAACGGCAAACTTTGTATGAACACTTTTCTATGAAAGATTTATCCAAAGATTTATTTAATCCCGTATCCGGCGAAGACTTTGTCAAAATGTTTGATGAAAACTATGGCAAACAGGAAACTTTGCAGGGTTACGCAACCAAGGGCACAGTCAAAGATATTCGCGGCGATTTCGCGATGGTTGACGTGGGTCTGAAATCCGAAGGCCGCGTTCCGTTAAAAGAATTCGGCGCATCTGTGCCAAACATTGGCGATATTATCGACGTGTTTGTAGAACGCTATGAATCCCGTGAAGGAACGGCAGTTCTGTCCTATACCAAGGCGCGTGCTGAAAAAGCATGGAAAGACCTGGAAAAAACTGTTGCAGAAGGTATTGACCCAGAAGGCACGATTATCGACGTTGTCCGCGGCGGTTATACCGTTGACCTGGGCGGCGTATTCGCATTCATGCCGTCAAGCCAGGTTGACCACAAACCGGTTCGCGATGCAAAATCGCTGATTGGGCTGAAAGACAAATTCCGCGTATTGAAAATGGATGCATTGCGCACAAATGCAATTGTTTCCCGCCGCGCGATTCAGTCTGACTCCATCGCCGCCGCACAGAAAGAAGCGATGAAGAACATCACACTTGGCGCAGTTATCGAAGGTACCGTCAAAAACATCACCGATTACGGCGTATTTATTGATTTGGGCGGTATTGACGGTTTGCTGCACGTGACAGACTTGTCTTGGAAACGCGTAAATCACCCGCGCGAATTGGTTCACGTTGGTGAAAAAATCAAGGTCAAGGTTATTCAGTTTGACCCGGAATCACACCGTATTTCCCTGGGTGCGAAACAATTGGAAGATGACCCGTGGGATACCGCATCACGTGCATTCAATGTCGGCGACACGGTATCGGGAAAGGTTTCATCCATCACCGATTACGGCGCATTTATCGACCTGGGCAACAACATCGAAGGTTTGGTTCATATGTCCGAATTGTCATGGACAAACAAGAACATTCACCCAAGCAAAGTTCTGCAGAACGGTCAGGATGTAAACGTTGTTGTTTTGGGTATCGATCAGGACAAACGTCGTATTTCTCTGGGCTATAAACAGCTGCAACCGAATCCGTGGAAAGAATTTGCCGAAACACACAATGTTGGCGATATAGTCACCGGTCCGATTAAGAACACAACCGAATTCGGTCTGTTCGTTGCACTGACCCCGGAATTGGACGGTATGGTTCACATTTCCGACCTGTCATGGAACAAACTGGACGAAGAAGAACTGAAAAAGTTCGTCCGTGGCCAGGAAGTGACAGCAAAAATTCTGGACATCAATCCGGAAAAAGAACGCGTCACACTGGGTATCAAACAATTGACCGAAGGCGCGGACAGCAGCAATGTTTCCGTTAAAAAGGGCGCAGTTGTTTCCGGTACAGTTTCCGAAGTGACACCCGATGAACTGATTCTGGCATTGCCGGGCGATGCAAAAGGCATCATCCGCCGCACAGATTTGTCCCGTGAAAAATCCGAACAGGACACGAACAAGTTCAAAGTCGGCGACACGGTTGAAGCGTCTGTTGTTTCCGTTGAAGGTAACACGGTCAAATTGTCAATCCGTGCACTGCAGGTGACGCTGGAAAAGCAGGCGGTCAAAGAATACGCCAACCAGGCCGATAGCGGTTCTGTATTGGGCGACATCTTGGGCGCAGCGATTGAAAACAGCAAAAAATAATTCACAAATATGAATTATGGCATTCCCGGCACACTTGCCGGGAATATTTTTTTATGCTAAAATTATAGACAATGGCAAAAAAAGTTTTACCATACATATTTGTAAAACAACCAAAGGGAAATTAAACCACCATGAAAAAAGATATGATAATTCTTATGGGCGGCCAAGGCGTAGGCAAGGGCACGTTTTCAAAAATGCTGCGTGAACGGAGTGATTATAACTATATTGAAACGGGCGCAATGTTCCGTTCTTTACCCAGCGATAGTGAAATTGCAAAAATCATCGCACGCGGCGAATTGGTACCCGATGCGGAACTGTTCAAATTGGTTGAATCCGTAGTAACTGATGACAAAGACATGCTGATTGACGGATTTCCGCGCACAACCGCACAGGCCGAGTGGCTGGTTCATGCATTCGCAGACAAATATAACGTTCACGTAATCTATCTAAACGTACCAGAAGAAGTAATGCTGGCTCGTATACAGAAACGTATTGATGCCGGTGGCGGCCGCGCAGATGACGCGGATGCGGCGGCTGTACGACGCAGACTGGACACATTCTGGAACGTGACCATGCCGGCGATTGAATGGCTGCGCGGGGCGACGGGAATTAAATTTTCCGATGTTGATGTGACGGGCGAGGTTGGCGACAACTTTAATCGCATACTTGCGGCCATGGAAAAATAATCAATCCCGCGAAATGCGGGATTTTTGTTTGCGGCGCGGCAATCCAGTAATTATTTGCATCCGACATTTTTTATGATATAATACACATTGCAAAGGGAAACCGGCGCATGGGTGTAGAAACCCACAATAGGAAACATTTACTCCAGTTTGGCTGGAGGCGTGCGATATATATAAATAAGCACGACTATACTATTGTAGTTTCTAACCTCCAGCCGTTTGGTTTTTGCCAAACGGTTTTGTTTTTTAATTAACCAAAAACATGGAGAATAAAAATGACAATGAAACTAAACCAGCGGACAGACGACACCGCACCGCGGGCATATCAATTGCAGCGTGCGGCAATTGGTAAATTTTCAAAGAAATTGCCGCCATCATTATTGCTGTATCGTGCGCGTGAACTATTGGGTGTGTCGCGTCAACAAATGGCGCAGCATATGGGCATACCATCCAGTATGTTAAGCAAGTTTGAATATGGAAAACTGCGTATGCCGAACAGTTTTCTGATAAAGATATTTATGTTTGGTCTGGATTTCTGGGCGGATGGTATTTATTGGGTTACAACAGACGAAGACCCGCGTATAACAAAACATAAACAGAAAATTGAACGGCGGGCTAATTTGGCGGCAACAGGTGACGCGCAACGCGTCCAGTAATCGTAAAACAATCCCCCAAAACGGGGGATTTTTAATACCGTTGTATATTGCCGCATTTACGGGCATCATATAATGCGTTTGCACATCGCGCCAAACATCGCATATCCAACCAACAATGCCATTATCAGCACAAATATCACAATCGCCGTATTATCATACTGCGCCAGTGGCAGTTTCATGTTCATTCCATAAAAACCAACAATCACCGTCGGCGCCATCAAGATAATGTTCCACATTGTCAAACGATTAATATACGTGTTTGAATCCATATTAATAACACTTTCAAATGTTTCCTTGATGGATTTTAGCATTTTGCTGTAACTGGTCACAACCTCGGTGGCCTGGGACAATTCAATACGCGCATCTTCGGCCAGTTCTGCGGCTTCGTCAGTCTTTACAAATCCGCGCACCTTTTCCAATTTATCCAACACCGCAACATTGCCCTTTATTCCCGCCATGTAAAGTGTGTAACTATTTTCAACCTCTAGCAACGCCATCAGTTCTTTTTTGCGAATGCGTTCCTGCAACGCCTTTTTTGATTCCAACACACGGCGGTTTAACTGTTTCAAAAACCGCAGATATGATTCCGCAATATAATAAATTATATTTAAAATAAATTCTTCACGTGTGGTTTTTTCATCCTTTTTTATCTTGTCTAGAATATCGCACCGCTTGCGGCAAACGGTAATAACACGACCACCCGAATAAATGATAGACAGCGGTTCTGTGTGCCACAATGTATCCGTTTCCCGGTTCACTATGGGGAAACGAACAATTATAACCTTGTAATCGTCTTCAACCTCGAACCGTGGCTGTTCGTCGGGGTCTAAAATGTCGGAAATCGTGTCCTCGTCAATTTTGTATTCTGTCTGCAGTCTTTCAAAATCCGCATGATCAGGATTGCCAACATTGACCCAAGAGAAGGTTTTTAATTTTTCTGTGACAAACATGGCAATCTCCCTTTTTTATAAGACGCGGGTGCGCGGTAAATTAATACGCATTATTCTATACCCAAAAAAACAAAATTGCAATTTATTCTGGGAATAAAAATTCATACTTTACATAAATCCCGTATGATAAAATAAAACCGAAAAATTAATAAGGAGGTATCAACCATGGCAAACAAAACACCACAGACAAATTCATTCACAATTGCACACTATATACTGCTGTTTCTGGTTGTGGCGCTATGCATTGGAATTATTGCATGGGTTATGGTTCACGCAAAATAAAAAACAATTGTAATTTTGAATATTATCAGCTATATTAGCCCACATGTCGGGGTGTAGCTCAGCCTGGTAGAGTACTTGCATGGGGTGCAAGGGGTCGCAGGTTCGATTCCTGTCACCCCGACCAAAAAATTCAATCGGCCGAAGTGCCGATTTATTTTTTGGATTTCGGGTGCGGAAGAGAACCTGCGACACGCAGGGTCGTCTGCAAAGTTGGCGAAAACAAGTATTTACGCAGTTTGAGCCTTACGAGCGGAAAGGGGCCCGCCGCAACATTTGCGGTGGGAATTACATTCCTGTCACCCCGACCAAAAAATTCAATCGGCCTTATGCCAGTTTATTTTTTTGGATTGCGGGTGCAAAAGAGTACCTGTGGCGCGCAAGTTCATCTGCGACGTTGGCAAAAACAAGCTTCTGTGCGGTTTGAACCGTATAAGCCAAAGGTGTCAATTGGGTATAAATATCAATCACATATTTTATGCTTGCACGAATCGGAAAAAAGTTATTAGTATGCGCATGTAAATTCAAATATACAGGGGGCATTTCATGATTATTGGCATTGGAATCGATTTGGTTGAATGCGGTCGTTTCTTGGATTGGTCCGCGTTCAAAAAACAGCGCATATTTACAAAAAAAGAATTGGAATATGCCGATGCAGATAATGCGAACGCGGAAAAACATTTGGCAAACTTCTGGGCCGCACGCGAGGCTTGCTTAAAAGCACTTGGAACAGGATTTGGTGACGACATTGCGTTTTCCGACGTATCGGTTGTACATAACGACGCGGGTCGTCCGGAACTGTTAATAGCCGGCGGCGCCAAGGCCGCATTAAAAGAACGCGCCGGTGGCGATGCTCGTATTCACCTGTCTATAACAGACCAAGATGATTATTCCGCTGCAATCGTGGTTATTGAAAAAGAATAATTAAAAACCGCCAAATGGCGGTTTTTAATTAATTTTTATATGAACAATTTTCGGTTAATGTGTATTGCCCAACCGTATCGTTTATATTAGTTCCTGATGGAAGGTAACAACCAGTCTTTAGCGTAGCCCCCGCGTTAGATGTACCATTATCCGGACATTTGGAACACCCGGATGCACCATTGATTGATGTACCGTAATATCCCGCCGCACAACGATATTTTGTTGAAACCTTACATTCACCACATTCACATGTTCTAAAAATTTGTTTT
The DNA here is from genome assembly GCA_947053455.1 of uncultured Alphaproteobacteria bacterium. Taxonomy (GTDB): domain Bacteria; phylum Pseudomonadota; class Alphaproteobacteria; order Rs-D84; family Rs-D84; genus Enterousia. The sequence continues at coordinate 10,298 of CAMRSV010000007.1, forward strand.
TCATAACCCGTGCCAAACGCAACCCATGCATCACTGGTGCAATTTGTACATGCCGGACATGAACATACACGCACAGCATTTTCAATATTCGTCTGATCAGATGAATTTAGAATATAAGTGCAAACTTTTGTTTTATCGCCATAATACGTATTACTTAAACTAACCCGTGGGGTAAGCGTACCTTTACCCTTGCACTTTGTGCAAGATGTTACATATGCAAAATTTTTCTGACTATAAGTTTTATAACTTGTGTCATTGATTGTCTTGGCACATGCCCAGGTGGCCTCGGCACAATTAGGAATCATATAGTAAGATGAGTTTGCAGGCATGTCAGACGGACATTCAAAAAAACTACACGGCTCACCCATAGAATCTTGCGGGACTAATACCACCAAAGAAACAAGCATTAAATATATTCTTATAATTTTTTTCATCTCCAATTCTCCATACAATATCAAACAAAAAACCACCAAAATTTTTAGTGGTCAGGAGGTTGAATACAATTGACAGAATTGTGCTGCGTATTTTTTATATTTCGCAAGCCCTCCTGACCATGGGTCAGGAGTTTATTTTTCGCCAAAACAATAAAAATTGCATATAAGTATATATGCCAAATAAATATTATGTTTTAGCGCTGTCATAGAGGTATTCACACCCCACCAACGGAAAGCCCGTCAGCATAAAAATTATATATAATTTTGAAAAAACACGCAAGAAAAATTCCATAAAATAGAACCTGATTACAAAATATGTACGAAACATTCATAAATTTTTTATCAATAAAAAACCGCCCAGCGGCGGTTTTATTACTGTTTGTAATAACAATTACCGGTATATTGATAAGAACCAGTCACATCAGAGGCACTAGTTCCAGTGGATAAATAACAACTTGTTATTGATGTGCTGCCGGCTTGGGATTTGCCGCCATTTGGACATGCACGGCAACCTGATGTACCATTAGTGGAACTGCCGTAATAATTAGCTGCGCAACGATATTGATAGTTTTTTTTACATACCCCGCAAACACAATACGCAACCTGTTTTTTTTGATAACCTGTATTACCTGCCGTCCAACTGCCATCTGAACAGTCTGAACATGATGGCGCAACACATTCATACATCCCAGTACTGCATGTAGCACCCTTATATGTTATGTCAATAGCTTTCCTTGTCGCGGCACCAGAACATGTATTGCACGATTTAAATCCAACATACGCACTACCATATAGTGAAAATGCCAAGTCAGAAGATAAAGCTGGATTGTTTACCCCCGGCAAAAGGAAAAATGTAGGCGTTGAACTATAATTAGAACAACATGACGGAGCAGATACATAACTGCCCACCAAAGTATTTAAGCTGACCCCATCATTAGTTCGAGATATTTCCATACATCTGGCCGCAAAAGCCCCATTCATAGGCAGCATCTGCATCATAACCGCCCCAATTACAAACATTGTTTGCTTCATTTTTACTTCTCCAATGATTTCAAAGAAAACCACCAAAAATTCGGTGGTCAGGAGGTTGAAGACAATTGATAGAATTGTGCTGCGTATTTTTTATATTTCGCAAGCCCTCCTGACCAAAGATCAGGAGTTTGTTTTTCGTCGAAAGAATAAAAACAGCGCAAAATACGCGCCATAAATAACAATTCCGACGCTACCATAGAGGTCTTCACACCCCACCATCAGAAAACCCGACGGCATAAAAATTATATATATAAATAAGAAAACACGCAAGAAAAATCCCCCCGAACTTTATACCTGTTAACAAGGGGATAGATGAAACAAAAAGTAAAGATATTTTATATCATAGGGTCAAAACATTCACCATCTACGCAACACGCAACGGTGCCACCACCCATATCGGTAAATGTTTCACCCGGACAGCATCCATACATATCAGGCATACCGCCGTTTGCACAGGCTGATGCTTCGTCAGAGGCAGGCTTATTTGCCGCATTATATTCCGATGCCGAAACAAACATTTTTTCAGGACTGGATACGCCATATGCCGGTTTGTTCACAACGGGTTCTGATACAACCGGGGCAATGGGCACCGCAACCGGTACTGGTTCAATTGTTGTTACGACCGGTTCCGGAATTTCATTCGGTACCGACACAGTGGATTCAATTTCTACAGATTCAACCGGTTCCGCAGGTACATCCGGCACAAAGTCATTAACCACAGGTTCCACCATAACAGACGGGGTCGGTTCTGGCATAATTTCGTCGGCCTGTGGTTCTGTAACCGCCACAGATACAATAAACGGATCTGGTGCCACATTTTCCACCACCGTATCCGGCACTGCAATGTCTGGTGTTGGCGCAACCGCCGGTTCCTTTGGCGCCATAGATGCCACTGACGCCGCCAAGTCAGGCGCGCTGTCACCAGTCGATTTCTGATACAGCCACAGTGTGAATATCGACATTATTATCAACATAATAAGCATAATATAATACAACAGTGTGGGTTTGGTGTGCGCACCAACTGTCCCCGTGGCCGGGGCTGTACCCGTAATTGGTGAAACAGGACGCAAAGCAGATGTAGCCGGCGCTGGGGAAATTTCCGGCATTGGTGCAGGCGCCGGTTCCGGTGCAACAACCGGTCGCGGCATAAATTCTGTTACAACAGTTTCAGATTCAGGCCCAGCATCCACCGCCGTTATAGAATCAAGAACCGGTGCAACACTAATCGGTGCAGGCTGCACGTTATTAACAACATTGTTATTTTCAGTCGGCGGCGTAAATGAAAGCGGTTGTACCGGTGCCGGGGTGTCATCATAAGAATTTTGAACAGCAACCGGGGCAGGTTCAGAAACCGCGCGCGCCTGGGGCACGGGTTCAACCGACGAAACATCAAAATCTATCGGTTTGAACGCTATCTCTTCATTCAAAATTTCTGGATCTTTGTCAAATAAAGGTTTTACTTCTTCGTCGGCCATATTTTCCGCCTTTTGTTCTGATGTTATTATTGGTTCATCCGGCACCACGGGCGCGTCAAACGATATAATTTCTGTAAATTTTGGCGCAATTTCCGCCGGTAAATTATCACGCGTTACAACGACTTCGTTCGCGGGCGCTATCATAATATCATGTGATGCCGCACCCCCCGCAACAGGAATGCGTTCCAGAATCTCACGCGCACGCTGTGCGTCATCTTCTGCGGCAACTAGTCGTTTCTGCGCATTTGCAAGACGCTTTTTTGTACGCTTTATTTTTTCATTGGTTGCATCTATCTGCGCCTCTGTTCGTAAAATCTTTGACGCTGATTGCTTGGTCGGTTCACGGCCAACATCTTTGCGCTGACGCGACAGCTTTGTTTTTAATTCGCGTGTTTTCGTTTCCAGATCACCAATGGCCTCATTGGCCTTTACAATTGTTTCGCGCGTATTTGCGGCAATGAATTCCGCGCTTTCCAAACGTTCAGAGGCGGCGCGCCGTACAGACGCATTTCTAAATTCCGCCAACGCAAGCAACGCATCGTCAATTTCGTTTCCAGATTCAAATCTTGCAATCAAATCATCATATATGGCAAGGCCGGAATACTCTATATCTAATTTTTGATATTTATTGTCCTTTTTCGGACGCACCGTTTCTAAATCAACACCAAAATCATTGGCCAGCACATCATCCCATTTACGGTCACCCACCGGGTTTAGAACCAGCAAAACATTGGGCTTGTCAGCGGATGTCGTAGAATCAATTACAAAGGCCAATTTATGACGCGCATCGTAATATGCACGAAACGCATTGCCGGCAATTTCATAGTCGCGCGGCGTTAAAATTGGCAAATTATTCTCTCTCTCGGACGGCATTAGCTTCCCCCAGAATTATTGTTTTTTTTGCGTAAATTGATATGCCTGTTTGCAATGCTCATAACAATATGGTTTACCAACGAATACTGTTTCGCCGCAAAAATGGAAATTTTCCGAATCTGGATCGCCAATCGGCCACCGGCACTGGTTCGGTTTCAGGTTGGCCATTTCCAGTGAATGCTGGATAATACGTTGATGCATTGCCAGATTTTTTGTCGACGATTTGGATGTTTTCGGCGCCGCCACAGTAGGCGCCGGTTTCGCGGGCGCCGTTTTTTTTACGGACGCCTTGGGCGGCACATTCGTTTTCTTTGCGGCTGCCTTTGGCGCGGCGGCAGCTTTTTTAGGCGCAGCAACCTTTACCGGGGCGGCTTTTTTAGGCGTGTCGGCAACGGTCTTGGTTTTCTTTGGGGCAGGTGCGGTCTTTTTTGTGGCCGGTGCGCTGCCCGACGCCTTTAGATTCCAACCCAATCTGTTTAATTTACCAACAACCGCATTTTTGGACAAGCCCAAGCGCTTTCCAATTTCTGATGTCGACAATCCCTTGCCAGTTAATGCTTTTAGTTTTTTCAATGTTGCGTTATCCCAACCTTTACTCATTTTACAAAACCCCTGTTATACATTATGATATATAATTGTAGCACAGTTCCGATTCGAAAGGCAAGGGGGAAAACATGATTTATAACATATGTGTTATAATATTGGCCGCGACGGCAATGTGGTGCGCGTGGCGCATCTGCGTTACAGACTTTCGCCGCCGCATAATTCCAGACGCGTATTTATGGCCGCTGTTGCTGATTGGAATGGTATTTGCCGCATGGATGCCAATGTGGCCAACGGATGCACAAACGGCCGCAATCGGCGCCGCAACTGGCTATGCACTATCGGCCGCCATCGGATTTTTATTTGACTGGCACATGCGCCGCCACGGCGCACAATCGGCGGCCCCCATTGGACTGGGGGATATAAAACTGATTGCGACAGGCGGCGTATGGCTAGGGACGACGGGAATGGCCGCGGCACTGGTGATAGCGTGTATAACGGGTATGGTCTGGGGAATTGCAAAAAAACAAAAATATATACCGTTCGCACCATTCTTTATATGTGGTGGAATTTTATCTTTGATTGGAATGCTATTTTTGTTATAATAAAAATAGCAGGGACATAGATGAGAATGAAAAATATCATTTTTTCAGCCGTTTTAATTGCGGCGGCGGTGGCCACCCCCACAATGGCGCCGGCGGCTGGCACGCCATTTTCCAAGTACGGTCAAATTCAGAATGTCCAAAATTATTCATCAAACCCGTTCTGGAATCCAAACGGACCATATAATCAACGCATGCCGCAACCCATTTATGTCCAGGGCGCAGATTTGAACACCGGCGACTGTCAGCGGACGGTTTCTGCACTGGTCGCATCAGAATGCGCGACACGAAACAGGTGTGTGGGTGTTACATTATCAGATATTCGCCCATCTATAATGCTGCAATTATCGCGCCTGCCGGGGCATAATTTCGCGACGGCATGTGCGGGCTTTATTGACGAGGCGTTCAACGATTATGTGCAAAATTATTCAAATGCGGCACCGACGGGAAATGCAACGGCTTTTCCGACAGCGACAACAACTAACCCGTCATTAAATGAGTCGGAATTCAAGATAAAAAATCCATATACGCCCAAAGCCCCAACATGGAACGGCGAATCATGGTTTCTGGAAATGAAAGGGCGCGAGGAAGAGCTTAAACAATTACAATCTCAAAACGGCGCGGGCACTGAAAAACTGGTTCGCGCCGATTTTCCAACCACATATTCGGATTTATCATTTACCGAACGGATGGAAAATGAAAAGGCGGGATTCGAACCATACAAAGACGCCAAGGCGTATGTCCCACTTGGAAATATTGAAAGTTACGAGGATTATTTAGCGCGACGTGAACGCACCCAAAATTCGTATTGCGCATCACAACGTGAACGTTTGGCCATGCTAACGGCAGATTTAGCAACATTGAAAAAATGCCGCGCGGCCGGGACATCGCTTGAGAATTGCAAATTACAGGGAACATATTAGGCAATAAAATGAAAAAAATACATAGTTTCACAATTTTCTTTGCCTGTTGTTTAATTACGTGCAATGCAGCGTGCGCATTGACCAGTGATGATATTGGTGTTGCGCCGGCACAACGAATATCAGATCGCGCATTTGTTGATGGAAACACTGGAAAAAATATAAAGTTAACCCCTGAATACAAAGCCAAATTAAATACCACCATGGGGAATAATCAAGCGTCCGAATCTGCCGCACAAACGGTGCCGGCGGTTGCCGCAACGGGCGCAAATGCGGCGACAACAGGTGCCGCAACATCAGGTGTAACCGCCGCAGCCGGCGGGAAATCTGGACTGCGGAATGCCGCGAGCCAAACCGCCACAAAATGGAAGGGTATGTCCACAGCAAGCAAGGCGGGCAACGCAATTGCAGCGGTTGGTGGGGCGGCAATGGTATATGACGCAACATCGGGCGACACAGAACATTCATGGTGGGATGTTGCATCTGGTGCCGGTGGTGGCGCAACGACCGGTGCCGTCATTGGAAACGTTGTGCCGGTAATTGGTCCGGCAATTGGCGCGGCGGCCGGTGCGGTTATAGGTGGCCTGGCCAGTGGGTCACAGTTATTTTCCGAAACGGACTGTCTGCATGATCCGGTGACGGGACTATTTACATGTTGCAATACATTATTTAACGGCGGGCAACGAAATGTTGAAATTGGCGGATATATGTTCTGTGGCAATGAAAGCAGCACCCCAGAAAAAATTGCGCCAATGGTGCGTCAATGTCGCCAGGGCGGCAATGAAAACCCCGCATCGTGGTGGGACGGCTTATGGCTTGATGACGCATGGGAACCGGAATGCGTAGTTAGATATTGCGCCGGCGTCACACCGCCACCGGAAAATTCAATTGTCCAATATATCCCAGATGCTGACAACATATGTTGGCGATGGGTGCCGACATCGTCATCAATAACTGCACCGAACGGACAGGTTATAAATGGGAACGACCCATATGCGGTTCTGATATATAAAATTGAAACCGAACGAAACAATATAATATCCCAATGCGGGGATATGATGTGATGTACGGAAAATTTTCAGTTGCCTTTATTTGCATTTTATTTTCGAGCCTCTTGGGCGCGCTGGCCGATGTGCAACCGAGTGAAACCCAATGCGCAACAGGTGTGTTTGCAAACGCACTATATAAAAATTCCGCTGCAATTTCCGAAGACGCGTCTGAAATTGATGTCCGCGAATGGATTTATAAAACTTTTGCCGCGCCTGATACATTACGGGCGGTATTATCGTGCCCAGAAATAGCCACGGCGCCGGATGATGCGACTATTAAATTCCTGCCGATAAAACACAATTTTCCCGGCGGCCGCGAAATCAACATCAACTATGAAACACAGCCAAAGATTTTCAAACAACGGTTAAACCTGGCCAACAAGCGTACGGTTGGCGCACTGCCGCACAGTCCGCGCATTGGTGGGGCAAATGATGACGCCGAATGGTCAAATACGAATCCGGCCTGGTATGCCATTATGGTTGTACAAAGTGGTGCCCTAGACAACTTTATCGGGGCGGGAAAAAACTATACGATTTCACTGGATTATATACGCGATAATATAGACACATTGTTCCCTGAAAACGGGCGCTGCACCGGCGATAGTGCACTGACTCTTGATAGCACGATACTGAATCGCGCGGTTCACAATATGGTGGATATTCCAGACGATACAAACGACTATTATGTGGCAGGGGACGTTAATCTGCAATGGATTTCATACGCGGAAATTGCCGCAGATGTAGCAATAACCGTTGCAACAATGGGCGGCGGCGCGGTTGTTCTGGGGGCAACTAAATCTGCGCGCGCGGCACGAACATTAAAAAATCTGACAAGTCAAATTCGCACATTAAGTAAAATTGACACTGTTCGCGACTATGTTCGCGCATCCCAATCATATACACGCGCCGCAAATGAATTAAAGAAAATAGACCGTGCACAAGATGCCGCCCAATACGCACGCAAATCCGAAGAGGTAAAAAACCTGTCAGCGAAAGTGCGCGAACTGGAACGCACCGATGAAAATGTCCGCAATTACAAACGTGCCACCGACAGTTTTAGTGAAATAAACAAATATCGCCATGCGTTAAATGGAATACGACTGGCGCGGCGCGGCAATATCGTAACCCGTGGATTTCGCGCATTCAAGGCCGCAAACACCGGAAATAAAGCTATAAACAGCGGTGCAAAAATCGCGCGCAGTGGGATGCAGTCCGGACGCATTCGCGATTGGCTGTTTCAGGCGACACTGCGCAACACCGGAAAAATCGCAAAAATGGAAGAGGCCGGTGGTCTGATATACGGTGGCATACAATTTTTGGGTAACATGTATGATTGGACAGAAACCAGCACCGGTGATTTTACCAGCGGCATTGAATTTGCGCCATTGCTGCTGCTGTCGGCGGATGATTTAGAGGGCCAGGAAAATGTCGTTAACCATGGAATGTGGTTTTTATGGATGGGTAATTCAACCGACCCGGCGGACGATGATGCGGCATACCTGTCGGCGATGGATACGGCCGCCAAATTTTACCAGGATTTGACCGAATTACAGGACGCCGAAAATGATTACCCGTGCGACATAGATATTTTTGTGGTACGTCCAGTTATTCGCAATCCCGGCGCCCCAGACGCGGCGCTATATTATCTGATTATGAATGATGAACCATGGCGTACCGGCATGGCGGAATAATTATACAATTTTCCCTATTGTATTTGCCGACGAATTTTTCTATACTTTCATATATAATTCATACAAAGGGGGCGCATTATGAAAAAAATACTGTTCGCAATTTTAATTGGAATTACGTCGGTTGGCAGCGCATCTGCATATCAATTGCTGTCGTCCAAGGAATTAGGGCGAAATGACGCGAAGAACCAAAACGTCGTTGTAAAATGCACCACAGATACGGGCAAAGTTTCAAACCAGACATGTTCTTTGCGCAGATACGCAAAATGTACAGGTACCGGCCCAAACAAGAAATGCAGCGGATGGCAACCATGGCAGGACTTGCGCAATCCGTCCGCAAAATATTCTGACTGGAAGGCTGCCGCATCCGCATGTTGCCGTGCCAAAGGACTACGATAATAAAATCCGCCAAATGGCGGATTTTATTATTCGGATTTTTGCCTGCGCACCCTGCGCGTCGCAACCGCTATAGAATCCCGAACATATTGATATTCCCGTTTAGCCCGTTCATATTCACGTTTTGTCTCTTCATAACGTGGACTTGCGGCTTTAAACTTTTCTTCTTGGCAATTGCTGTAAGTTATACAAAAGTACACCACCAATGTATAACTTACAGCAATACAAATAAAGTATGTTACACCCGCACACATAGCTAATGTTTGCTTCACCGGCACAGGATTGTCATTTTGCATCACTTTAATATATTCCATTATTTTTATATTCGTTCTTTTCTTTCTCATACTTTACACTCTATCTTGTTTTTGACATTTCATTTCGATATACAGTCAACAGGGAATCGCGAATATGCTGCAGCTGAGCCCTTTTTTCGTCCAAATTTTGCTCAATTTGTTCAACTTCGCGCTTTTTGGCGGAATATACCGCATCAGATTCAATATCACGTTCGCGCTGTATATAAAAAAGCAAAACTAACGTGAACATGCCGCCAAATGCAGCAATTTTTAATCCTGATTTAATCCGACCCATTGTTTTAAAAAACTTTTTTGCACGCGCCAGATATTCTTCGTTATAAAACTGTGAAAAATCATGTACATCCTTCTTCGTACATTGTAAATAATCACGTATTAATTCTTTATCTTTGTCGGATAACACACTTTTCATAAAATAACCTCTTTGAAAGAAATAATTTCGTGGTGGATGTGATTGGACTCGAACCAACGACCTCTTCGATGTGAACGAAGCGCTCTAACCAGCTGAGCTACACATCCATAATACGCACGTTTACTCTCTCTGGTGGGGATAGTGGGACTCGAACCCACACGGTTGCAATAACCAAAGGATTTTAAGTCCTCAGCGTCTACCATTCCGCCATATCCCCGACGGTCCTCTGTGTGCGGAATAAATCTTATCAGCAAGGAGCGGCGGTTTCAAGCGAAAAAATTATGAAAAACAATTAAAAAACCGGCCGTGGCCGACCGGTAAATTCTGGTGGAGCTGATGGGACTCAAACCCACGACCTCTACGATGCGAACGTAGCGCTCTATCAACTGAGCTACAACCCCAAAACCCTGGTGCGGATAAGAAGACTCGAACTTCCAAGGTATTGCTACCACTAGTACCTGAAACTAGCGCGTCTACCAATTCCGCCATATCCGCACGACGTTAAAGCAATGTGAATAATAACGCAATTGTTTCCCGTTTGCAACAAGAAAAATTATGCCGCCGCCATTTTTCCAACTACACATCATCACAGCAGATAATCCGCATTTTTCGCAGCGACAGCGGCATAAAGACCTTCATATCCACGGATATATGACAACTCGAACAAACCGTCGACATCAAATTTCATCATTGCTTGAAATACCGCTTGTTCAGTTGAAACAAGGCCATGTCGTATCATAATGCGGCGTACGCGTTCAAACGCGTCATAAAATTCACGCGCCCGCTTTGTCGGAACAATAAAAGCGCCCGCCGGAACATCATAGTCTGCATTTATCATGGCAATGTCTGTCAAATCTTGACGCGCCAAACTCTGCGCCGTCGCATCTGGAATCGGCCCCTTGACCCACCGATATATATCATAAACGAAGCGTGGAACAAAATGCGGACGTGAACGCCCCAACGTCGGTGCGATTGCAATTCGTGCCCGTTTCGGTTTTGCCGCAATAGCCCCCCCCCAGTCACGCCATATGCCAGAATACATTTCATTAAACGCGCCCGCATCAATCCACATAAAATAATCTGATTTGTATTTGTTGTGCGCCGCAGCCCATTCAATAACAGCCGGCTTTGCCGCAATCAGCGTCATATAATTTAACCACTGAATTGGTGTTTTGTGGCGCAACAAAAAACCAACATTCCCACGCATTGATTCCAATATTTTAAGCCACGCATCCCGTTCCGAATAATGTGGCAGATCTGAAAATTTCATAACACGCATGCTTATCTTTTTAGACAGCCCGCAATCACGCAAATATTGCGCGGTCTGCTCGTCACACCAAAGTGCCACGCGTTCAAACGTTTCAACCATTTTTCGTAACGACGGCAAATAAAAATCTTCAAACTTTCTATCCATACGTTTCAATGCGTCTAGATTTCCAGCATCCGGCAACTTAAATAACATTGTGCAAAATGTTATATCTCTGCGTTTTTTATCATATGTTATTGCGGAATTTAATGCCATATTTGCCCCCTTTGGACAGGTTTATAAAATTATGAATAAATGTGAACTAAATAACAAGAAAAATATTATTGCCCACAAGTGTCGTGGCGTTTAGATTTCGCTTGCCCTAAAATTCGCAATTTTGCTAATATTTTATCAGAGATGAAAAAGATTCTGAATTTTACCTTGATTTTCGGCCTCTGCATGGGCGGGGCAAATGCTGCCATACGCGACGGCAACACTGTGGCACGCCAAAATTCCGCGGGCAGCACACAACAACGCATATCAACAACCGTAAAAACAGAACGCGCCGCACGTACAGCATTGGTTCCAAACGCACAAAATGTCACGCAGCGCGGCGCAACACAAACGACAACTTCACGTGCCGCAACCGCTACAGCGGCACGCAGCGCCAAACAGACCGCGGCGCAACGTGGAACGGTGCAAACATCCACATCAACACGTTCCGCACGCGCGGCAAATGCGCCAACCCAACGAACCGCAACGCCAACCGTTGCCGCACGTGCTGCAACCACCACATCAACCACACAAACCCGCACCGGCACAGAATACGAACAATGCAAAAGCGCATACTTTGCATGCATGGATCAATTTTGCCAATTAAAAAGCGACGACTATCGCAGGTGTTCTTGTAATGACCGCGTATTAGAACTGGCCAAAACGCGCGAGGCAATAAAACAGGCCGGGGAACAGTTAACTGTATTTACAGAAAATCTGGATGTTGTTGGAATGACCGCCGCCCAGGCCGAGGCAATGCGCACCGCGTCAGAGGGTGAAAATGCACTTACGTCAGACACATCTACGTCAAAAGCCCTGTTGCAGGCGATTATGAACTCAATCCGTGGCGGTGACACGTCGGTCAGCGGCAAGTTTTCGGGTCTAAACAGTATAAACCTTGCGTTTGATACAACGAGCATATTTGGGGCATCTGATTCGGGTCAAACGCTTGCTACATATAACGGACAAAGCCTGTATACCGCTGTATACCCACAATGCCGCGATGCGGTAAAATCAGACTGTAACGATGCATCATTACAACGTGCGGTTACAGCATACCTGATGGCAATAGAACAAGATTGCAACACCGTTCAAACCGCATTGGCAGAAAAGCAAAAACAAATGAAATCCGCCATCCGCGAAGGCAGTGCAATGTTAGATTTGGCGCGCGTGGAAAACCGTAAAAATCATAATTCTGATAATATCGCGCAATGCATAAATAATGTTGAAAGCGCAATTTTAAGTGAAGAAGTATGTGGCGCAGGATATCATAAATGCCTGGACAACGGGCAATACATAGACGTAGACACCGGTGCACCAATCGCAGGTGTTGTAAAGTTCTATGAATTGGAAAATCTGCTAAAGTTTGCCGATGGGGTTGATGCCGCAGATCAGAAACTGTCCCAAAACCCCAATAATCGTATATTCGTGCAAAATTTTGAAAATCGTGTCAAAAAATTCGCCCAGCCTGCATTGGACAAGTGCACAGAGCAGTCTGACATTGTATGGACCGAATACTTGGATCGAGCAATGCTGGACATATTTTATGCCCAGAAAGCCAAGGTTGCGGAAATAAAGCAGGGCTGTTTTGATTTCGTTTCAATGTGCTATATGAATGGTGAGAAGGCATTAACAGATGCAATGAAAGAATTGACTGGCAACAACGGAATTGTACTGCAGCCGAACAAGATTACCCTAGAAGCGCAGATGTGCAAAGATTACGTTGAATCTTGCGACAATATGTTCGAAGGTAATATCATTGCCGACTATATCCAAGAACGCCAACAGACAGATACAGTTGCCGCATGTTACGCAGTTGCAAAGCAATGTTTTGACAAATTCGGCGGCACCGGGTATCAGAATTTCTATTACCCATATAGTGGATTATTTACAAAGGGACAGGCGGCCGACTGGTTTACACTATATAAATACAGCAACAACGGCCAAACCAAGGAATATGTATCACAATGCGCAAAACAATTAACGCAAATTGACGCCTGTAACAACGACGAAATAATAGAGCAGGCCTTTGGCGGGTTTGATAAAATGAAGACGATACCAGGCACATCTACCAATACACTAGTTTACTATTATGATGAAGATGGCAAAGAAGAACGTTACGGTTTATTAAATCCCAACGACACAGGAAAAAAACAATTACGGCACAGGCTGTTGCGTTCAAGTGGCGCCGCGACCGAAGTATACAATCAGATTGTTGATACACTGACAGTACAATGTCTTAATCTGCAAGGACGTTTTGTAGAAATACAAAGCGTTAGAGATAACGCATACAATTTGACAACCGACTTATGCATATCTAATTTTGAACAATCACAAGAATATTCAAACAAATTACAAAATCTAATGACAATATATGGAATAACCAAAAACGAAAATATGTGTCCACGTGACTATTCACTGGGTGTGGATACATTGTCATGGGGGGCATGCTTGTGCTGGGAAAATGGCGGCCGCCGCAGTAAAGATGGCCATAGCGCAATGTGCGTTGCGACACTTCCAACACTGGCCCCCCCCCAGAACAAAGAATGCCCAGATTCAATCGATTACAAAAATCTAAATGGACACCAACCGGACAACTGGTGTACCCAAAAGCTGTTGTTGTCAACCGATAATCGCGTTTGCCCGATTGGAGGCCGGCTGTCTGATAAGGGCGAGTGTACAGCAATAATTGGTGATGTACCAATACTATTGGAGCAATTACCCGAGGCAATAACCAAATAAGCATTATTTGCAAAATGATTAAAAACATCGGGTAAAATCATTTACCCGATGTTTTTTACGACTGTTACGGTCAAGCTTTTATTACATATCGCGACACCGCGCATCCGAACGCACACCGTCCGCAATCAACTGCGCCGGGGCACCATCGGGTCGACGCCACAATTTATCTGCCGCGGACAATTCCTTTATCATTTTTTCACGAACCGTCGGCACGGTCAGGCGTCCAAACGCGAATATTACATTGTCGCACCGGGCGTCTGAACCCAAAAATTCCGGGTAAACCCCACGGTTTAACAATATGTTAACCAATGACACCCAACGTATGCGTATGACCTGGCGAACCAGCCAAGTTGTTACCGGGTTCATTTTATAAATTACAATCGCCGGTATATGCATCATCGCCAATTCTGCCGAAACAGTCCCGCTGGCGACAATTGCAACAAAGGTGTTAGAGTATAATTCATAACGCGCAGACGACGGTACCAGGGTGGGGCGCACATCCCATTTTTTAGTTTCACGCCGCACATAATCCGCCGTTGTTTCAACCGTCGGAATAACAAATTTATATGCGCCACCACTGCGCGACAATATCTGTGCAACACATCTAAATATCGGCATCAGACGCTTTACCTCTGACATGCGGCTGCCTGGGACAAGCGTAATCACCTTGTCACAAACTGGGTTGTCCGACTTATATTTGCCAATTATACCATCCGCAATTGGGTGACCAACCGCAACAGTATCAAGGCCATACTTTGTGAAATAAGGAACCTCAAAATCAAAAAATGCATAAAGTTTATCGAATATTTTGGCGTATTTTTTTGCGCGCCCCGGACGCCATGCCCAAACCTGTGGGGCGACAACATGGTGAAAACGCAAACCATGCGAAATAAGTTCACGACCTTGCTTTGACTTGCGAACCGCCTTTATAACACTTTTTGCAAAACCCGGCGCATCAATCGTTAAAACAACATCCGGCTTTTCATCAATTATTGCGCGCGCAGTCTGGGTAATACGGTGCGTCAATGTACGTGCGTGCATCAAAACCTCAACCACACCCATAACCGCCAAATCAGACATGGGAAACAAAGATTTAAGCCCCGCCGCAATCATGTTTTCGCCGCCAATACCGATAAAATCCGCATCCGGCATTTGGGACATTATGCGCGCCCCAAGCACATCGCCGGATACTTCGCCGGCAATGACAAAGACCTTTAATCTTTTATTCCGCATTGCAGGATGTTCCAATACCGCGTTTTGAACGATTTTCAATAAAATCAATTGCATCCATCGCGTATTTGTTGTTTTTTACTTCCTTGCGAACCTTGGCCAGGCGTTCCGCCACCGTGCCCTCGGTTCCGCGAAATACGGCGGAATAAACTGCATGAATTGCGTGCATATCATCGTTTGTAAATCCGTGACGCATCAATCCGACACGGTTAATTGTACGATATGTCGCACGGGCACCATCATATATAGCATACGGTAAGACATCGTTTCCAACCCCAGACATACCGCCAATAAATGCGTTACGACCGATACGCGCAAACTGCAACACCATAACGCCGCCCGATAATATTGCAAAATCTTCAACCTCTACATGACCGGCAACCTGAACCAGGTTGGACATAACCACGCTGTTGCCAATTTTGCAATCGTGCCCGACGTGCGCATTGACCATAATCTGACAATCATCACCAATTACCGTACCATCTGACGCAGGCGTTCCAGAATGAATCGTAACATATTCGCGAATTTTACAACGTTTGCCAATGCGCAGACCAGTCATGGCCGCCTCGTCCTGCCATTTTAAATCTTGGCTCATTACGCCAAGAACCGCGAACGGGTAAACAATGGAATCATCACCGATTGATGTCTTGCCATCTATTACAACATTTGAAATCAATTCAACGCGATCGCCCAATACTACGTTTGGCCCGACAATGCAAAACGGACCGATTTTACAATCGGCGCCCAGTTTTGCGCCTTCATGAATAACTGCGGTTGGATGTATAGTCATAATATATCGCCTTTTTATTTTACATATCCTGGCAATAATACATTATAACACCTAAAATTTGTATTAAATAAATATAACGAATTATAACAGAAAACGTCCGGCCTTTGCACACACACCATGGGCAAGTGTTGTCCAGCATATAATCCCAACAGCCGTAATTACCGGCATTATTGTTACAACCCCGAACGCGCACAACAGTGCCGCCCAAACCATTTTATCCAATTTTGCAGGAACCCTTTCCGCATGCCATATAGACATAGCAAACATTGCGAATAAAATCACAACCGTTCCCAGAAATACCGGCACGGATTCAGTCATCAAAAACAGCGCAGCACACAACGCCGCCAGAAAACGCGTCATCCATTTTAATTTTATATATGCAGACTGGTGTATCCGTCCTTTGGGCTTTATATTTCGCAAAGCCAGTGTCGCCGCAACCAATGCGCCGCAAATTAGCAATGCCACCATATGAATCAGCGTTAAATTACCCAACTGACCAAACCGGAAAAATTCCGGCTGCATCAATAATATTGTTACCACCGCCAATATAATTATGCTTGTCGTTAAAATAGCGCCAACATCACGCCGCATTGCGCGTCCAATCAACGCACCGCATAGTACCGCCGACGCCTGCAGCAAAAAGCCGAAAAAATTCGGTGCACCAAACAGTCCCGCAAAAACCGCGACCAACGCCACAAATCCCAAACGCATCGCACGCGGATGGCGGCGGAATCGTTCAGGGACACATTCCGGCATCGGTTTATTGATTGTGCGCAAACCACGAACAATTAGCGCCGACAGCACAAATAAAATAACGGCAATCGCATACGGCAGCAACGATACACCATCACGCAAAACACCGTAATTGCCCCCCATTACAATCACCCAACCAAAAACCATGACATAAAATATCAATGAATAATTAAACAACGCGTTTTTCTGATTGCCGAGTCCCGGCCAAACCGTTTGATTTTCAATAAAATATGCCCCACAGGCATAAACCAACCAAAACAACGGCAACATTAAAAGCCCAACCCAAAAGAACATTGGCGCCGCCAATGCCGCGTTATTAAACGCACTGACCGCACTTTGAACAATAATCGCATCATTAAACATAAACTTGCCTTTTGATTTTGTTGAATTATTATATATTGGTATGACCGAAAAACAAGAAATTTTTACCTTGATGGATGGGCGCATTAAAATGCGGCGCGGCCGATATAATCCTACATCCGACGCGGTATGGCTGGCGTCATTTATATCAAGCACCCCAAAAACTATTTTAGATGTTGGAATCGGAACAGGCGCCGTCGCACTATGCGCGTCGGTGCGCAACCCATCGGCGCAAATAACTGGAATTGACGTGTCAAGCGAAATGCTGACCGAGTGCGCGTCAAACGCGGCGCTAAATGGAATCAATATAGAACTGATTCTGGGCGACATATTAAACTGGAAAACCGACCGGACATTCGACCTGGTAATGACAAATCCGCCGTATTTCAAGGGCTCGCCGGCGCATCATAACGCGCATCACAACGCAGATTTAGGCGCATGGACGGCTCGATGCGTCGCACGCGTACGGCCACGCGGTACATTTATTACAATTGTTGATGCGGCATGCACCGCAACCGTAATATCCGCAATGACGCACGCATGCGGTGATATTCAAATTTTTCCACTGTTTGGTGCAAAAAACACGGCGGAGCGCGTACTTATCGGCGGCCGCGTCGGTACCAAGGGCGGCAGCAAAATATATCAGGGGCTGTCCATGAATACCGACGCAATTTTACGTGACGGCTTGACTATTGATGCAATATTGGCTATGCTGGGGCAGTCATGATTAACTTTATAACACGATATTTTACATCACTATGGGCGTTTATAACGTCGCCGGTTCGTGCGATATGGCGCATAATTGTGCGTTTTTTTCCGCCCCGCGAATTTACCGTAATGGACACCCCACGCGGCAATGTGTATACATTCCGGCAAAGTAGTTTTTGGCGTTTTACAAAATTCTGCGGCAAAATAGGGCTGATTATATGGGCGACATGGTCCACATATGTATTCGTATATCATCGCCCATTGCTGCAAAAGCGCACCCAGCAACTAGAAGAAGCACGCACCGCACATACCCGTCAAATGAGTGATTTACAAACCTATTTGAAAAAATACAATGATTTGACACGCGAACTGAATGTCATTGACGACAAGATATTAAATACGAAAAAATTGACCGACGCAGATCGCGAAAAATTAATGGATGGGCGTCTAAAAACATGGGGAGAGCTGGACTTCTTGCGGGCGCGGCTGACTGAAATGTTCACAAACGAAGATTATGCCCCGGAATACACGAAACTATCGGAACTGTCGGCGGAATATGAGCTGACACGTGCCGAAAACGAAGAATTAAAAAAACGCAACGCCCAAGTAATTGAAAACATGCAGTCTGTTGCGGATGCAGACACCCAGATTGTCGATTTAGTATCAAAAATGACGTCTGAAAAAACAGATGAATTGAAAGCAAACCTGAAAAGAATCAACAGTTCAATCGCCAGTCTGGGGTTAAGTCAAAATATACTGGTTAAGAATGCCAATAAATATTCCAGCCCATTAGTCGGGGCGGCATTTAATCCGCTAGAGATAGACAAGGAAATGGATCCAAAATATCAAAAACTGGCGGACGCATTGGAATTGTGGCACGGGCTGGCAAAACTGAAATCAATTTTGCCGATTGGCGCACCGGTGGCGAAAATGCGTGTCACATCAAATTACGGAATGCGCAACGACCCATTTAACGGAAAACCAAAAAAACACCGCGGCATTGATTTTGCCGGGAAAATAGGTACCGAACTTATGGCGGTTGCGCCGGGGCGCGTTGTATCCGCTGGCGAACGCGTCGGATATGGCACAACGGTTGAAATTGATCACGGACTCGGATTTTCAACATTGTACGCGCACTTGTCGCAAATAACGGTTTCGCGCGGCGACTGGGTCAGACCCGGAACCGTCGTGGGACTGGGCGGTTCATCGGGTCGTTCAACCGGACCGCACCTTCATTATGAAATACGGTACAAGGGAACGCCGTTTGACCCAACAAAATTTGTAAAGGAATGATAAAATGCTGGCATTTACAAACGCAAATGAAAAACAATCTCCGACAATAATCGGTGCCGGATGCAAATTGACCGGTGACATAAAGACGGATCACACCGTTCAAATCCACGGCCAGGTAAACGGAAACATAACCGCGGACACAGTCGTAATTGGACGTGGCGGATGCGTGACGGGACGTATCATAGCCGCAAATCTGTTCTTGCATGGCGCACTGGATGGGCCGGCCACTGTAAATATCGCAAATGTGTTTAGCGCAGCGCAAATGACCGGAACACTGTCATACCACACGTTAAATATAACTGGTAACACGGGATTGGAATGCAAATTATCAAAGCGCAAAGACAAGGAAAAAGCCGCATGAAAAACACATCAAAAATTTATATAGCGGGCGACCATCGCGGGGTGGGGCTGAAACTGTACTTGATTGAAATGTTGACCGCGGCGGGATATATGGTAATAAACATGGGCGTGGATGACCCAAACACACCGGTTGATTTTCCGGACATTACGGCGGCCGTTGCCGATGCAATGTTGGGTGATGAAAGTGCGCGCGCCATTTTGATTTGTGGAACCGGCGCCGGTGTTACAATTGCCGCGAATCGCTATCGCCATTTGCGCGCGACACGCTGCGACCGCCCCGAACAGGCACGCGCAGACCGCATTCATGATGATATAAATGTATTGGCCTTGGCGGCGGATGATATTGATATAGAAGTTGCATTCATGTGCGTTCGGGAATTCTTGGAAACACCATTCGACAGCAGTGAACGCCGCATCCGCAGATTACAAAAAATATCATAAAAGAAACAGCGCCGAAATTATGGCGCTGTTTCTTTTATGCCGGCCGACGCCGCTTACTTTAACTTTTGCAAATTTGCCGCCAATATTTTATTAACATGCGGGTTATATTTAAACTGACTCCAAGAATCACCAATTACATATTCAGATAACGGGCGCCCATAACTGGCAACCTCTTGCTCGTGCACCAAATCCAAACTGCGAATATCCGGCACCGGCAGCCGATTTTTTAAGACAAAGCGCTGAACATATGCGCAACAACCCGGAACCAGATAATCGTTTTTCAAACTTTCAAAATTCAATTCGCCACCATTATGAGCCTTGCACCCAGCCACACCCGTTCCACGACGCCCAACATCTGAACAATAGCATTTGCATTTTCCGGTTTCTAAATCCAGATTATCACACGCCACCCGTGTTAAGAAAACATTTCCATCAGTATCAATATACTTTACCAGACAGCAAAGCCCACACTTGCGGCACACTTCCTCCCATGCTGGACTGCCGGGAATTATTTCATTCTTTACCATGACAAACTTATTTCTTTATAACAAAATTAACCATCTTTTTAGGAACGACAATTGTCTTTATTATTTCCGCACCCGCCAATTTTGCGCCGGCCACATTTTTTGCCGCGGCAACCAATTCAGGTTCGGCAATATCCACCGGTATTCTAAAATCAGTCACACGTTTTCCGTTAACCGACACAACAACCGTCATTTCCGTTTCAACCAATTTTGACGCGTCAAAGGATGGCCATGGCGACACGGCCAGCATTTGCGAATGCCCAATCTTTTCCCACATTTCTTCGGTCAAATGCGGTGCAAACGGGTTCAAAACCTGCAACAACGCCTCATAGGCGGGGCGGGGCATTTTACCCGGAAATGCATTGATATATTCCATCATTGCCGAAATCGCGGTATTAAAACGCATCGCGTCAATTCGTTCTGTCACATCTGCAATTAAACGGTTTATCAAACGTTCCTGATTAGCATCTGGCGCACCGTCCGTTAAATTTTCCGCCATTGCCTCTACACGTTTAAGGAATCTTTGAACACCGGCCAGGGCACCCTCGGACCAATTGACATTTGAGTCCCACGGTCCCAACGACAATACCGTTGTTCGTGCCGCATCGGCGCCAACAGCCGCAATTTTTTCATCAACCTGGAACCCATTGCCAGACGATTTTGACATCTTTTTACCGTCACTGCCCATCAACAAACCGTTTGTAGTTCTTTTTTTATACGGTTCGGGCGTATTTACCACCCCCAAGTCAAATAAAGCCTTGTGCCAAAAACGCGAATAAATCAAATGACGCGTGTTGTGTTCGTTGCCGCCGTTGTAATGGCTGACCGGCATCCATTTTTCCATTTGCGATTTGGAACAAAACGCATCATTGTTATGCGGATCCAAATAACGCATGTAATACCACGACGAACCAGCCCATTGCGGCATTGTATCCGTTTCACGCCGCGCAGCGCCCCCGCATTTGGGGCAGGTGGTGTTAACCCAATCTGATGCGCGTGCCAATGGCGATTCCCCATCGGCGGTTGGACGAAAATCCTCCATATAAGGCTGCATCAAGGGCAATTCGGAATCCGGCACAGGAACCCAGCCGCATTTTTCACAATTAACCAACGGAATCGGTTCCCCCCAATACATTTGGCGCGAAAATCCCCAATCACCCATTCGAAAACGAACTTTTGGGCGCGCAAAGCCGTGCGATTCACCAAATTTAATGGCGGCATCAATCGCATCTTTTTTGTCCATGCCGTCCATAAAACCTGAATTAATATGCGGTCCATCATCCTCCCATGCGCAATCGGAAACGTCGCCGCCGGCCAAAACCTGAATAATCGGCAAATTGAATTTTTTCGCAAAATCGTAATCGCGGCTATCATGCGCCGGCACCGCCATAATAGTCCCATGTGCATATCCGGCCAAAACATAATCCGCAACAAAAACAGGTATTTCGCCCCCGGTAAACGGGTTTACGGCCATTATGCCATCCAATTTTACACCTGTTTTTTCCTTGGTCACGTCCGTACGGTCAATTTCGGATTTTGCCGCCGAACGACGGATATATTCACGCACTTCGTCCGCATTTGAAATACGTCCATCGTTTAGCCATTTCGCCAATAATTTATGTTCCGGCGCAATGGCGCAAAACGTAACCCCAAAAATTGTATCCGGACGCGTGGTGTATACAGTCATAATGTCTTCGCCAACTTTGAAATCGACATCGGCACCTTGTGATTTACCAATCCAGTTTATCTGGTCACGCTTTACCTTTTCTGGATAATCAACCAACTTCAAATCTTCAAGTAATTTATCAGCATACTTTGTAATAGCCAGATTCCACTGCATTTTTTCACGAATCTCAACTTCGCCATGACAACGGTTACACTTGCCATCTTCCAGTTCTTCATTGGTCAATGTAGTGCGACA
Organism: uncultured Alphaproteobacteria bacterium; assembly: GCA_947053455.1. Lineage (GTDB taxonomy): Bacteria > Pseudomonadota > Alphaproteobacteria > Rs-D84 > Rs-D84 > Enterousia. Next base: position 32,674 of record CAMRSV010000007.1, read on the forward strand.
ATTCGGGCACCAATTCATCGGCAACATTGATTTATACGCCAACCCGGCATTAAAGAAGCGAATAAACATCCACTGGGTCCACTTGATAAATTCCGGATCTGATGTCGCAACCTGGGAATCTAAATCAATCGACCATCCCATATCCATCATATTTTTAGTAAAGCGCGTTATCAATTCGCGAACAACAACGGATGGGTGCCGCCCGATTTTCGTTGCATAATTTTCCGCAGAAATCCCCAAAGAATCAAACCCCAGCGGAAACAGAACATCATATCCCTGCATGCGACGAAAACGCGCCATTACATCACACCCTGTGTAATTCAACATATGCCCACCGTGCAACCCGGAACCAGACGGGAAGGGGAACTCGGCCAGCATATAAAACGGCTCTTTTTTCCCGTCGTTTTGTGGCGTAAAAACACGCGCTTCGCCCCAGCGCTTTTGCCATTTCGCCTCGCGTTCATGAATTTTCTGTATATCATCCGCCATTTTTTATTCCTATTGGTTAAAAATTTAAATCAATGAAAACTTTAGACGTAATCGCGCATAAATTCAAGCTTTTTGTATAAAAAGACATTCGGATTTATATTATATTCTTGATTAAGAATTAACAAATGCGCCATAATTTAATTGACGCGAAGTGTTTTCGCGTTGGGGCGTCGAAACCTCTGAATCTGGATATCCGACAAAGCGGATATAAAAACAAAACTCCAATCTGGAAAACTAGGTTGGAGGAGGTGTAATATCAAACGAATAAACCCGCTATACCAGATTATAGTTTCGAACCTCTAACCACCTGATTTTACGATGGTTTTTTATGCAGAGAAAAATATATACTGTTGGTGCAAAATGACATGGCCGGCACTTTCAAACTGGGTTACAGTTGGGCACAGCTCATCCTGGAGCACCGCTTATAAAACAACAGACGAATGCCTGCAAAAATGCGCAGAAAAATGTGCTGATTTTTCGAGACCCTCAACAATGATTAATAAATATAAAGCAACCATAGAAGAAGCCAACCAAATAGAATATTTTAAAAGGAAAAAATATGAACAAAACAATAACTTATTTTGCTTTTTTTATTATTTGCACAAACACGTCTTATGCGGCACCACCGTCAGAAAATTGCCCAAACGGAATGATAAAAATAGAAAACAGCCTTTTAACCATTGCCTCAGACACATGCCCCACAGGACATACAACCATTGGGCAGGGTGCAACATCATGCCTGGCCACAACATCATTACAGGCGAAATGCACAATGTTTGCCTTAAAAAACACACCTTATTCAGACGATACTGGAATATATGAATATACATCAATATGCCCATTAAATTAAGAAAACTATGCGCTTTAATTTCCTTTAAAGCGCATGTTTTTTCCACGACAAATACAATAAATAAATTTAATAAACCAAACCAACAATTTGATTATAGTTAATATATTTATAAATAAATTTATTTGACCCATTCACAAACTCCCAACACAACAATATCATTAACAAAAATCCATTTACCACACCAAAATACCTTTAATCATTACAATAAGCCCAAAACTTTATTTACACACATTCTGCACCGTATCGCCCCATCAACAATATATAACTATACATAATATACATTATGCGCCTTTGGCATTATATAGAAGACGAAATGCCCTGCGATATAAAACCAAGAAAAAACACACAAGGAGGAAACAATGCCAAAAACAAGCAATCACACAAAGCATAATAAGAAAAATGAAATTCAATTAAAATTATGCAAAATCTGCCAACAATTCATACAAAACAAAAATTTACAATCAAAAGTAATAAACATCATTAAACTACACATTAACCCAGACAACAAAATGCCATAAACACATTCTATACGCCCCGAATCGATTAAAACCAAATAAGACCACCGACGCTGATTTTATATGCGGT
>CAMRSV010000008.1 GCA_947053455.1 uncultured Alphaproteobacteria bacterium
CGCCCCGAATCGATTAAAACCAAATAAGACCACCGACGCTGATTTTATATGCGGTGCCTAATTCCGTGTTCATTACATCCGCACCAATATTTATTCCCGTAAAGTCCCACGGGAACTTTATGCCGAATGTGGCGCCTGCCCCAAAATAATCGTCATCCATTGCGTATGCGCGCATGCCTATTTCGTATATTATGTCAAACACATTGTATGCATGATACATATCAATACCAATTCGCGGTGCCATATTCGTATCGGTGTCATTCGCCACGGACGTATGGTCTGCACCCAATCCAATATATGCAGAAATCTTGAACGCATCGGCGACCGTAATTGACACGCCCATGTCCGACGCACCATAAATGCCCATGCCGGACGGGTTTGTCACGGATGCCGTGCCGTCAAATACTGGGCCGAGATCAAACCTACTTTGTGATACACCGAAAATACCACGAATAAAATAACCCCTGCTCTCGTACCGTGCGTGGATATTCGCGCCACATGAAACAAATTCGTAATCATTAATATCATCGGAATAGTCACCGACATTTATGTACCCGGCAACGCCCATATTCAACCCGTCGGAAATATCAGTATTTATGCCCGCGCTTATCCCATATGCACCAAACCCGTCACCAATCAGGGCAAATGGACTAAACGACACACCGCCATTTGTGGGTGATATTGTCTCCAACCTATCCACCAAACGCGGAACGGTCATTAACTTGACCGGATTTAGGCGTACAGATTTACTCATTATATCCCGAAGTGCAGACTTGTTCGGTGCACTATCCAACGCACGCAATAACCTGTCATCCGCATTCGATGAACGCAGATTATTCAAAAACCTGCCCGTCTCATTGCGCAATATTTTCAGGTAATCCGTTTCCCGTTCCCATCTTACATACAACTTGTCTTCAAACACATATGTCTTAAATCCCATCAGGTCTTCTGATATATCAGACACTATGTGTAACGCCCCACTTCCACTTACGTTTTCAAACAATGGCTCCGACGACACTTCGAAATTATCATCCACATACACCAGAACATCACCACGCAAATCCAGATTACTTATGAATGACAAATCTGACGTATCAAGAATTATGGACGAATTACTAAATACCAAATCACCCTTGCCAAGATTTGCAATGTCGGTCATGGATACTTTGTTCGCATTATGTATCATCAGACCATCTATACGGTCTGTAAGTAGATTGCCGAATTCTTCGGGGCGTGAAATTACCTGAACCAACTTGGCACCATCATCAAAATTAAACGAGCCAGAAAATCTGCCATTGTTTTGGAAATAAAGTACACAACCCGAACAAATATTAACCGGTGCATTGATAACACCGGAATTATTCAACATAAGGGAAGAATTAATTCGTATTGTTGCGTTGATAATTCTGGTATTAAGCCCAACGACAGAATGCTCATAGAGATCAACCGAACCACCAATAATACTTTGGTTGATAACTTTAACAGCATGAGCATAACTAGGTGCAAAAAGGACACCTACGCAAAGCAGCGAAGTAGTCAGCCTATTTCTCATTCCCCCCATCCCCCAAAAACGGGTACGAGTAAAATAGCAAACGAGAAATAATTCTTAAAGAACTTTTTTATTAAAATTTCACCCCCTAAAAAGGAGGTGAAGGATGTGGTTAAAATCTATACGATGCAGAAACCTTTATATTATGCATCTGAATATCTGCATTATACTGATACCGGTAATCCAGACCAACCTGGAACCCGCTTACCGACAGCATTTCCACGCCGCCGCCCGCATAAGCCCACAGCGAATCAATCTTTACATCATAATCGGTAAAATCGCGTGCCAATGCGAATTTATACTTCACCTTGTCCGGGGTTCCCAGAACATCGTATTCAACACCAGCCGATGCATATGGACGAATCTGGAACCAGGCGGACGGATAGATACGTTTTTGGAATGTCAATGAATAACCCGGCGTCAATATCATATATCCATCGGATTCCAATTTCATGTATTCGTCACCGGCGACCTTTTCCGTGACGGAAAATCCAGTGTTGTAACCGATTCGCGCGTATGCATTACCAACAATATACTGATTCAACCAATCATGCATTAAGCCCCATTCGGAAACCAAGCTGAACGCGGTGCCGTCCCCTTCGATTTTTCCGTCAATATATGTCTGTTCGCGCGAAACATCCAACAAATGTACGTCTAAAAACGCGTTTGCATAAAGACGCATCTTGTCCCCCAGCGTTTTCAGCAAATACCCACCGATACCAATGTTTATATCGCTTACATCAACATCGACATTACCAGCAATGAATTCACCCGCACGATAACCAACATTAAACGAATCGTCATTTTTGCCGGACATATATGATGCGCGCGCCGAAAGCCCCAAAATCAGCGTCTGGGATGATTGCCAATCAAATCCGCCAAATACGCTAAATCGATTGCCGTCAACCGTTTTATCATCAGACACATTTTGCGAGAATATGCCGAAATCAAAATCCAGCCACGCCTTTTTCAAGTTGCGGTTGCGGTTCCATATAAATTCATCCAGCATACGGTCTTCGAAATCACGGAATGATGTGTGTTCATTCAATGCAACACTGCCCGCAATCTGGTCTAATTCATGAACCTGGAACAGACGGCTAAAACGCGTCAAGCCCATCCCGTCACGGTTTAGATTGTATGCTTCCATGCGCTTGTACAACTCGTTACCCATTGTTGCCAAATTGGTGTCACGGAATATCAACGGAATCGCCTCAATCGGGGTAGTGTTATAAAAACCTTTGTTATACAACTGGCCTTGAATCAAATTGTCCAATGCGCCGGCTGATACATACTCGCCCTTGGTATGATTTTCTTCACGACCAACAATTGGTTGAATCTTGAAAACTTCCACCGGGCCGCCGAAACGCGGGTCAAATACGATGTACAAACTGTCTTCGACGCCATCGTCATCCGAATCGCGCACCGAAATATAAATAGGTAATTTTTCATCAGATGAATTTTCGTAACCCATCGCGCCCGCACTTAACGAATCGAGATAATTAAAGCACAAACTTGCATCCGCATTACAGAAATTGACATTCAGGTTGCGGATTTCTGTCCCCAGTTCTTCCAATCCATTTTCTGCATGCAATAACCATATCGCAGTACCCTGATCAACAATGCTAAACAAATCTATGCCAACATGTCCATTTTGCAGCGGCATTCCATTTCCTTCCGGCAATGGGTCAATATTTGAAATGAATTTGTTTTTAATTTCAATCAACGCTTCGCCGTTCACGCCATTTGTAATTTTACCTAATGTGCTGTCATCATTCAGGCTAACCGTTGCCCAGTAATTATACGGGCTTTCGTTGTTTTGCGTTGTACCATTCTTGTACGGCAAAATCGCGGCGTGCAACATACTGTTGTTATTGAAATAGTAGTTTCCGCCAATATTCATATGCTTTAATCCGACAAATTCGGTATTATTTGAAACATTTCCCTTAATATCGGCAATCAACCAATTATCTGCAGACTGTGCACCTATGCGCAAATTTGTAACATCTATATTGCCCGCAACATCCAATCTTCCGGTGTTTATTTGCAAACGGCCATCACCCTGTAAAATGTTGTTAACAGTGGTCGAGGCCGACGTAATTTTATAATTATCAGAAATCACGTCAATATCCGCACTGCCGGCAACCGTATTGGAAAGCTGACGCAGGTTGCCGCCAACAATGGCGCCGGCGCTAATCAATTCACCGCCATTTAGCACTGCGTTTCCGGCATTAACCGAGAAACTGTCTACATTAGCCACAGGTGAATTTAACGTAATTGTGCCACTATTGTTTATAACATCACCCAAAGCCACCGATTCGGTCGCATTAAGCGTCAATTTACCGGCATTTATAACATCACCTGCCGCGGGTGTGGCCTCGGTTGAAATGTTTTTGGCGTTCATGGTGACATCGGCCCCAGTGCCAGATACCAAGATGCCACCCATAATCCCAATATCTTCACCAATATCATATGTTGCGGTATTGGAATTTGCCAAAAATTCCCCGGTAACGTTCAAATTCGTTGCGGCAACCGTCGTATTATTCTGTGTCAGGTTCAATGCACCCGTTGTCGCCCCACCCTGAACCATGTTGCCAGCAACATTTATATTGTTATTTGCCAAGAACTGACCGTTTGTAGATACAGTTACATTCGCCGTATTCAGGTTTAACGCACCGCCATTTGTCACATTTATAGAATATGAATCCAATGCCGATGCCGTAACGACCGAAGTCCCACCACTTACTTCAAATGCACCGGTCTTGACATTATTTCCAACCGCATTTAGCGCCATAGAGCCCGATGAAGAAACTGCATCCACGAATACAATATCACCGCCGGTGGCCGTTATTATCGCACTTGCCGTTGAACCATTATTATTTAGGGAATATGCATCAACGCTTTGTGCGTTTACATTCAACGTTCCGGTATTATTTATCTGACTGGCAAATTTTGCGACAGTGGCCGCATTTGCAACCATTACGCCATTTGAATAAACAATTCCCGTAATGTCTATTTCATCTGCAGACGTTAATGTCAAAGACTTTCCCGTACCCGCCAGAACGTAGCCATTTACAACTATGTCCGCACCATCTGCCGTTGTTGCAAGCGTCAATGTGGAAGTATCTTTGACCACCATGCCGGACGTTGGTTCCGGAATCGGGTTTGTCGCGGGGGACGCCGCACCAAACCATATTCCCGCGCCCGATGCATCAATATTAATGCCATTTTCACCATCAGCCGTGATATTCGCGCCGTGCGCCCGTAATAATCCATTAACATTTAGCGACGATACCGTTGTCCCGTTTACATACAAATCAACCGTACCACCCTGATTTACATTTATATCACCGGTTACACGTAACGCGGATGCGTACGAATCGCTGGCGCCGAATATCAGCCGGCCATTTTTGTTTGCGGTAACATCACTGATTTTTGTGACAATTGTGTTATCCGTTGCATCCAATTCGCCCACAATTATATTTGATGCAACAAATTGCGCACCACGCGAATTACCATCGTCAATGGTAGAGATGCCGTCCGCAACGCTTATTACGCCATCGGTGGATTTCATCACGAAATTTGTCACACCGCTGGCTGCAATATTGACATCACCCGCAGACGCAGCCGTACCCGCGGCACCACCGACGGTTACTGCGCCACCAATATTTATAGATTCGGTCGCCGTAAATGAACGCGTCTTATCGCTAAAATTCAAGGCACCATTTGATATATTCACCCCATTTGTAACATCAACACCAACCAGCGCATCCATATTCAACACACCACCGTTGGTCACAATTGAGCCAATTTTAATTCCGTTTGCATTGCTGTCCGATGCGACGATATTAGTTGTTCCCGAGTTGCTGGTTAGAACGCCGTCAATTTCAACCTGACGTGAATTTATCGTAACAACCCCCGTATTATCGCCACCCGCGTTGGTTACATTGCCGGTAATATGTATGTCGCCAGCAGTATCCGTCGTTGCCAAGATTTGCAAAGATTGCCCCGTATTTGATACATCTCCCAATATGTTGACGGTTTTACCAGTCAATTCCATAACACCGGCATTGCCGACACCTGCCGCCTGCAGATTACCAGTTGCGTTTATGGTCGTATTCGCACCGGCCGCCGCCTCTATATCCTGTGAAACTATAATGTCACCAGAATTTATTGTACTGATATTCAGGTTACTGTTATTTGTAATTTTTGTAATATTGACTTGTGTCGCACTTAACAACATTTCCGCATCGTTTTCGATGTTGTTAAATGTCATACCGCCATTTGTAACCTTTATGTTAACGCTTCCGGCCTGGTGCAGCAAATCCGTCATATTATTTATAGTCAACGTTCCTGTTTCTAACGAGAATACATTTGCCGCGCCCATTGAAGACAGATCTATTCCATTGGCAAGATACGTTTCCCCACTAATAGTCAGATACATATCCCCTTTGTTAACCAACGACGCATCCGCACCCGTACCACCATTAATCCGCAGAGAATCAACCATTACATTCATTGTGCCAAATGTCGACCCATCCGCAGCGGAATCATTTTTAAGCGTACCGCCAATAACAACGTCAACAACATTGCCCGCAGTATTACGTTGTATAATCATAGACCCGGAATTTTCCAAATCCGCGCCAATATTCAACGCACCCGCCATATATAATTCTAGCGTTCCACCAGTATTCATATTTTCAATGGAGCCGCCTGACACAGTTCCATCATCCCCTGTGGTGGTCACAACATTCATGGAACCGGCATTTACAACAGTATATCCACCGTTATTCTTTAGCTGCGCGGTCTTGAAATTGCCTGTTGCCTGAATTTGATGCGGCGACAGTTTGGTTCCCCCACCGTTTATTGTTATGGCGCCCGCATCAATTGTATTTGCCGAAATATTCACACCACCAGATGCAATGTCGACCGCACCTGTCGCGGCATCGGCCGTGCCCGCAATTAACGGCCCACCAATTTTTAGCGTATTAATATTTTGCAGCGTCAAGCCACCAATTGCATTGACCGCCGCATTCGCATCAACCCCCAATGTCACATTAGCCGGGTTCTGCGCCAGACCACCAATTGAAAGATTCCAATCCTGCGCAATATTTAATATGGAATTTACGGTAATCGCACCGCCATCAGTGCTGACTATATCAAAACGCTTGTTAGCATTTGCATTGTCGCCGACATAAAAATTATCCGCCAGCGCACCTGTGACAGGATCTGTCACACCAACATATACATTATTTACCGTCAAACCATCCGCGTTGACTACATGACTGCTGCCTGGATGCGTGGAATCATATACAATCGCATCGGCCGCATTCGCGCCAATTGGAAACAAACAACATATAAAAGAAATTATTTTTTTCATCATATTTTTGTTTTACTCTGATTTATATTTATATTATATTATTGCGCAATTAGTTGTCTAGGACAAGATGAAATTTTATTCTTGGGACAATTTTAAGATAAAAAAAGGAGAACAACATGTATAATATAGAAAAAGTACACGCACGTCAGATTATGGACAGTCGCGGTAATCCTACAATTGAATGTGATATTAAACTGGACGGCGGCGCATTTGGTCGCGCGGCGGTTCCATCTGGTGCATCAACCGGCAGTTTTGAAGCATTGGAATTACGTGACGGCGGAAACGCATATATGGGCAAAGGTGTTTTGACTGCGGTAAAAAATGTAAACGAAATTATTGCCCCGGCAATCATGGGAATGGATGCGTCAAAGCAAACAGAGCTGGATGAAAAAATGCTGGCGCTTGACGGGACGGCAAATAAAGACAAACTGGGCGCGAATGCAATACTGGCGGTATCACTGGCGGTGGCGCATGCGGCGGCAAATGCAAAGGGCGAACCACTCTATAAATATATTGCATCCGTATACGGTAATTCAAACCCGTGTGTTCTGCCGCGGCCTATGATGAACATCATAAACGGTGGCGCACATGCCGACAATGGTCTGGACGCCCAAGAATTTATGATTATTCCAAACGGCGCAAAAAACGAATTCGAAGCAGTTCGCATGGGCAGTGAAATTTTCCACAACCTGAAATCAATTTTGAAAAAAGGCGGAAATTCCACCAATGTCGGCGACGAAGGCGGCTTTGCACCGAACTTTCATTCCTGTGCAGAGGCACTGGACACAATCATCGCAGCAATCAAGGCGGCGGGATACGTTCCAGGAGACCAGGTTTCAATCGGTCTTGACGTGGCATCATCTGAATTTTATGCCGACGGCGTATATAAATTTGAAGGCAAGGAATTGTCATCCGACCAGATGATTGAATTCTATGAAAAACTGATTTCCGATTACCCGATTATTTCAATTGAAGATGCCTTGGCCGAAGAAGATTGGGAAGGCTGGAAAAAACTGACGGAAAAAATCGGCGGAAAATGCCAATTGGTTGGCGATGATTTGTTTGTAACAAATCCGGCGCGCCTGGCACGCGGCATTGAAAACGGCGTTGCAAACGCAATTTTGATAAAGGTAAACCAAATCGGCTCACTTACCGAAACACTGCGCGCAATTAAAATGGCCCAAGATGCGAATTATGGCGTAATCGTTTCACACCGCAGTGGTGAAACCGAAGACACGACCATTGCGGATTTGGCCGTTGCGACAAACGCCGGACAGATAAAGACCGGCTCCATGTCACGTACTGACCGCATGGCCAAATACAACCAGTTAATCAGAATTGAAGAAGAACTGGACACCGCTGCAAAATATGGTATATAATCCATAAAGAACGTACCGGGGCGGCGGAAAACGCCCCCCCGGAAAATAAATAAAATGATGCAGTTTTTGTTTTATTTTATGTTAATGCTGAAATGGGTGGTTGCGATATGCATATTCACCCTGATAATATCGGCTCCGACACTGATTGCAATAAAAACTGGCAAAGACAAAACAATTTCATGCACAGTTCGTGTCGCATCCCTAACACTTTGGTGGACGGGAATTGGATGGTTGTATGCACTTTTCCTGGCGGCAAAAAAATAAATCCCCGAATTCGGGGATTTTCCTATTTTCCATGTATTGAAAACGTATCAAAAAACACATTGCGCCATTGACTACTACGTATAAAATTATGGGCAACAACCATCGCGGTTCCACGGGCGGCAATATCTTTGCGTCCAAAATTTCCAACACCCAACCAAAAATAATCAACAGGTTTCAAGCGTCCATTTTTCAAATCACGCATTACAAGTGTTGCAACCACTGCGGTGCCATTGGGCGAAAAATCCGGCAACACATGAACACGCATATCACCACGATAGTGCGCCGCATCGACTGCCATAAAAACGATTGCCGCGGGTTTTGTTTTTGAATTTGGAGAATAATATTGCCACATTTTCGCCATATCCATCAAATATTCCGTATCATCCATCTGATTATGTATTTGATAGCCCAGATAACTATCCCGATTCCATGTCATCAAATCAAAATCATAGAACAATAATCCTTTATAATCCTTTTTGAACATTTTTTGCATTTTGTCATCAGACAATTGTTCCGGACAGATTTTATTATTCAATGATTTAGAGAAAAAGTTTTTTATTTTGGCAAGAATTTGTAATTGCGGCATAGCATTTCCTTTTTATGTCCGCAAACAATACTAGCACATATTTTTAATACGTCAATGAAATTAATCCTAAATAAAAAGACAAACGGCAGGGATAACCGAATACCCCTGCCGAATAATAACAACCAGAAAGGTGCTTACATCGACTTTTCGTCGTTTCCGTACACAACGCCACGACGCTGCAATTCCGCCTTTAGGTTAACCGCAACCAATCCCTGGCCACGACGCCAACCGGCAACTTTTGATTTTTGTTCTATTGCAGCACCCGCCGCATTGAACTTCTTTACATTATCAGTCATTTTCAATGCCTCTTTTAAAAACATCTCTCTGACGCAGGAAAATATACACCAACAAACTATTTTTGTCAAGCATTAAATACCCTGCCCCATTATCTTATTTATCGCAACCATACATTCCGCATTCTGTCGGCGAATATTCTTCGACCGAAACCGACACAGGCTGTGGCGTTGCCGGTTTAGTATAATGAACTTCCTTAACTACACGAACACGGCGATTTTCTGCATTTGCCACACCATCTGATGTTGGAACTTTCAAACCCTCTTCACCTGCAGATACCGCAACAATTTGGCTGGCTGGGATGCCGTATTTAACCAACATATTTTGTACAGCTTCTGCGCGGCGGCCACCCAATGCATAGTTATAATCCTTGCTGCCCATGGTATCGGTGTGTCCAACAACGGAAACCTTGATATTCTTATTATCCTGCGTTGCGGATGCCAATTTTTTAATCAGCGCCTGATATTCCGGCTTTATTGTGGCCTTGTTGAAATCAAAGCGAATTTCAAAAATTTCCTCCATAACATGTTGGGTCGGTTCCAACGGAATTTGTTGAACTTTTATCATTGTTTTTTCGCTGCCGGCGGCCTGAATTTGATCAAGCCGGGCATTAATTGCAGCCAATTCCGCACGCATCGCCATCATCATATTGATAAATTCTTCGCGCGAAACCAATTCATTGCCAACCATTGGTATTTCATTGGCAACGGGCGTCGGTTCAACAAAATTGTCAACATCGGTATAAGACGGTGCTTGCACATCCGGTGTCATGCTGTTTTCAACCGAAACCGGCTGCTTATCAGCACTATAAATATTCTGATTGAACACCATCGGCTGAACCGGAACCGGGTTAATCAGATGTTCTGGGACATTTACATTATTAACAATAATCACGCCATCGCGCGGCGCAACTGTACGCATAACGGCCATATCGCGTGTTTCCGGATAATATTCCGGTGCGGCGGCACTGTTTGTTTTTGCAACTGGTTGCGTTTTTTCAGACTTATTAGTATTGGAAACAACCTTTCCACCCTTGCAGTCACGCAATGCAATCAAAGCCTTTTCAAAGCGGTCACGACATTGTGCGGCGGTGGCCGTCTGGCCGCTGGCCGATGCCGACAACCAGCAATCAAATTTTGCCTGCGCCTCGGCGGCAAGTTCCGGATTCAATTCACTTGCATCATTTTTCAACTGCTCTAACAATTCGTTATACGCATTGTTTAACTCGAATGCCTCCTGCTCGCTTTCAACCGGCCAATTTGATAACGTTTCCGGGAACGGCAGTTCCCCACTAAATGCAGCGACAGCCTTTTGCGCAAACAATTCGCCCATTTCAGAATATCCGCTGGTACGGGCGTTATAAATCGCATAAGAGCGATAATTCATCGCCAACTGGTTCAAAAAGGAATCCTGGTGCGGGGCAGAATAAACATCCAATTGTTCGACATAGTCAACCGTCGGCGTTGATACAGGCCCATACGCGCCCACATTTTCCGCATTGTTGTCGAATTTCGCACACCCCACCAAAGTCACCACAGCGGCACCAATAATCATGCGCGACAACACCCACTTTGATACGACAGATTTATTTTTCATAAATAATTCCTTTCTGTAATCTTTGCTATTATACGATTTTTGGACAATTGAGTAAAGCGAAAAAGCAAACACATACAAATGATAATTTTTAATTAAAAAACGGCGCCGTTCGGCGCCAAATTTTTACTTATCCATAAACTGTGATGCAATTGCCCCAAGGGACGACAGACCACCGCCACTGGAAATACTGCTGACAGATTGCATAATGGCGCCTGTATTAGTACTCTGTCCAACATTACCCATTGTTTCTATCAAGAAATTGCCCCAAGCCTGTCTTTTACGAGCATTCAATTTCGCGGTTGAGCATTTCTCAATTTTGGAAATCAACTTTGCAGCCATAGTTGCCTCGGCTGCGGTATAATCGGCCTCTGTAAAGTCAATAACATTAAATATTTCATAAATATCGGACGCATTTTTTTTATTTTTGGACGAACAAGATGATGAACCGTCCGCACAATACGTTGTGCTGCCAACCTTTGGGTAATTTTCCCATACCATTCCCTTGTTTCCTTCGCCCGAAAAATAGTTGTAGCAGATTGTATCCGCCTCTGTTCCGGCGGCCATCAAAACCGAATGCGCATATCCATCAGCAGAGCTACACCGTGAACGTTTTAATTCCTTTTGCACTTCATCTGCGGTTTTAACGCCGGTTTTAGCCCATTCTTTCATAGTATTGTCAACAAAAGCTATTTCCTGGCTTGACGGGATGCATTCTGCGGTTAATTCCTTTTGCTGTTGGGTTAATTGTTGCACACCACTGACCAATGACAGAACGGCCGGGACAATACTGGCCGCGGTGGATGCACCAGACGACGCAGCACTTTGCGTTGTTGCGACCGGCGCCGCTTTTTTAACGGCAACCGCACCATATGCAGACATTCCCGTCATCAACGGCAACACACCAATAATAATGCGCAGAACTTTTTTCATCTCTCTTGAAAGTCATTATAACATAAAAAACAACCGGAATAAATATAAAAATTGCTTTTTGATTTTTCACGCGCTACACTGTGACTGTGCAACAGCAGAGTCGTCGCAATTTTATTATATTTACTAAACACAAGCGTCTAAAGCGCATGTGGCAGTTTTTCTTTACCGGATGGGGACTGGTCATGGTGGCGGCGTTGGTTGCGGGCGCCCTGTTTACAAAGCAATTATTATGGACGCCAATATCCGCAATTAACATGACCGATATTGTAAGCAATCAGTTCAAAATGACCGGTGCTTCATTTGCCGGCACGGATAACAATGGCGAACCATTCAAAATTCGCGCTGCATCCGCCCGCCAGGAATACGACAAACCCGACGAAATCTTTATGGAACGCGTATCTGGAACAATAACCCGCAACACCGACCAAGGACGGGTAGTTAGTGATATTTCCGCTAATTCGGCGCGCTATAACAATATAAAGAAAACAATAACATTAATTGGGAACGTCCGCGTAAATTCCAGCACGGGCGACAAAATTTTCACAGATGAATTGGTGATAAAACTATGAAACAATCTATCTTACGCGTTGAACACCTGTCAAAATCATACGGCAAACGCATGGTTATCAAAGATATATCGATGGAGGCTCGTCAAGGCGAATCGGTGGGTCTGCTGGGGCCGAATGGCGCAGGTAAAACAACGGCGTTTTATTGCATCACCGGCCAGTTAAGCGCAACCGGCGGCCAAATATTTCTTAATTCACAGGATATAACACACCTGCCGTTTTATCAGCGGGCACGTCTGCATATCGGCTATCTGCCCCAAGAAAACAGCGTATTCCACGGTCTGACGGTGGAACAAAACATCATGGCAATATTAGAGGTTGTCGAACCCGACAAGGCGAAACGGAAACGGAAACTGGATTCTTTACTTGAAGAATTTTCAATAGCCAGCCTGCGACGCAGTCCGGCGACGGCACTGTCGGGCGGCGAACGACGCCGTGTTGAAATTGCGCGCGCATTGGCAAACGACCCGAAATTTATATTGCTTGACGAACCGTTTGCTGGAATTGACCCAATTGCCGTCAATGAAATCCGTTCATTGGTATCACAGCTAAAGAACCGCGGACTGGGCGTTATAATCACCGACCATAATGTGCGTGAAACACTGGGGATTACTGACCGCAGCTATGTTTTGCACGATGGAAAAATATTAAAGCACGGAACCACCGCCGAAATCGTCAAGGATGAAATGGTGAAAAAGGTGTACCTTGGCGAAGATTTCACAATGTAAAACAAATCCCGCGACATGCGGGATTTTTATTTATTATTGGCGGCGGATTTATCATAATATGGGTCGGGTAAATCAAGCGCGCGATTTGTTGCACTAATAAAACTGATAAGTTGAACGATACTTAAATGAACATTACCGGTTCGAAATCGTTCAAATTCAGATTCCGACATGCATAAATTTGTTACCATCATCCAATCAGATAAATTTAATTCACGCTGAATTTGTAATATCTGGTCGCGAATTGGCAGTCGTGGTGCAGACATTTTTTAGCCCCCTGTTTGCATTTATAAAAAAACAAAAACCACTGGAAATTTTCAAGTGGTTGGAGGTTGATTACTATAATATTCAATAGTGTTGCTTATTCTATATATTCGCAACCCTCCAACCCATCGGTTGGAGATTTTTTATGTCATCACTGACATCGAATATTCGGAGTAACCACACCCCGGCGACAGAACACCTATCGCTGTTATTTAATATAGCATAGTAAAATTGAAAAGTAAAATAAAAAACCACCTTTGAGGTTAGGTGGAAGTTGGAGGTTGGTTACTATAATATTCGAAAAATAGTGCTGCTTATTCAGTATATTCGCAAGCCCTCCAACCTACCGGCTGGAGATTTTTTGTGTCATCACTGACATCGAATATTTGGGGTAACCACACCCCATCCGCAGAATGCCTACGAATAAGTGTATTATACGTATTTACATAAAAAATTACAATTAAAAAAAGAAAAAATGTTGGAGATTAGCAACTATAGTAAGCAATAGTACGGTTTATTCAATATATTCACCGCCCTCCAACACATTAGATGGAGTTTTTTTCGTCTCTTCAGACGTCTTACATAAGATTGCTAAATCTTACAAAAGCAACACGCCTTCGCAATTGGTACTATATCCTAATTATTCGGAATATGCAATAAATAAAACTGGATTGCCGCCCACCACCGCTACATCTTTCATGAACACCTGTTGCGGCCAGGCAAAATATATTATTGACAAATAAAATTATTAGTGTTAATCTGCCTTTACAAATAAACCATACTATATAAATTAGGAGAATGTTATGGCTGATAAAATTATCAATGCATCCGGGAACTGCAATTATATTTCCGGCAACAAAGTATTTATATTGGATATAATAAATGATAAAACATGCGCTGAACTTATCGGGAACTTAAGCAACATGGTTGACGACATGCCCTGGGCGCCGGGCGCCCAAATACCGGGCATGGGGGGGGGTATAAAAAACCCATATATTCTGCCCGATAGCACCCAAAGTGTGGTTGATGTATATATAAACTCGCCCGGCGGAGAAGTAAATACCTACAGAAGCATTATGGCATTACTAAACCTGGCACGAACAAAGGGGGCAATCATCCGCACAACAGTCATGGGCGGCGCCGGCAGTTGCGCCTGTCTGATTGCAGTTCAGGGTACGCCAAATTTTCGAATAATGTATGAAGAATCTTATAATATGATTCATTATGGCAGAAGTAAAATTCAGGTTGATAAAGTTAACGAAATTAACAAAGCCCAAATATACGAAACCATAAACAGAAATAAATTATTTGAACCATATCTAAAATATACCGGATTAACAAAACGGGAATTAACCCAACTGCAAAAAACAGAATATGGCCATAAATTTGCCGATGAATGTCTGCAAAAGAAAATTTGCGATTGGATTCTGACCAGTGATGGGAAATTCATTCATAGATAGCCACAAAAAACGGGGCAACGCCCCGTTTTTTATTTCTTTTTGGCTGGAGCCTTGCCGGCGGGCTTTGATGACGACTTGGCCGCAGGTTTGGCGGGCGTTTTTTCCGACGCCTTATCATCGTTTTCTTTTTCCGCCTCCCCTTGATCAGATTTGTCAGCGTCATCACCCGATACATTCGCCTTTGCCGATGAGGAGATGTTTAGCTTGCTCATCGCGCGAACCATATCCATTGCGCGCTGCAACTGATAGTCACGGGCATCTTTTTCCGCGTCTGTCAATTCAGATACATCTTCTTCCTCATCGCTCTTGGACTTTTTTGTATCTTTCTTTTTGGATTTATCATTTTTTAATGAATTTTTAAAAGACGCCTCGGAATACATGCTTTCGCGTTTTTCTAAAACTTCCACCTTGCTGTGCAGAACCTCAACATCGGGGGTTATGCCTTCGTTTTGAATTGAGCGCCCCGACGGCGTATAATAACGCGCGATTGTAATGTGTATCGCCGTACCATCCCCCAGCGGCTTTTGCTGCTGAACACTGCCCTTGCCGAATGATTGCGAGCCCATAACCAGCGCACGATGGTTATCCTGCAGCGCACCCGCCACAATTTCCGACGCCGATGCAGACCCATGGTTAATCAAAACAACAATCGGTTTGCCACCTGTCAAATCACCGGGCTTTGCAAACACGCGGTCAATATCCGTCTTTTTCTTGCCACGGGTTGAAACAATTTCACCATCATCTAAAAATGCATCGGACACCTCAATCGCTGCCGTCAGATATCCGCCCGGGTTATTGCGAACATCCAGAACATATCCGATAACCTTTGCTTTTTCCAATGATGCAATCGCCTCGCGCAGTTCCTTGGCGGTTGTGGCACCAAAATCAGAAATACGGATATATCCGATTTTTTCATCCGTATCATCGGCTGCATCAGCCAATTTCTTTTCTTCAAACTTTACAGATTTCACCTTGATAATTGCGCGCTTTAATGTAATTGTGCGCGGTTCCCCATTGTCGGAAACGATGGTCAGTTTTACCTTGGTACCGGGGCGCCCTTTCATCTTTTTTACCGCCTGGTTCAGGGTTAAATCAAACACCTGTTCGTCATCAATATGCGTGATGTAATCGCCCGCTTTTATCCCCGCCTTTTCAGCCGGCGTATCGTCAATTGGCGAAATAACGCGAACCGCGCCGCGGTCACTGGTAATTTGAATCCCCAGCCCCCCGAATTCACCATGTGATTTTTCACTAAATTCCTTGAACTCGTCGGCCGCCAGATATGATGAATGCGGATCCAGCGCCCCCAGCATTCCGTTCATTGCCGCCTCTAACATTTTTTTCTCGTCCGCTTCTTCTACAAAATTTTCACGGGCGGCTTCAAACACCATGGCAAATTTTTTCAATTCATCATAAATCTGCTCGTCTGTCAGATGAACAACCGGTTCTTCTTTTTTCTTTTTCTCGGCTGCATTCGCCATCATCGGTACAATCAATGCCAATAACACCAGAAATTTCTTTAACATGCCCTTTCCTTTTATACATGTATGCCAACTTGCCCACATACCATAGAACAAAACACGACGCGCCGCAAGTGCGTTTTGCCATTACCGCACATAAAAAAACAAATACATCAACCGCCTAAAAATACTTGACAAATCAGCACAATGTACCTATAATAAATATATAAAATTATCCAATTCAAACCACCGTTTTAATTGGGCAGGCAGAATCAGGACAGACGCCCTAATTTCGGCGGGCAAAAACAATAAAAAACACCACCGAAAAAACGGTGGTTTAGATTGTGCACCGGCACAGGGACATAAACATGACAAAATCGCCAAAACAAAAGACGGTTATTGAACAAAATCGAAGCCTGATAACTGAAATGTTATCGGGTGCCGGTACGCACAAACGTCTTAATAATATGAACTGGATAAGACATGAAATGTCTTATACTGAACCACGCACATTGTTTTTTGTCCCAAACAAACAGCAAACACCTTATTTGGATTATAACTATATTAAAAATCTGGGAAACGCCTATGATTATATAGTAGAAAATACCCAAACCCCAATTAATGCGATAGAAATCGTAAAACTGCATAATATGCTGTGCATAAATACAAATATCATGGGCGGAAAATTTCGAACCACACCAAAAGTATTGGAAATCACAGTTAACGGACAACGTTACCACGCCCCCGATGCCCAAGAAATTCCATCAGAGCTTAATAACATAGTATTTAAAATGTTAAACAGCAAAGAACACACTTTAACGCGCGCATTTAATATACACTATGACCTTATTATGCTGCAACCGTTCGACGATTTTAACAAACGTACCGCCAGACTTGTCATGAACTGGATTCTAATCCAAGGCGGATACAGACCGATTATATTCAATAGCCCAACGGATAAACAAAAATATAAGGATGCCATCGCACAATGTGCAAATGGAAATATCAAAGCATACACAACATACATGTATTCATGTATGACGCGAACCCAAAAATCAATTATTAAACTATTAAGCAAATCAAAAATAATGTAAAAACGTACATTTGGGCGATTTAATCTTCGCGGAACAGCATTGACGGATCGACCGCACTGTTACCACGACGCACCTCTAGATACATCTCGTTCTTGTCTGAATCCATGCGCCCAATCGGTTCACCAGCCAGAACCTCCTGTTCCAAAACGACATCTATTGCGCCCAAATTCGTCATCACAGTATTATATCCGTTTTTATGCGACATTATAACAACGCGCCCAAAACCACGGAAAGTATCGGCAAACCTTACCACACCGTCGGCCGGCGCCGTCACCAATGCCGACCCACGCGTACGTATGCGCCAACCGTCCGAATTTAGACCCAAAGCCGTTTTTTCGCCAAAACGCACAACCACGCGCCCGCGTACAGGCAAATTTAATTTCCGGCGCGAAAAACGCGCATCTTTTGACATCTTGGAACTGCCGACGCCAGCTGATAATTCGGAAATGCTTTTTGCGCGGGCGGATAATTCGCGCAATTTCTTTTGAGTTGCAGACTGCTCACTTTTTAGTTTTTCATTTTGGGCGGCACGTCTGCGTAATAATTTGTCCAGTTCCTTTTTCTCATCTGCATATTTTTTCGCCGTGCGATCCAATTTTTCCTTTTCAATTGCACGTTCGGCGCGAACCTGTTCCAATTCACGAATTGTGGCGGTGGCCTGTGCAATTTCTGCATCAAACGCATCCGATGCACCGGCCAGAACCGCCGATGTAAGGACATACTCATGCATGCTGTCGGAATCAAAACTGGGGTGGGACGCAACAAATAAAATACTGGCGGCGGCATCACTTATTCGCGCGCGGTTTTGTTCCAATGACTTGGTTAATTTCCCACGGCGCGCATCCAGTTCAGCAATTTTTTGCGCAACTGCGGCGCGCTGCTCTTCCAGGCTTGACACCTGATCCGCGGCACGAACCAGTTTCTTTTTGGTTTTTTCTATGTCCCGGTCAGATGATTTGACCTTTTCTTCCAGTTTTTTATTTTGCTGTTCGGTCTGCTTTATCTGGGCGTTTATCTGTGCCAAATCCGTCGCCGCATGTACCTGCGGCATCATCGCGCAAAGCACAAAACAAATGGCCAGGCGTCGCAGCATTATCCGCACACCACCCGCAGAAATGTTTTCTTGCCCTTTTGCACCATGAATTCATCAGACGGCGAAATTATATGACGCGGGTCTGTTACCTTTTCACCGTTGATTTGAATGCCGCCCTGCTCGACCATGCGCCGCGCCTCGGATTTAGAATCAAATAATCCAGCCGCGCACAGAAAATCCAAAACACCCATATCGCCCGACATTTCAATCGTTGTCGTTGGGGCATTGGCCATTGCGTCACCGCCGCCAAACAATGCCGCCGCCGCGTCCGCCGCACTTTGCGCCGCATCCCGGCCATGCGCAATTTCTGTTGCCGCAAATGCCAAAATCTTTTTCGCTTCGTTCAGTTCTGCGCCCTGCAACTTTGAAAGTCGCGCAATTTCATCCAACGGAATTTCGGTGAATATTTTTAGGAATTTTTCCACTAAATCATCGGGCGTATTACGAAAATACTGATAATATTCATAGGGAGACGTTTTCTCTTCGTTGACCCAAATCGCATTACCTGCCGACTTTCCAATTTTATTGCCCGCCGCGTCCGTAATCAGCGACGTAGACAAAACAAACGCCTCTTTGCCCAGTTTTTTACGGATAAGTTCAATTCCCATAATGGCATTACCCCACTGATCCGCGCCGCACGTCTGCAAAATACATCCGTATTTCTTATACAGTGTCAAGAAATCAACCGCCTGAAATGTCATGTAGTTGAATTCCAGAAATGTCATGCCGTTATCCAATCTGCGCTTTACGCTTTCCATTGACAACATGCGCGGTACGGTAAAATCCGTACCAAAATCGCGCAGAAAATCCAGATGACTATAGCCCTTCATCCAATCATAATTATCAACCATTACGGCATCTGACGGGCCGTCGCCAAATTTAAAGAATTTCGAATAAGATTTCTTTAGCCCTGCTATATTTTTTGCCAAAACTTCTTCGGTCATCATAGGACGCCCGGCGTCACGCCCCGACGGGTCACCGATACGCCCGGTCGCCCCCCCGACCAGTGTTAATGGCCGGTGCCCGTATTTCTGCAACCAACGCATCATCATTACCGGCACCAAATGCCCCACATGCAATGAGTCCGCCGTCGGATCAGACCCCAAATACGCCGTTATTGCCCCGGCGTTTAATGCGTCATTTAATGCGTCAATATTTGAAACCTGGTTTATGAATCCGCGCGCGGATAATTCCCGTAATAACTCGTTTTGCATAATAAATTCCCTTTTGCTGTATTTTACACCGCGGCGCGTCAAATCGCAATAAAAATGTCCAATACCGCACAATAATAGCGGGATTGGACACAAACGCATATTTTTACACGATTCTCAAAGTCCTATTATTATCCAACACTATCTCTGGGAAACCCGCGCAATGGAAATCATTTTTTCCGTCAGTGATTTATATAATGGAACCCCGTAAATCTGTGCGGCCATTAAAATGGCATATTTGAAACGCAGGCGATTAAAACTGCCGCTTTTAAGGCCGGGTATGTTACGCAATAGCCCACGGGCAACATTTTTATTAGAAATTTCCGGGCAAATATATAAACGACCATGAAATTCGTATGCAATTTCGGATTTCCCGTCGCCTGATGTATGGATATAAAAGGCATCCCCTTTATTTATGGTTCTTGCGTTTATCCACGGCAATTGAATTTGCCGTAAATCGTCACCACCACGTGCCATCAATTCAATATGCGAAATTTTACCTGTCATGTGAAAAACAGATTTTACAACGTACGATTTCACTTTAACCCCACTTTAAGTCCTAAAAAGGCTCGATATAAAATCGAGCCCGAATTTATTTATCTTTGACGCCATTAACGCCAACACTCAATCCAGCCTTTATCAATGCGGACGCCGTACGGGAAAAGCACGACGCACCGCATGACGCTGGGTTTCAGGCCAACATTTTGGCGACTTCATCCGCCAAATTGTCTTCTTGTTTTTCAATACCTTCGCCCAATACGAAGTACGCAAATCCAGCCAGTTTGCCACCCGCTTCATCAATAACCTGTTTTACAGTCTTGCTGGGGTCCATAACGAACGGCTGTTCTTCCAGAACGGATTCGGCATAATACTTGTTGATACGACCCTGAACCATTTTTTCAACAACCGCGTCCGGTTTGCCCGCTGTTACACCAGATTCAATGAACACCTTCTTTTCGCGTTCAACCGCCGCTGCGTCAACATCGGCAATTGTCATGAATTCCGGCTTGTTCGCAGCGATGTGCATCGCGATTTTCGTGCCAATTTCATCAATTTTGTCCGATTCACCATTGATTGCAACAACAACACCGATTTGCCCCATGTTCGGAACCAAAGCATTGTGAATGTAGGTGTAGATATGGTCACCATTAACTTTTGCAATACGACGCAGGTTCATGTTTTCACCAATCGTTGCGATTGTTGCGGCAATGTCGTCCTTGACCGCGGCCAATGTCGCGTCAAAGTCACCTTTTAATTCGGCTGCTTTTGCGGCAACATCTGCAACCAATTTCTGGAACTTGTCATTTTTCGCCACAAAATCAGTTTCCGCGTTCAATTCAACCACGCAACCCATGTCATCGCATTTTACAACCGTAACCAATCCGGATGCCGCAACACGACCTGCCTTGGACGCAGCCTTTACAATCCCCTTCTGGCGCAACCAATCGGCAGCAGCCTCGACATCACCGTTTGTTTCGGTCAACGCCTTTTTGCAATCCATCATACCCGCGGATGTTTTTTCACGCAGTTCCTGAATCATTTTTGCTGTAATTTCTGCCATTGTATCTTCCTTTGATATTATTAAAGTTATTTTTGCGCCACGGGCGCATAATCTTGCGCCCGTAATGCGATTTTTTTACTTATCCGCCTTTTCGGCCAGTTTGCCGCGACGTTCCGCACGCGCTTCGGATGTTTTGGATTTAATGCGCGCTTCTTTTTCCTTAACCCCGTCTTCAAATTTATCTGCCGCGGCTAGGCTCTCTTCGCCTTTTTTGCCGGCGGCACCGCCCAGGCGCTTTTCAATACCAGACAAAATTGCATCCACAAACAAATCGCAATACAACTGTGCCGCAGATGCAGCATCATCATTACCCGGCACCGGATAGTCAACCATTTCCGGATTTGCATTCGTATCGCAAATCGCAATTGTCGGAATGTCCAAATTCTTGGCTTCTTTAACTGCATTCATTTCACGCGGCATATCAATGATTATCATTGCCTGTGGTGTGCCGTGCATTTCCAAAATACCGCCAAAAATACCGCGCAGTTTTTCAACTTCCTTGGTCATAACGCCAACTTCTTTCTTGGTCAGCCCCAGTTTTTCGGCATTTTCAATATCCGATTCCATCTTTTTCAGACGACGAATAGATTGAGAAACCGTTGTCCAGTTTGTCAGCATCCCACCCAGCCAGCGGTTGTTTACATAAAACTGTCCGCAGCGTTCCGCAGCGTCTTTGACAATGTCTTTGGCCTGGTGCTTGGTAGAAACAAACAGAACCTTGCCACCGGCGGCGGCAATCGCCTCCAATGCAACCAGCGAACGATGCAAAAGCGGCGCTGTCTTATTCAAATTGATGATATGAATTTTATCTTTGACGCCATAAACATACGGTGTCATCAGCGGATTCCAGCGACGCGTATGGTGACCAAAATGCACACCGGCTTCCATTAACTGTTTCATTGTAAATGTTGGCAATGCCATGATTTTATCCTTTTTTCTGTTGTTATCCTCGCCATGGGTAAAAGACCGTTTTTCATTCCGGACAGAAATATTGACCCGATGGCTGTGTTCTTCGCGCAACGCGCGTAGCCCGATAATAGACCAAACCGCGCTAAAAAGCAAGCATTTTTTAATGTTTTGTCAAAAATCTTCTGTAGTGTCGGCACCGATGCTATTTTCTTCAATAAAACGTGCCAAAGTATTGCGATGAACACGCAAATTACGGGCGATTTCATAGCGACTGCGGCCGGCGCGCAACTTTTTGGCTATATATTGCTCACGACCGTACAGTTTTCTGATATTACTGCTTCCGCGCGGACGACCTACGTGGCCTCCTTCGGCCTTGACACGCGCCAAAGCCTCCTTTGTTCTTTGCGAAATTAAATTGCGTTCAATTTCGGCGGACAAACCGAACGCAAAGGCCAAAACCTTGCTAGTAATATCTGTCCCCAGACGATAATTGTCTTTTATTGTCCAAATTTGGGCACCAATATTCATACAATGATGCAAAATACTCATAATCTGCAACAGATTTCGCCCCAAGCGCGATAATTCCGACGCAATTATCAAATCATCCTTTTTTATCCGGCGTAATAATCTTCCCAGTTTTCTTTTGTTCAAATCCTTGGTCGAAGAAATTGTTTCCTCTATCCAGAAATCTATGATCATGTCATTTTTTTCACAAAATCTCTGAATTTCAAACCGCTGGTTTTCCATCGTCTGGTGGTCGGTTGACACCCGGATATAGCCATAAACCACTTTTTGCTCCTTAAACTAAATAAATAACTTGTTTTTAAATTGTATGCTTTCTAATATGTACTTGATATATCAAGGAAGGCAGGAATTTATGAAAAACAATTCAACTAAAAAGAAAGTCAAGAAAAACAATACCCCGCAAATCAAAACACGCCGCCGCACAACAATATTTGTCGTGGCCGCGGCTATGGCTGTACTAGCCCTGGGCGGCGCCATCGCATGGTTCAAAACGGACGCACAAAAGACGGTTCTGCACGCATCTGTGGACACGCCAACGTTTTCTGAATTCAGGGACAACAACGCAACAATATTAACCGGTGACGCACATATTCCAACCGTTAACAATAACCGCGAATTAAATCCAATCCGGCCACTATATATATCTTATGCAGCCAACCGTTCCCATACGCCGGCGTTCAAAATGAATCTAACGGATGCGGAAATTGCGCGCGCGATAAAAATCACACCGTTTATAAAGGGGAAATGGTCTGTCCATGGCGGTGCAATATCATTTGTACCAGATATAAACTGGCCTGCGGATACCAAGTTCACAGTAAAAATTGCAAAAAACTTATTCAACGACGATGCCAAACCAGACACGCGGCGAATTTCTTTTACAACACCCGATATTTCCGCCAAGATTGATAGTTTTAACATCTATCCGGACGGTGCGGCGCCAAAAAGAGTAATTGTAGCCGCCGTCGTATCTTTTAATTATCCGGTCAAACAGGCTAATTTTAACTCGCGAATTTCAATGGAACTGGATGGAAAACAAATTGATTTTTCATCCAAATTCGACAAATTTGACCGTACCGCGGTTATAACGACAAACCCTATTGATATTACGGATTCCGTACAGTCTGTGCGCATGAAAATCGGACGCATACCGGCCGCGGCTGGTACTGCGACAACAAAACCCGCCAATGCCAAAGTTACAATAGAGCCCGCCGACAATTTCTTTAGGGTTTCAGACATTCAAACAATCGCGGCCGACGATAATGACGGAAATGCGCAACAATTGATTTTGATTACAACAACAACGGGCGCATCACGCGTTACACAGTGGACGAAAAATATTGACGCGTATCTGCTGCCAAAATTCAAGGGTGATGACAAGACGCGTGCCCACAAATGGGAAATGGATGAAGTTACGGACGCCGTAATCGCAAAATCAAAAAAACTGACATTGGACGAAATAAACTTTGCCGCCCCCGGTGGCATATACCAGTATGCATTTGCATATGACGCGGGTGATGGTGATGAACGCTATATATATGTGAATGTACACGGCGGAATAAAATCCGCGGGCGGTTTTGATTTAAAAAATTCCGCCGCACACGTGATGCGTGTGCCCTATCCGGAAAAAAGCGTTAAAATTGCAGGCGACGGCGCCTTGCTGTCACTGGGTGGGGATAGAAAACTGGGCATTATGACGCGCGGCGGTGTAAAAAACGCGTATGTAAATTTATACAAAGTCAAGGCATCTGAAATAAACCACCTTATATCGCAGACGTATAATGTATTCTCGCAATCAATGGATTTCAAATCATGGGCATTCGGCGCATATGATATGTCGGTTGTATTTCAAAAAACCGTGCCGTTCGCAAACGCGTCCGTAAAGCGAACAAACTATGCATCAATTGATTTGGGCGATTATCTGGACAAGACAGGCGCAGACAAAACCGGGATATTTATCATGCAAACCGGCATCACCCGATCAAACGCAGATTACAACGACCGACGTTTAATTCTGTTAACCGATTTGGGGATAATAAGAAAAATAAACAACGACGGCTCATCAGTGCTGTTTGTGTCCAGTTTATCGAAAGGCACACCGGCGCCATCTGTTGAAATATCTGTCTTGGGTCGAAACGGCAACCCGATTTGGACGGGTAAAACCAACACTGACGGGCGCGTCGACATTCCCCGGTTTGCATGGTCGGAATATAAAAATGCACGCGAACCTGTTGCGTTTGTCGCACGCCAAGGAAACGATGTTTCATTCATTCCGTATGACGGCACATTTGATACGCGCGTTGAATATTCAAAATTTGAAACAGACGGCGCATATTCATCGAGTGTAATTCCAATGAACGCATATATATTCACAGACCGCGGAATTTACCGCCCGGGCGAAAACATGATTATCGGCGGCATTGTTAAAAACAAATCATTTGCAGAACTGGCCGGGGTACCGGTAAAACTGGAAATAGAAGACGCACGCGGTCGAACAATTTTTGAACGCACATTCTCTCTTGTTGCCGACGGAATGTTTGACATAAAATATGACATATCTGCAACCGCACCAATTGGTGATTGGACGGCACGCGTTTATTCGCTAAACACCAAGAACAAGCAACAGGATATTTTGGGAACCGCTAATTTCCGTGTTGAAGAATTTGTCCCGGACAATCTGAAAATAACCGCAAAAATATCGGATTCACGCGATGCCGGTTGGATTTCGCCAGAACAAATTACTGCGGATGTGTCATTGCGCAATCTGTTTGGAACACCGGCCGCGGATCGAATGATTACCGCACGTGCGGTTTTAACCCCGGCAACATTTTCATTTGATAAATACAAACAATACCGCTTTACAGAAAACTTTATATCCGGAACGGGACTGTCTGACAACAGCATGGCACGCCCCCAACAAATTACAATTGATTTGCCTAACACGTACACCGACGAAAATGGAATGGCGAAAATGCCAATAAAATTTGACGGTGATATCGGCAATGGAACATACGTATTGAACCTGACGGTCAATGGCGGCAACGGGGAAAATGGGAACAGCGTGCGCACCACGATTTCAACACGGGTCGCGGCTGCAAAATATCTGGTTGGATTCCATGCAGATTCCGACTTATCATACATAAATAAAAACGCCGTGCGCCGGGTCAATCTTATTGCGCTTGATGCGACTGCAACACCGATTGCGGTAAACGGATTAACCAAAAAACTTATACGGCGCGAAAATCTGACCAGCCTGGTGAAAGATTACAGCGGGTATTATAAATATCAGACCGTCACCCGTGACCGCGTTATATCCCAGACCGGATTTAATATCAAAAAAGACGGCACAAAAATAGATATTGATACAAAAAATTCCGGTACATATTTTCTGCAGATTCTGGACCCAGACGAAAACATTATGGCAAACATAGAGTATTTCGTCGCCGGTACTGAAAACAACGCATTAACTGCGGACAAGACCGCAGAATTAGAATTAAAATTAAATGCATCAGACTATAACGCGGGCGACGAAATCACGGTTGATATAACCGCGCCATATGCGGGCGCGGGTCTGATAACGATTGAACGCGACCGTGTATACGCATACAAATGGTTCCGGGCCAACGGCACTCACACCAGCCAAAAAATAAAAATTCCAGCCGGATTCGAAGGCACCGGGTACATCAATGTTTCATTTGTTCGCGACATAAACAGCCGGGACGTATTCACAACACCTTATGCATACGCGGTTGCGCCGTTCCGTGCAAATGTTTCCAAACGAAATATTTCAATCAAACTGTCGGCGCCGGATGTGGTACGCGATAACAAACTTGTAATAAAATACGAAACGAACAAATCGGCACGCATGATGATTTTTGCGGTTAACACCGGTATTTTACAGGTTGCAAAATACAAAACACCAAACCCAATCGCACACTTTTTCCAAAAGGCTGCCCTGCAGGTTGAAACTTATCAAATTCTGTCATTGTTGCTGCCGGAATACAAGGTATTGCGCGAATTTGCCAAGACGGGCGGCGGTGATTACGATGGGGGCGCCGGTGAGTTAGGCGCACCATTAACAAATCCGTTTGGCCGGCGTGTAAATGCACCTGTGGCATTCTATTCGGGGATAATAAACGCAACCGCAAATAAATCCGGCACGGTAGAGTTTGATATTCCGCAATATTTCAATGGGGCAATAACGGTATTTGCCGTCGCGGCAAACGATGCATCCATGGGTGCCGCAGAAACCGAGACCCTTGTTCAGTCACCGGTAATAATTTCACTGGCGACACCGACCAAGGCCACACCGGGCGATAAATTTGAAGTAAATGCCATCATATCAAACATGACCGAACGCAGTGGCGCCGACGCAATGGTTAATGCCACGGTACGCACGAACACACCGATATCAATTGACGGCAACGCATCCACCGAACTGGCCATCCCCCAAGGCACGGAAAAACTTTGGACATTTGGTGCGAATGTGGGCGATATGCTGGGTGGCACCACAATATCGGTAGCCGCACGCGTCATGAAAAACGGCAAACAATTGGCGACACGCACCAGTGACGCAACCATTTCAATACGGCCAATTACCACATTTGAAACAAATGTAAAAACAGGCATATTGAAATCAAAATCAGAAACAATTAAAAAGTTCGCCCGCGACATGTATACCAACAAAGAAAACATACAATTGTTTGTTTCGGCGAATGCATCTGTCCTGATGCGACCATTATTTGAATATCTGAAAACGTATGATTACAATTGCTCCGAACAATTGGTGTCACGCGCACTGCCTTATGCATTGGCCGGCGATGATATGATATTGGGGACAACACGCACAGAATCAGCGCAGCAAATTTCCAAATTTATAAACGAACTACAAAATCGTCAAAACCCCAATGGGTCGTTCAACATGTGGCCGGGCGTAAACACCACGCCAGACGAAACAACCGCATATATTACGGCCTATGCGGCGCATTTCATGACAATCGCACGTGAAAACGGTTTCAATGTGCCAAAAAACATGCTGTCACGTGCAATTGACTATCTGCGTGAATATGCGGGCGAAAATATTCGAAATGAATCCGACGCCGACGCCAAGGCGTTCGCAATTTACGTTATTACACGCAATGAATATGTAACGACCGGCTATATTGATTCATTTGAAGAATACGCGAATAAAAACATTAAAAACTGGGAATCAAAACTGATGGGGTCATATATAGCCGCCAGTTATAAAATGTTGAAGCAAACCGCCCATGCGGACAAATTATTTGCAAAATATAAAAAAACCGGTGAACGTCGGTTTGAATATTACGGCACATTCGACACCAGCGCCGCAAACGATGCGATATATTCATATCTGTCGCGAAAATATTTTGGCGCAAACGAATTTGATATTGATTCCATACGCGAATATATCAACAGTGGTGAATTTTCAACATTCACTTCTGCTATGGCGATTCTGGGGCTGTCGGGCGACACACCAAAAGAAAGCGACACACCAAAAATTTCGGTAATTGCAAATGGTTCGGCAATTGATGGTGGTATAAAATCCGGAACATTTACCGCAAATATTCCACACGGCACAGACAAAATTGAAATCAAATGCGACACATGCGCGCGTGATTTGCAATTATTCTACACCATTATCCAAAGCGGATTCCCACGCACCGCGCGCGCCGCAGAAAACGGGCTGGAAATCGTACGTGAATATTTTGACACGGCTGGTAATCGTGTGACGCACGGCGCAATCGGCGACATGATAACGGTAAAAATATCCGTTCGTGCACGTGGTAGTTCCGAAATTGTACAAAATGTAGTTATAACTGATTTATTGCCTGGGGGACTTACCCCGTTGGAACTGTCGGGTGATGTCGATTTTTATGAAATCCGTGAAGACCGCATTTTGCTGTTCATGACGGCAACGCGCACACCACGTGAAATAACATACACCGCACAATTGACGGCGGCCGGACAATTTGCAATTGCGCCAATTCATGCCGCGTCAATGTATAATCCCGCAATAAACGCAACCGGAAAAACGGGCGAAATGTTCTCGGTGTCAAATGCAACGAATTAAGAATATCGCAAAAAAAACACAAAAATCTGTGGCGGCGTTTTATCGTCGCCATCGGGTTTTTTGCATGGTGGGAACATTTATTCTTGCCTGTTATGTGATTATACGCACATTTTTTACACCGCCTCTAATAAGCGACATTGATTTTTCACGTGCATATTATGACCGAAATGGTGAACTATTGCGCCTTACACTGTCTGCGGACGATAAATATAGAATGTTTGCACCATTGGACAAAATCGCCCCGTCGTTAAAGCGCGCGACAATATTATACGAAGACAAATATTTTTACATTCACCCCGGCGTCAACCCGGTATCACTGATAAAATCTGCCGCGGCATATTTTGGCGGCGCACCCCGCCCTGCCGGTGCATCAACCATAACCATGCAGGTGGCGCGTATGAAATATGGTTTGAATACAAAAAAACCGACCGGAAAACTTATACAAATCGCCGCGGCAATTTACATTGACGCATTTCATTCAAAACACGAAATATTACAAGCATATCTAAACATGGCACCATATGGCGGCAATATAGAAGGCGTTGCCGCCGCATCAAACATATATTTTCAAAAAGGCGCAGACAAACTTTCCACCATTGAGTCAATAACATTGGCGACAATACCACAAAATCCGGTAAAGCGCGGCCTACACACGCACATAGGCATTGCCAATATGTCAACGATACGAACCGGCTTGGTTGGCAAATGGGGCGGCGATGTAAATGCGCAAAAAAATCTGGAAACATTGGCACAAATGCCGATAATGGCACACGGAACGCGCGAACTGCCATTTTTCGCGCCGCATTTTGTTGACCGTGAAATCGCCCGCGATAATTATTGGACTAAATTAGGCGATGCGAACAGCACAAAAATAAATACGACAATTGATTTGAATCTGCAAAGAACATTAGAGGCAACCCTTTCATCACAAATTGAGCGTCGAAAAAATCTAGGGATACAAAACGCGGCGGCAATTTTGGTTAATTATAAAACAATGGAAACCCTTGCTTATATCGGCTCGGCAAATTATTTTGATAAGTCAATATATGGTGAAAACGACGGTGTTCGCGCACGACGCAGCCCTGGTTCCACGCTAAAGCCGTTGATTTACGCGGCGGCGGCTAATCGCGGATTTATTCATGGTATGACACTGTTAAAAGATGCAAAAATAAATTTCGGTGTTTATGCACCAGAAAATGCCGACGGAGAATTTTACGGCCCGGTACTGGCACGAGACGCACTGACCCATTCCAGAAATATCCCGGCAATAAACCTAACGCGGAAAATCGGATTTAGAAATTTTTACAAACTTCTGTCCGACTGTGGCGTTTCAAACCTATTGCCGGCCGAACATTACGGAATATCTATTGCGCTGGGGGGCGCAGAAGTTTCGATGTTTGAATTGGCCGGGATATACGCGACAATGGCAAATCTGGGAATGCGGCGCGAAATAAAAACACGCATTGACACCCCGGATACCAAGGGCACTCAACTGCTGTCACCGGAGGCATTTTTTCTAACCCTGGATATGCTGGGACGGGCGTCACCACCACAAAAAAATATTCCGTTTGCAAAAAATCGTGCAACGCAAATACGCCATTATTGGAAAACAGGCACATCATCTTCGTTTCGCGACGCATGGACCGCCGGAATATTCGGGGACTATGTTTTAATCGTATGGATTGGAAATTTTGATGGCACGCCCAATAACGCATTTAGTGGCGCGCGGGCTGCCGCACCAATATACTTTGCCATGGCCGATGCCGTTGCGCAATACATGAAGGCGCACAACACACCGGTAAAGAACAATAATTTTCTGCGCGAAGATATGAACATTTCACAAATCGAAATGTGCGAAGGCGTGGGCGCGATTGCCGGCCCCCACTGTCCCCATTCGGTACCGGCATATTTTATTCCGGGCGTTTCGCCGATTGACACCGCATCCGTATATCGGGCGGTGCCGATTGACAACAAAACCGGGCGACGCGCATGCAACAACGACCCACAAACAACCCACATGGAAATATATGAATTTTGGGACGCGGAATATTTAGACATGTTTCGACGCGCAGGCGCACGCCGAAATACGCCGCCACCGTTTGTCCCGGGATGCGACCTGAACGACATTATTCAATCACGTAACGCGCCGGTTATAACCTCCCCAGCCGACGGAATGAAATTCGTAATAACATCTAATTCGGATTTCACCCCTGTAACATTCCAGGCAGTATCAGATAATCCACAGGTAAAAATATTTTGGTTTTTGGACGACGAACTAATCGGAACAACAAAGTCTGGCGACGTACTGCGACATAATGTGCAAATGGGTGAACACACTGTACGTGTTGCCGACGAATTAGGAATGGGCGGCAGTTCGGATTTCGCAATTATAAAATAAATGCCGCAAAAATCGCGGCATGGGTTATACGTCGTCGGAATTATCCGGATGAGATGTAATTAACCCAAATTTCATAACATAATTAAAAGACAATCCATAAATAAGATTGCCGCCATACACATCAACACCACGCGCCTTGGCCAGACGATATTGTACATACGGCCCGAAATAAAAATCGCCCCACAATTTCGTGTCCATGCGTGCAACTGCGCTTAAATCACGCTTTAAATCAGTTGGGACATAGCCGGAAAAAGAAAAATATTCGCGATAATAACCATTGGATTGAAATTTTATACCAGGTCGCAACTCATATTCAAAACGCCAACCAAATTCTGCACCGGTTTTATTTGTTTTGTTGTCAGAATATGTGAAATCATATTCATATAATCCGGTCAAATACAAACTTTTTATAATTGGATGCTCAAACAGCGACAAACCACCACTTGCACGAACTATATTTTGACGCGGCACATCGCCGTTTGCAACAAATTCCGTATCGTATGCCCCACGCACAGTTGGGCCAAATTTAAATCCGCCAAATTCCCAACATGCCCATGACATATCACTGGAAAATAATATTTTGTCCGCATTTTCATTGGACGTTGACGGCTCATCATATGGTTTCAAGGTTGTTTTTCCATACTCCATAAACAACCCGTTGTCCCAGCGTAACTTATCCTTTTTATATTCCAAAACAGTATCAAAAACACCCTTGATAAAATCCTGGCTATCGGCGCTTAATGCCTGTACGGGCGAATCGGCATATTCTGCCGCATTCTGAATCTGGGTGCGTGAGATTTCCAAACCGATACGGCGAATGGATAAATACAATTCACCGGGCGCAGACTCCGCCGTCGCTATACCTGGTACAAAAAAAAACGATAATATAAGTAAGGATATTTTCTTCAAAACAAAACCTCGTTCAACAATATGCATTACAAAAAGAATTTATTTCCAAATACGCAGTACACCGTCTTGATCGGCATATTTCCACCCAGATTCACGCAGGGAAATCGTAAATCCCGCACGTTTACCGTTCGGAAATTCCATCATAATTTGGTCACCCATCATATATTTAGTGGAAAAATCAATTTCCCCCGCGCGTGAAATATGGTTCAAATCAATCCAATCTACCAACGGATTAGACAATGTCGCCAACACAACGAATTTATCGCCCGAATTTCCATCAGGCAACCAATTTTGCACAGCGTTTACGTTCATCCATTGCCGCACGG
Organism: uncultured Alphaproteobacteria bacterium; assembly: GCA_947053455.1. GTDB lineage: Bacteria > Pseudomonadota > Alphaproteobacteria > Rs-D84 > Rs-D84 > Enterousia. Next base: position 32,565 of record CAMRSV010000008.1, read on the forward strand.
CATTTGCATCCAGCGTCATTGATATTGTCGCCGAATATGTTGTATTTGATATTTTTTCCCCGGAAATTGCGCTTGTAGAGACCAGTGCCGTCAAATCATCGGACGCCGCATTGGCCAATACCTCGCGCAATTGTTCTGGGTTTGAATATTGCCCCAGTGCGTCCACGATTATTTGACGACGCGCCTCGTCAAAAGCCATTGTTTTTGCGGTATTGGCGGTATCACTGGTAATATTTACCGTTGCGACGCCGGACAATTGCACGGCATTTGCATTTGCCATGCAAAATGCACCCATCACCCCGAACAAAACATTTTTTATGCATTTCATTTTTTTAGAACTTCGCATTTATTCCGACACGTATTCCCATCGATTTGTAAAATGATTCTATTTCACCGTCACTTTTGCAGACCCAACCCGGACAGGACGCTTCTAAATCCTTGATATTCAATGCAATTGCATCTCCAGTTTCTGGATTTAACATATCTGCTTCTGTCTTACCCTGGTCTGTCCAAAGTTTCAAACGTGCATTATACAAGTCGGTATAATATGTCGGATTCAAATAGGTGTTTGCATCCGCCCCATCAACCGTATAATAATCATACGTCAACCCGACAGATAATGAAATCATATCCGTCAGTGCAGTCATCCAGTTCGCCCCAAACGCGAAATGCAACGCAGAAAACATTCCCGCACTGTCTTCAATACTCTTTGGGTGCTGCCAATCAAAACGATACGGTTGATCACCGGTCGAAGTATATCCCGGGAACCCAAGTTCAACATATCCGTTAACTGAATTTTTTTGATTTATTTCATACAACATTTCCATCGCAACATACGGCCCAGACCATTCGACTTCATAAGAATGACTAGTTCCAGGTTGCTGGTAATAGTAAGTACCACCTGTTGAGACAAACTCTGTCCCACTTGGCACCGGTATCAGTTCATCGCCCGTATCGCGCCAAATTACGGATTCCTTTTTATTAGCGTCATAAAATATTATAATCGGGTCGCACTGCAATTCGCCGTTTTCTTCAAAGCACGCGGCAGTATCAACCGAAAGCCCATAATTTTTGTCCGTTTCCAACTTATATTTGAAATAACGATATCCAATCGATGGCGTAAACTTTACATTTCCCCAGCGGAATAAGTCTGTCATGCCGATTCCGATATTGAACCCCATCATATTGCCACCGCTGCTGTTACCAATCGACAAAGAGTGACCAAATGATTCAAAAATTTTGCCGTTATCGTCTATGAACCTGTCGACCAAATAACCGCCGTTTGATATATCATCGTCGACCATGGTCGTGTCGCCGGCCTGCATACCATATTTAAATCCGGCACTTACATTCAAATCCATACTGCCGATATTAAAGGCATGCGCACCGTAAACGTCAAAAACATTCCAATCCACATTGTCATAATGCAGAATTGAACCGGCCTCCTTCATTTCAAAACGCCACTGGGCTGTTTCACGTGAAATATTAGCCCCCAGTTTAAATCCTTTGTCTGATTTGGCAGACGCGGTTCGCGGCGCCGAAGATGCGGCAGACGGCTGCTGCATTGGTACTTGTGCGGTGCGCACAGTCTGGCTCACAACATTTGATTGATATGAATTCGGCTGCATATTACCGCGCGAATAATAATTTGTTGGCATCGCAGCCGTTGTGCGGGCAGCTGGATTTACACCAGACGAATAATTCTTTTGCGTATATTTATTCTGTGATGCCTGATAAGAATTTGTATATCCGGTATAATAGGTTCCGGCTGCATTGGCCGCAAACGGCGCAAGTGTAATACAACCGACAAAGAAAAAGTTCATTTTTCTCATTATAAAATCCTTGCCTTTATTTATATCGAGAACATTTTATCATAAAAAAGGTTGAAAAACAACCAGGTTATTGTAAAATTACACACATAGTTCGGTTTTGTGATGCGCATGGCGACTATGGAGTGACGCCATGGCCGCAAAGCCGAAAGGATTTATCGGTTTTGTGATGTTCATGGCGACTA
>CAMRSV010000009.1 GCA_947053455.1 uncultured Alphaproteobacteria bacterium
AATATTCCTGACTAGAAACAAATCTAGTTTTGTTAACCTAACAAAAGGATACAATATGAAAAAAATAGCGTTAACTTCTTTGGTTGCCGTTTTTGCGGCATCAACTGCAAATGCGGCGAATATTATCAATAATAATCCGTTATACCGCCCAATAAAAAATCAATTCTATAGCGTAACCGCAATAGATTCCCATTCCGAGGACACTAATAAATGGGGTTTAAGTGAAGAATTCGGCTATGGTTTCACAAACAAAATGTCAGCCATAGTCTCCACACGTGCAACACAAAGTGATACGTTTGATCATACATCCTGGCAGAATATCGGACTGGAACTAAACTATCGCGCATTGGATATGGACAATTGGAAAGCTGATGTTTATGGCGGATACGGCCTGACACCGGTTTGGGGAGATCATCGCCCGTTCCTGGACGAAGATGACACAATGTATCGATGGGTTGCGGGTGTCCGCGGCGGATACACAACCGCAGGTTGGACATTGGCTGCGCACGCAGAATATGCATATGTGAACACAGAATCATTCAACTGGGGTGATGATGGCGTTCGTGCCATGTCGTTGGGTATTGATGGGCAATTGGTTCTGAACCAAAATTGGAACCTGAATGCGGGTGTTGAATACACGGGCATACTGTCCGACAAATACTTTGGTATTACAAAGGTCAAGAATGCCGGTTCCTGGACGGGTGAATTTGGCGTCAATTACAACATAAATAACGACATGTATGTCGGTGCATATGTTAATGGCGAAATTGCCCACGCAACAGGCGACTGGGAATTTAAAGACGGCTTTGGCTTCGGCATCAAATTTGGCGCCCAGTTCTAAATCCGAAATCAAATTAGCCCCCGCAAATGCGGGGGAATTTTTTTAGCCCCACCCTCAAAAAACTTAACATAATATTTTTCTGTATTATATTTGTGTACAAACCCCAAAAAATTGGGGATGCCAATGGCCGCCCAATAGCAACGTTCATTGTGATGGACAACTTTGTGGCGTTGCAAATATTGTAGTAAGAGAAAAAGCAACCGGTAAATCGGAATTATTATGTCCGCATTCTTGGCTGTTTATAAACGATATTAGATACATGAAACATGACGTGGATATGTGTTACGCTGTAAGTAACCAGAGAGCCATAACAAATTCACTTCTATATCACATGGCTTCAAAAGAAAAATTCTTTTGGGACACTATTAAAGCGGGACGAACAAAAATAAATACACATCGAAAGGATGTTTATTAACAATAATCTGTGTATTCTGCTTACAAAGTCCCAAAAAAGGGGGAGCGTCGCTCCCCCTTTTTTAACTACGCAACCTTTTTAAGAATCAAACTGGCATTCGTGCCACCGAATCCAAATGAATTGCTGATTGCGACATCAACCTTGCGCTTTTTAGCCTTGTTCGGCACTAGGTCAAAATCACCCACTTCATCCACAGGATTGTCCAAGTTTATTGTCGGCGGAACAACGCCATCACGAATCGCAAGTGTGCAGAATATAGCCTCAACCGCGCCGGCTGCACCCAACAGGTGACCTGTCATGGATTTTGTAGACGACATGGAAACCGGATTGTTTCCAAACAATTCCTTAACCGCGGCAAGTTCGCCCAAATCGCCCAGACCAGTTGATGTACCGTGTGCATTGATATAATCAACATCGTCGGGTTTCATCCCCGCATCTTTCAAGGCCGCCTTCATCGCGCGCAGACCACCTTCGCCGCCTTCGGCCGGGGCAGTTATATGATACGCATCACCAGACATGCCGTATCCTGCAACTTCGGCATAAATTTTTGCACCGCGTGCAACCGCATGTTCGTATTCTTCCAGAACCAAAATGCCGGCTCCTTCGGCCATTACAAAGCCATCACGATCCTTGTCCCACGGACGTGACGCCGCCGCAGGGTCATCATTACGCGTAGACAGCGCTTTCATCGCGGCAAAACCTGCAACGCCGATTTTACCAACCGCACCTTCGGCGCCACCAGCAATCATTATATCTGCATCGCCATGTGCGATTATACGCGCGGCTTCACCGATGGAATGGGCGGCGGATGCGCATGCCGTCACAACGGACAAGTTCGGTCCCTTTAATCCGTATTTAATTGAAACGTGTCCTGCCGTCATATTAATAATTGATTTAGGGATAAAGAACGGACTAATACGACGCACGCCACCGGTGTAAAGTTCAACACAGTTTTCATAAATTGTGTTTAATCCACCAATTCCCATTCCAATGGAAACACCCATACGTTCCTTGTCCCCGTCAAACGTATCAAGTCCAGCATCCTTAATCGCCTCATCAGCGGCAACAACACCATAAACAAAGGACTTATCCATTTTACGCTGTTCGCGGGCATCAACAACCGCATCCGGGTTATATTGTCCGGGTTCTGTTCCGACAACCGGCAGACCTGCAATCTGTGATGCACAATCGGACGCATCGAACGTATCAATTTTACGAACGCCGGATACGCCCGCCAAAATGTTTTTCCATGCATACTCTATACCTGTTCCAACCGGTGAAACAATTCCCATACCGGTAATGACAACTCTTTTCATAGGTTTTATTCCTTTATAAAAGTTTAACGCTTATACCATACTATAATAAACCCTTTGCGGGGCCACGTACAGAAAAAAATCCGTCGACAATAAAATTATTGCGACGGATATTTTACGTCATTTTAACGAAAATCCAAAGATTATTTCGCAGCCTTTTTAGCATGGGCATCAATGTACTTGACTGCATCGCCAACTTTTTCCAGTTTGGCCGCTTCTTCGTCCGGAATAGTGATGTTGAATTCTTTTTCAACTTCCATTACGAATTCAACAACGTCCAAAGAATCCGCACCCAAATCGTTAACAAATTTTGCATCTTCTGTCACTTTCGCTTCTGGAACGCTCAATTTATCAACGATGATTTCTCTTACTTTTTCAAAAGTTGCCATTATTTTATCCTTTGTTTCGGTTAACTTTTTTTCCATTTTATGGAATATTCATTATCTAACGCTATCATTTTATGTAATTGGTGTCAAGAAATTATAACAAACAATAACAAAACTTGACAAACACAATAATATACTCTATGCCAAACTTTCGGTTAATAATTGATTCATGTTTTCGCGAAAATCTTCTTTGTTTGACGCCCAAACCAATTGACGCATAAAAAATTTATTCACGTCATCCATGGTCAGATTTGGTATACCTGCGCCACGCGCAACACGACGCCATGCACAACGCGGATCAATTAGATGATTTCCCCCACGGCCCGGAAAAACCCAGCGCCCGTTTTGTGGCAAATCCTGCAGCAAGACGACCGCCATATCCGACAACGGACGTTCATCCCACGTGTAATGATTAAAATCCAAATCACGCCACTGCATTGAAAATATTTTAGACCGCGGCGCAAATCCGTATATCAACATCAAAAATGCCCCGCGTATCGTTGGTGATGATTCATGCTCAATTGCGCGCACTAGGCGCTGCAACCCGGCGCGCGTCAATGGACGCACACGATGCTTTGGCGTTATGTGCCGCACGCCATCAAGCGGGCTATTGGTGATATATCCCTGTTCCGCGGCATAATTAAAAATACTGCGTAACAGTTCCTGCATTCGGGCGGCGATTGTCTTGCCGGAAATATTTTCAATAATGTTTTTTACGTCATCAGTTGATATCTCTGTAATATTCTTATCAAACAATGGCGCCAGATGACGATCAATCGCACGTGCCAATTTCTTACGGGACATCTCACCCCGACGAACACGGTGGGTCATATATGCGTTTACTATTTTTTTAAACGCGGTTTTATTGCGACGCGTTTTCGGTGCCTTCATAACATTTGCTAGAACCGTTGGCACGGCGGTGCGCGCCGTCTCTATTTCCATGTCTGGATAATTTCCGATAATAATGCGACGGTCACGACCACGCACACGCTTGCGTACAAAGAATGTTTTAATTCCGCGACTGGTTACATACATGCGCAGTCTGGGTTCCGCTATATCCTGGACAACATCAAATCCGGAACTTGGGGCCGGCAAGTTGTCCAAAATATACGGATTAAAATAAAACTGATGCGCCAAAGCCCCCTCCTCCGTATTATTATTTCACATTTGCAATTTTTTTCGACCAGAAACCTTTCCGATAAGAAAGCACTCTATTATACTGCGAAACCGCATTGATATAATTTCTGTTTGCGGAATTATATTTGCAATTCACACATTGGCACGGACGCAAATCGGAAAAAGATTTGCACTGATAGTCCATCGGAAAAAAACTATAGCCACCATTTGATTCTTGGGACCAATTCATCCACAACTTTCGTTTTACGCATCCCTGTACGGCATAAGAATCTTTTAAAAAGGCATATACCGGCACGATTATATTGTTATATGCCACATTGCATTTTAGCTCAAATTTCCGGCACATTTTTTGCAAATGCTTATAATCTCTCACATCTGAAATTATCGTTTTCCAATCCGTTTTCCATAAATATTTTACTGCTTTCACAACATTCATTTTTTATCCGTTTTTTCTTTATGATACCTTCAATGCGTTTATAAATGCGCTCTGCGGGATTTCGACATTGCCGAATGTACGCATACGCTTTTTTCCCTCTTTCTGCTTCTCCAATAACTTTCTTTTTCGCGTGATGTCCCCGCCATAACATTTTGCAGTTACGTCTTTGCGAAACGCGGCAATTGTTTCACGCGCGATAATCTTGCCGCCAATTGCCGCCTGCAACGGGATTTTGAATTGGTGGCGTGGGATTAAGTCCTTTAACTTCTCTACAATCTGGCGGCCACGTTTTTCCGCAAAAGAACGATGACATATAAATGACAACGGTTCCACATTTTCTTCGTTCACCAGAATAGATACCTTTACCAAGTCTGAAGGTTCATACCCCTGAAGAACATAATCAAACGACGCATAACCCGATGAAATTGATTTTACACGGTCATAAAAATCAAACACGATTTCCGCCAGCGGCAATTTATACACCAAAACCGCACGGTTGCCGACATATGAAATATTTTCTTGAATACCACGCCGTTCAGAGCACAACGCCATTATGCCCCCCATATATTTATCCGGCATCATTATTGTAGCGCGCACCCACGGTTCATCAATCGCCGCAATTTTTGTAGGATCGGGCATGTCTGCCGGATTTTCCAAATCAATTGTTTCACCATCACGCAGATGAATCTTGTACAACACGCTGGGCACGGTGTTAATCAGATTAAGGTTAAATTCACGATTTAACCGTTCACTGATTATTTCCATATGCAATAGCCCCAGAAAACCGCAACGCAATCCAAACCCCAGCGCCGACGACTTTTCCGTTGTGAACATGAACGACGCATCATTAAGAGCCAGCTTTTCCGCCCCTTCGCGCAGGTTTGGGTAATCATCAGCCTCAATCGGAAAGAATGATGAAAACACAACCGGCACCGATGGCTTAAACCCGGGCAACGGTTCCGCCACCGCGCGCGAATCAGTTATAGTATCGCCAACCTTGCAGTCATGAATTGTCTTCATCCCGGTGATAATAAAACCAATTTCGCCCGCATGCAGGCAGTCGACATCAACCATTTTCGGCGTAAAATATCCGATTTTGTCAACCACATATTCTGCACCGGTTGCAATAAATTTTATCTTTTGTCCGCGCGACAATGCGCCGTCAACAACGCGAACCAATATCACAACCCCCAGATACGAATCGTACCATGAATCCACCAGCAACGCGCGCGTCGGTGAATTTTCATCCCCGCGCGGCGCAGGAAGTTTGTGAACAATCTCTTCTAACAATTCTGGAACACCTGCACCCGTTTTCCCAGAAACGGCCAACGCATCACCTGCATCCAGCCCAATTACATCAGCAATTTGTTCACGCGTGGCTGCCACATCACTGGACGGCAAATCAATTTTGTTAAGCACCGGCAGCATTTCCAAATCATTATCCAGCGCAAGATACGCATTGGCCAGCGTTTGTGCCTGAACCCCCTGGGTCGCATCAACCAGAACCAACGCCCCTTCACATGCCGCCAGCGAACGCGAAACCTCATATGAAAAATCAACATGCCCCGGCGTATCCATCAAATTCAATTGATACATTTCACCATTTTTAGCACGATAATTAAGGCGTACCGTTTGAGCCTTGATAGTTATTCCGCGTTCACGTTCTATGTCCATGGAATCTAAAACCTGCGCCTTCATTTCACGCGACTGCAGGGCACCAGTATATTCAATTAACCGGTCTGACAATGTAGATTTACCGTGGTCAATATGTGCAACAATGGAAAAATTTCTGATATGATCTTGTTTCATAATTCATCCCGGGCTGTGCGGCAATGATAAACCAGCATATTATTATATGCAACCGGTTTTTATATATCATAAAAATTATTTTGTTTCTAAATTATCCAGCAGGCGGTCGATTCGTGCGGCGCGTTCCAGTGTGTCATCATATTCAAATCGAATTTCTGGGACATATTTTTGATTCATCCGTGCCGCCAATTCATAGCGAACAGTTCGTGTAATTTCATCCAGCCGTTTTTGCACGGGCGCAATATCATCCATTCGCGAGTAATAGAATAATTTTACAAATTGTGCGCCGCCGTGTGCGCCGGCCCCAACCAGCGATACCCCGGAAACAATTGCATCGTCAGAATAATCGTCACGCAGTATTTCGGCAACGATGCGTTGAACCTTGGACGCGATTCGATCCGGTCGATTTGAATTTGTAAATTGTCTTTTCGGCATTTTTCAACCTATGTTTAATATAGTGATTGTAAAATATTAAATATTAAATTACAATCAAGTAAAATTTTAATTTTGGGAAAAAATATGAAAATTGCTGAATTTATACTAAAAAAATCCGAATCCCCGGCATATTCGTGGATAGTATTCATATTAACGGTATGCGAATCAATCTTCTTGTTCATACCACCAGAAGTATTTATTACCCCGCCAATTATCGCAAATAAAAAGCGCGCATTACCAATAACAATTGCGGCGGCACTGGGGTCAATTGTGGGCGGCGCAATTGCATACATGATTGGGCTGTGGCTGTTCGATTCGGTTGGAATATGGTTGATTACAAATTTTGCCAGCATGGAAAAATTCCAACTGGCACAGGAAATGTTCATTCGTCATGGAATATTTATAATAATACTAACGGCGGTAACCCCAATACCATACAAACTGATGGCAATGTGTGCAGGATTTATGGGATTTCCGGCATTGCTGTTCATTGGGGTTTCGGCGATATTTAGAACGGCACGCTTTGCAACGGCGGCGGCACTGCTCTATTTTTTCCAGGAACGCGCAAACGCAATTGTAAAAAAATATTTCTGGCCATTGACCTTGGGCGCAATTATATTTGCAGGCCTGGGGATTGGAATGATGATGTGGTTGTAATATTTCATGATTAGGCGCCGGGTAATGGAAAAAATACAAAACAGATAAAAACGCCGCCCATGGGCGGCGTTAAATATTAATAAACATTATTAACGAGTTTGGCAATGTCTCTCAAGCAGTGCCGCCCGGAAGCCCGAATCCCAGAACGCATTTCTAGACAACTTGAATGCCATGTAATGAGCCACATTGTTCGAAATCGCTGGTTTATCGACACCAAACCAGGCCCTGCTATTGTACAATTCCAATGCACCGGTCTTTTTATTTCTTATTACCAGATTACCAACTATGCAGCCCCCTCTCTTATTAAACTTTACCGTCTTTTTTGTATCTTTCCATTCACCACAGCCTGGCCAATCCAAATCTGACACCTGCATTGTTACCTGGGCAACTAACTCAAATTCCGGGAATTTGTTATCAATCAATTCCTTTAGTCTTTCAGAATTCTTTATGTCGTTTTTATCCCAATATACTTCAACACCATTGTATTTCTTGGATAGTAATTTTCTGGCATCGTGGTTATATACACATATGTTCATATAATTTACACCAAATAAACGCTTTAGCGACACGGCCGTTAGTATTTCTTTTTCTATTGCGACCGGCGCAGATGCAACCTCAACCCTTTGTGCACTGGATATTTGTGACGGTATCGTCTTATATTGATTTTCCGATACATTGTATGTAACACCATTTATAGTTATTTGTTTCATATTCATAGCTACCCCTTTATTATTTGTTTTCATCTTACCCCCCCCCGCGATTTGTCAAGCAATTCGTCAACAATCACAAAATAAAAATCCCCGGTATGCCGGGGACAATCAATATACTCGAAAAATTTATTCAACCCATATTGTCGCAACGCCCGTCGGACTAGTTGGTGAGCCGACTGGAATTTTTACATAATCCATTGTTGCGGTTATTGTGCCATTATTATTGGTCAAAGATGTCATCACCTTGCCCGCAGTGGCGCTGGCACCAGATACACTAATATTATTAACAGCAGTGGTTGCAGCGGAATTTGCAATCGCAGACGATGTTTTCATGGACGGATATTTGTCTTCCGATTGCAAATTAGCAGCCATATCGGCACTTTTCACCTTGTTTGAAATCAGTTCACGGGTATTCAATTGCGTCGTGGTAACAAAATTACTGTCATTTTGTAAATCACTGGTTTTTGTGGGTATGACCAATCTGCTGACAATCTTGTCCACATAATCAGCGGATGCAATTTCTGCATGTGCCCCCGCCACGGTGCCCATAACCGCAATTATTGAAATTGAAAAAATCTTTGCTATCTTTTTCATAACCAACACCAACTTTTTATTCTATTTTTTCATTCCGTCTGCATTTTATCTCGCATGTATGAGGCATATTAATCAATTCCAATATGCCCCCGCAATCAAACATAATTATTCCGCATCACCACGCGCGATAACTTCCCATGCATAGGTAGTGCCACCAGCAAATGTCAAAACACATTTGTTTGCCGGATTTGTGCATTCACCTGCAGGCTTTGGAATCGCCGCATTGGCGGTTGTTTGTGCGTTGATAGCCGCCGCCTGTGCGGCGTTTGCCGTTGTCTGGGCGGTTTGTGCTGCATTTTGTGCCGCAGCGGCATCTGTCACCCCTTGGTTTGCGATTTCCAATGTGGCCGCCAAACCAGTTGCTTCATCTGTAACAGTTGTGTTTAACGCATTAAACTGGGCGGTCGTCGCATATTTTCCGTTTGCCACGGTTTCAGTCAACATGCCATTGGTTGCGGTCGCAATTTGATTCGCAACACTGCCAACAACCTGGGCACCACCATTCAATGTGCCAAGCGCGGCTTTATTTGATGCCACATCCGTCTTCAAGGTGCCAACATCACCAGCAATTGTTTCAACTTGACCGATTGCGGCAGTCTGCGCATCCGTCAATTTGTCCTGTTTTCCATCCACTCTGGTTGATAAATCAGTCACTGATTGCACTGTAGCTTTTGTTCCCAATTGCTGGTCAACATATGTCTTGTCCGCTTTGGAATTTATCGCCTGAACCAGCGCATTGTCTTCTTCTTTAAGAACTTCTGTGATTTGGTTATTAATTGTATTGCCAATATTGGTCTTGAACTCATTAACAGAACTTTGAACTTCTTGAACCTGGTTTGAAACACCGTCTACTCTACCGTCAACATAGCCCTTGGATGCGATTTCCGCATTGGCCGATGTCGCCGCAACAAACATCATGATTGCTGCAAAAATTCCAGCGGTTAAATTTTTCATCGTTCAGTCCTTATGTTTTAATATTTAATTTTAATTATTATTCGGCTGTGTCTTTGGTTATCGGCATCCACATTAACCCCGTACCCGCAGTGTTTACTGTTAAAACACAACGACCCGATTCCGCAACACAGTCATCATCCGGTTTGGGAATGGTATTATCAAATTTCGCAGTATTAGATGAAATTTGTGCCACCAATGCAGATGTAATACCGGAATCAACCGCCGCCTGCTGATTTTCATCCAGTTTGGTCTGGGTTCCCTGCAAGGCTGTTTCCACCGCAGAAAGTTTTGTGTTTATTTCCACGAAATCGGTATCTGCGGGAATTGTGTCCTTTAATTCATTAATCGCACCGACAATCGTTTGTGCGACCGTCCCCAGGTTTCCTTCACCAATTTTGTTGTTTATCGTGTCAATACTTTGTTCATTGCCATCAACCCGTAATTCCAACGCATCAAGATCATCAGAATCCGCCTTGCCTGCCATGGCTGCATTAATCGCACCACCAGTGGTATTTAACGACGTTTGTATATTCTGATTAACAACCGTACCCAAATCATTTGTCATGGTATAATCAGACAATCTTGTATCAACTACACCCTCAACATGTTTGTCGACATAATCCTTGCTGGCGATTTGAATTGCCGCATCAGCAGCCCCACCACCAACAGACAACAAAATTGCCGCCATTAAACCGGAAAACGCAATATTTTTCATATATTTCCTTTTTTACTTTTATGTTGCGACAAACCCTCTTTCTAACAAGGTATCTGAAGAAACCCACCTTTTATCACCCAACTATTGGGTGACCACCTCCAAGTACAATGTTTCGCCGTTAACAACGGATAAAACATATTCCTTGCCGTCTTTGGGGGCATCGGCAACGGAAACCCGTGTTGCCAAATCCGCATTAACGGCATTTATTTCATCATCGACGTATTGCGTTGTCGCATACCCTTCTAATGACACGCCACCATCCAGAACCGCCGCCGCAATCGCATCCGCAATCGCCCCAGACGTTACCATATTTTCTGACCCAGAAGTTGGCGCGGCGTCAAACGTCAATGTATCCTGTTTTCCCTGCAGCCCCGCCGCAACCGCGGTATCTACATATGTCTTGTCCGCTTTTAAATCAATCTTTGCATCCAATTCACCAAAATCTGCATCAATATCAGAAACCGCCGCGGCAATTGCATCATTCATTTGTTGGGTCGTGGAATAGTTGGACAAATCCACCGACGCACCGCCACCGATTTCAGACACCAAAATCAAGTCAACCCATTGACCATCACCCTGCTTCCATTGCAGCATACCGTCAGAATTGACACGAAAGTCCAAATCACCCCCGACGCCCATTGCAATCAACGCATCCGCCAATGAATCCGTATCAATGTAAATATCTTCTTTATCAACTATGATAAATCCATCCTGGCGTGGATTTAACATATTCTGTTTTCCGTCCAATGCCTGGCTTACATTTTCTATGTCTTTATGCAAATCCTGAATCTTGGCATCCAATTCTTTTGCGGTGCTGTCATCAATGCCGCCGGACGAACCACCACCCGGATTAGGATTTGGTCTGATTGAACTGCCACCGCCGCTGATTGAGGTTGCGGTATCCAAATATTTGCCAATCGACAAGCGCGACGTCGGCCCAAGTGCGCGCACAGACCCCGCCCCAGATGCCGAAGTAACAGGTTTTGCCGTACCTGACGTTGGTGTCACGCGCACCGACCCCCCACGCATTGACGTCTTTGTTGTACCAGTCGCGGACGCGGCGCTTGCCGCACTGGTATACGTACCACTGCCGCCAAGTGACCGCACAGACGACGCACCATACGCATTGGTTGATGCCGCCGCACAAAACGCACAAACCATGGAAATTGACAACGCCGATATATTCAACTTGTGTTTCATAATAATTATACCCTGTCGATTAACCTTTTGTATCATGTGTGCCTGATTTTAGAATTCATAACGCAATCCGACTGACAGCGAATTATCCAATATGAAATCTATTTTATTTTCCAAAGTGTATGCAGAGTCCTTTAAATCGGCATTCTGTTTTGTTCCCATTATACCGGCCAAACGATAACGCAAATCCAGTACCATTTTTTCATCCATCCGGTGCGTCCAACCCAGCATCAAACCACCCATCGGCACAACCGTATTTTTTGAATAAGTCTCTGCAAAATCTGTGCCACTTATCTTTGTTGTTATAATACCAGCACCGGCGCCAACACCCAAATATACGCCACTTGCAAAATCATAATAGGCATTAGCCATCACATCAAATATTGACAGGCTAAATTCGCTTTTATAATCATTATCCTTAAAGAAACCGACATATCCGGCCTCAATCTCGCCGCGCCATGCGCTGGCGCCGAAATGCACTCCCAATGCGACATCGCCGCCAAATACAGGCTTGAACGAATATTTATCAGATACTAACTGTGGGACATCGGGTCCCAAATCATATTTATTTTCCCAATTTAGAAAACTTAATTCCGCGCGGGCAACAAGGTACATGCCGTCATGCGTATGCGGGCGCACCGAATTGTTCGATCCCACCGTCGCAGCAGCAGGCATCCCGTACACAACCGGTGACGGCGTTGGATAACCACCATACACATAATTATCCGGATAAACATAGCTTGGCACAGCGGCAACAGCGTTACCGACAAACAACCCCATCAACAAACACGACGAAAATAAACTTTTCATAAGAAAATCCTCTCCCATACTCTAGTTAAAACAGTATACCACATTTTAGGCATTCATCCAAACCATAAAATGAAAATATTGATAAAATTTTATACAATTCCGCATTTCTTGTCCCCTTGACCGCAAAAAAAAATTTTACTACTATGAAAATCATGGAAGACAATACCGTTATTTCTTTTGCAAATGTCGCGGCCGCATATGACGAAGGACGCGAAATTTTGTCGGATGTATCATTTAATATAAGCGCTGGGGCGTTTTATTTCCTGTCGGGTGCATCGGGGGCCGGAAAAACAACATTATTAAGATTGATATATCAATTGCATAAACCATCCCGCGGTCAGGTAAAATTGTTTGGGCGTCCAACCCTTGACATGACACGCGACGATATCACGGCACTGCGTCAAAAAATGGCAATTGTATTTCAGGAATATTCCTTGCTGTCCCATCTGACGGTGTTTGACAATGTGGCGCTGCCACTGCGCGTGCGCGGCGTGCCCGAGGCAAAAATAAAAAAACTGGTGGCCAAGGTATTAGATTGGGTTGGACTGGGCAAATACGCGGACGCAAACCCAAAATCACTGTCCGGCGGTCAACAGCAGCGCGTTTCTGTCGCGCGGGCAATTATTGTACAACCGGCAATCCTGCTGGCGGACGAACCGACGGGAAATCTGGACGATGAAAACGCGTCGCGCCTGATGGAGCTATTCATACAGATGAACAAAATGTTCGGAACGACAATTATTCTGGCCACGCACAGCCAAAAATTGATGGAAACGTATAAATTTCCAATTATACATGTTGAAAATCACCGTGTTGGGTTCGCATCAAAACATGCGGATACCGTCGCAAAAAAAGTATGGAAAGGACCACGCCCGCAAAATTATTTCGCGGAACTGTCCAAACAATTTGATGATATTGGAAACGCATAAAAATGAAACGGCCGATTGTATTTTCACTAATTCGCGAACAATCCATATTTATGACGGCAATTATGTCATTGCTGACGTTTTTGTCGGTGCTGGCACTGGGGGTTGCACTGTCAATAGGAACCGGCGTAATCCGTTGGAATACGCAATGGGAATTGTTTGCCACCGCCCAGGTGACATCCAAAAACAACGCGCCGCGTATTGAACAAATATTAAAAGACAATGCAGACAAAATAAAATCTGCAACCGAAATAACAAAATCAGAAATGGAAGACTTGATGCGTCCATGGATATCTGGGGGTGGTGCGCTTGAAAACTATTTGCCGAGAATGTGGGAAATTGAATTCAAATCAAAAAAAGACTTGGAATCGGTTGGCGCACAAATATCGCCGCATGCGCGTTTTTTAACACACGCGGGGGCGCTAAAGACATCAATGTCGGCCGGGTGGAAAATGATTTTCATCGCAGGCCTGGTACTGGTTCTAACATTGGGGGCAATTGGTGTGTGCATTGCGCATATTGCACGTAATACGGCCATGCTGCACAGACGCGAACTTGAAATACTAAACCAAATCGGTGCACGCGATTCGTTTGTCGCGCGGCAAATGCAGATTATTGTCGCAAAAATATGCATGCCGGCGGCATTATTCGGATTTCTGGCGGCATTGCCGGTCATATGGCTGATACTGTCTGCCGCACACAGTGCGCGCGTGGGATTAATGGCAATGCTGGGGATATCGGGTGCCGGTTGGATTATATTGGTTATGATGCCGGTATTCGTAGTTGTATTCGCAATATGGACAACACGCCGAACAACATTGAATATTCTTAAAAGCAACTGATGAAAATCATTAGACCTTCTTTTTTAATGCTGGCATGCTTTCTTTTGGGGGGATTGGTATTTAAATCAACCACGCCGCGCGAATGCGCGACAATTTTACCAAACGACAGCATATTTGTTCTGACGGGGGATGCGCGACGTATTCCGTTTGCGATGCGCATACTGCGCGAACATCCGCAAACAAATCTGTACATAATAGGTGCCGGTGCGCCGGGCGCAATTAAGACTGCGCATCATGTAACAATCGAATCCGATTCGAAATCAACATATCAAAATGCACTGGCGATTAGAAATATTGCCTTACAATCGGGCCTGGATCGCGTTGTAATTGTAACAACCGAAGATCATATGAACCGCGCGCGATACCTGATAACACGCGAACTGCCGCATACAGACATTGCCATGTGCCCAGTGCGACTAATTGGAATGCCGCCTGCAAAAAGACTTGAACGATGGGCCACAGAATATATAAAATACATCGTCACTTTATTTGGAATAAACGAAAGTTAAAAGGAAAGGTAAATGATAAAAACACTATTGTTCAAACTTATACTTGCAATATACTTTTTGGCATGGATGCCGATTTTGCTGGTGGGGCTGGTATTCAAACCATTAAATGATTTCCTGGTTCTTAAATGCGCGGCAGGTGTTCTGACACTGGCGCGGATAATTGCCGGCATAGATTATCAAGTTCACTATCCACAAACCGAAGAAAACGGTGTTCCGGTTATGCCAAATGGTAACAACCGCCTCGATGGCAAGGCAATAATCGCCGCCAAGCACATGTCAATACTTGAAATTGCGATACTGGCCAATGTTGTACCGAATTCTTTCTTTATAATAAAGCGGGAACTGATGTGGATTCCGATTTACGGGTGGGCGTTTTGGCGTATGGGACTGATTCCCGTTAATCGTTCGCGTGGTAAAACAAATATGAAAAAATTGGCCGGGCGTGCAGCTAAAAAAATCATGGACGGCGAAATCTTGATTATATTCCCCGAAGGTACACGCGTAAAACCGGGACAAACCATTCAATTGCGGCGCGGGTTGCTATATATAGCGCACGAATTAAAACTGCCCATAATGCCGGTTGGAACAGATGCAGGTAAATTTTGGCCAAAACATGGCCGCATGCATAGTGGTACAGCAAACGTGTGGTTTGAACCGCTATTGCCGTGCAATGCATCACTGGATGAAATAAGCGAGGCGATAAACCGTCACAGCGCATAAATTGTATGATATGAAAAAAATTATCACGGCAATATTTGTAATGTTTTCTACATTGTCCGCGAACGCCACGCCGGCGGTCGTGGACTATATATTTGATGGTGACACATTTGCCGCATTTGTAAAGCTAGAAGATGATATTCAAATATCTGTTCGCGTTCGCATGATAAATATAGATACCGCTGAAATTCATGGCCGATGTGAATATGAAACTGAACTGGCACAACGCGCCAAGGAACGCCTAACCGAATTGATACCGATTGGTTCAATGGTTGAACTTGAAAACATAAAAGATGACAAATACCTGGGACGAATTGATGCAAATGTCATAATGCCCGATGGTCGTGACGCAGGTGAAGTTCTGGTATCAGAAAAATTGGCACGAAAATACAATGGCGGCCACCGTGACCCATGGTGTGAATAAACCATTTAATATAACCAATCATCATAACTTAAACAAAAATCCAAAAAACTTGACTTTAATGTTTTTCGTGTTACATATTATTGCAATATTGTAACCAAGGAACAAAAGCATGACAATAAATATGAATAAGGTAAAAAAGGCCGCACTGATTGCAGGAATTGCCGCGGCGTCTATTGTACCACAAAAAATATCGGCAAAAAAACCGACAACAATCAAAAATAAAAAAAGCAATAATATTGAAATCGCAATCAATCCCGACGAATTACGGCAAAATATACGCACGCTAGAGATTGATTCAATGAACTATGAAAACGTTAAATGTTTTGCCAATAATTATATTATAGAACATGCTGCAACATGGTGTGTTTTTGATGAAATTACGAATATCACTCAAGAAGCATTGAAGGAAACCAAGGATTCTATTGCCATAAAGCATTTGAACAGAATTAAAGATGCAATAACACAAAATGAAGAAACGTTTCACTATGATTTTGAAGTCATGCTGGACTGTATTCTTGATAAAGAACTGGACTGGGAATGCAAATATATTCCCGCCACGAAAAACACATCAAAGAAAGAAATTTCTGATAAATTGGCAGAATATAGAAAATTGTTAAAAATATCGGAACAAAATCAAAGATAAAATACATACATAACAAATCGGGCGCGAAAGCGCCCGATTTTTTTTCCCATTACGCAATTATTACGGCAATCTGGGCGACCAAGTAGGTTCAACACCACTAACATCATCAGGTAACGGTATGTCATAAACATTTTGCCCCATAATGTCAACGGTACGTATATGACTTGTTCTATCCATGCCGTCCAGTGATTTTTCGGTCTCGTAATACACTACCCGGCGTGATCCCGGTGCCCAGGAAGGTGCCTCCATATACCAACCACCGGCTAATATTTTTTCATTACGCCCATCCGTATCCATAATGCCGATATAAAACGTATCGTCCGCAATTTTTGTAAATGCTATAAACTGTCCATCAGGCGACCAGGCTGGCGTAGCATACCGCCCCGCCCCGTATGTAATACGTTTCGCCTCTCCGGTGGCCAAATCCATTACATAAATCTGTTGACGACCCGAACGATCGGAATTAAACGCAAGTTTTGTTCCATCAGGTGAATAACTGGGACTGGTGTTCAACGAATTTCCAAACGTCAGTTGGCGCAGTTTTTTAGATTCCATGTCATATTCATATATATGTGTAATTCCATTCTTGACCAATGACAATGCAACTTTGGTACCGTCGGGCGAAAAACGCGGCGCAAAATTCATTCCGCCAAAGCGCCCCAACCTGCGCTGTGCCCCGGTGTTTAAATCCAGTGTCCAAACCATTGGGTCGTCATCACGATATGACAGAAAAACTACCGACTGCATATTGGGCGAAAAATGCGGCGACATGACAAACGTGTTTTTATCCGACAGGTAACGCATGCCAAATCCGTCCTGATCCATTATGGCCATGCGTTTAACACGCGCATCCACCGGCCCCGATTCCGCGATAAATACAATCTGCGTATCGAAATATCCGATTTCACCCGTTAAACGTTCGTAAATCGCATCAGCCATTATATGCGCTAGACGCCGTACTGATTTTTTTGACGCAATAAGCGACTGCGCCTCTATCTGCTCGGTACCATTTACATCCCAAACATAAAATTCCAATTTATATTTGTCGCCAGGCTCTGACGAAAGGGTCGCCTGAACTAAAACATTTGCCTTTATCGCCGACCATAACTTAAAGTTCGGCATCTCATTCATTTTTACATATTCAGGCAATGCGTCATGCGACACAATACGAAACAGTCCCGTTGATTTCAAATCATTTTCAACGACACTGCGTATTTTGGCGGCATCCTTGGCCGATGCAGTACCAGAAATTTCAAATTTTTGAACCGCAACCGAAATCGGTTCTGTGGCACCGGCAATAATATCAACCTTTAACTCGGCATGCGCCGGAAAAACAAAGAGCATCGCCCCCACAACAAAATATAAGAATTTTTTCAGCATATTGTTCCCTTAAAACACATATAAATATCGCAATCTATTTTATACAGATATTATAAAAAAGCAAGCCCACCCAACCAATACAACCGACCACACAAATCACAATACAAGAGTAATTACAAATGCATTTACATTTGTATTGACATTTGTAAATACAATGATATAGTCAATTGTAAAGACGTAAGTATTGCAACCTGTATAGGAGTTTGTACATGCCAAATGTTATGCAGCAATTATTCGTAATGAACATTGAATCTTTGCTAAAAGAGTATATGGCCTATCGCGCCTTTAATAAATCCGACTGTGTAATCAATATGCGAATACCGCGCCCTATTTTGGATAAAATAAAACAATTGGCCGATCAGCAGCACGTCCCATACCAATCATTGATATCATCGGTGCTGTTTTCACTGGCCAATATAGAGGAACCAAAGTAACTACGCATATGCGAACATAACCCGCGAACAAAACAAGGAAAAAATATGCAGAATAAACAACTGGAAATTTTTAACTTTTTACACAATCATTCGCATCGCGTAAACGAATTTGCCGTCAGCACCCTGTTTCCGCAAATGTATAACAACCACAGCAACAATACGCAATATTGGTTGTATTCCGATTTGGCACAGTATTTTACAGAAATACACGCATATAAGAATAAGAAAAATATCTCCGAAAATCTGAATCTTGACATGGCACGCATGTATGTACCCAAAGGATTTAAAAAACCAGATGACAATGTAAAATTTTCTGACATGTTGTACAGACACATAGAAATATTTGAAACCAATTCGTCAGGCCATCAAAATGATGCAAAAATAACACGGCTTGCATGCGCTGCAATAACATATATGCCGGAAACAATTCTTGCCCATTTGTATTTCATGATGCCAAATTCAGATTTCAATGAAATAAAAAACTTCAGTCATGATGTATCTAGAATATTTCGACGCCAGGAGTTGGCCGGTGTTGAAAAACATATCAATGGTATATTATATTCACTAAAGATTAAATTTGAATTATTTAGCATGATTACAAACCAGGCACTGTTTAATGAACGCAGCGCAAACCAATTAAAATTATCTCATAACATAAGAATAAATCCTAGCGACCCTTTATCAAACTATATGCAGATTACGTCACTGAAAGCGCGAATATATAGTCTTGAACAGACGATAAAACAATACACCGCATATAGCTTTATGACGGCAGATAAATTCATAGACTTGGCGCGAAAGAATTTTGAAAATGCACGGATGTTGATGATAAAAAATTACGGTCATACCCCAGAACAGGATTTAACACCAACCCACATATCTAGAATTCAATCGCGATATAATCAATTACAGCGCGAATTTATTAAAACATACAAAAACGAAAGCCTGCGGTAACGACACAAAAAAACGCGGCACACGCCGCGTTTTTATTATTTTTAACCTTACCAGTTTAACAGTTCCGGGCATCCAATTGTTTTTGCACCAGATGTTGTCATCAAGAACGACAAAATTGTACCAATCATAAACAGCAAGATAAAGCCGACCAGCATCGCGGTACCCTTGTTCTTGACATCATCCATTTTAACTTCACCCTTGGAAATAAATCCCCATGCCCAGTTTGCGATAATAAACGCCGCACCGATAAATGCCAATGTACGCACCATATTGAATACGCCGCGAAAATCCTTCATCAAAACGCACAGACCGTTTTCATTAACGGCCGCCATTGCCGGCGCAGACACCATAATGCCAATTATCGCCATATTAATTTTATAGATAAGTTTTTTCATATTGGAACCCCTTTTGTCCTAATTATTTCCATATAATTTTATCATAATTTTACAATCGTTTCAAACAAAAAGCGCCGCGAATCACGCGGCGTCGTATTTTCATGAAAATTTAATTACATTGCAGACATCAGGTAATATTTATACCCCGCCCCGCGGTTCGGGATAGACCCCAACTGTGGCATTGCAATAAGACGCGGCGCCCCGGCCAGTGCCGATGTTTCCATACCGGCAACGGTCGCCGTGCCGGCATTCTTTAATACGCGACGTGTTGCCCCCGGAATTTGACCGCCATTGTCACGGATAAACAAATCTTCGCATTTTGTGTTGCGGTAAACCACTTTCTTGGACGCGTTCAAATCACGAACATCTGACGACAGGCGTCCACCCTCTTCTTCAAATGAATATTCACAATGCTTGCCGTTTTGAACATACTTGACATTACCCGTGTAGTAATCATGGGCACAACCGGCCAACAAAATCGCCACAATCACCGAAACCAAAACTTTTTTCATATTATGCATCCCTTGTATACAAAAACTCGGTATCGGTACTACATACCCGTTTCCGATTCGAAACCATTATTGCACAAAATACGCAATTGTCAATATATTATAAAAAATGTATATTTTTCTAAATATGCGTGTGCTATAATTTCGCGCAAAGGGGAAAGTAATGAAATATACAGATTTTGGTTTGGTTAATACAAAAAACATGTTTTCAGACGCAATTTCACGCGGATATGCCGTCGGTGCGTTTAATTTCTATAATATGGAAACGCTAACAGCAATTATGCGTGCGGCTCGCGATACACACAGTCCGATAATACTTGCAGTATCGGAATCAGCCATGAAATACATGGGCGACGACATGCTTATGGGAATGATAGGAGGTCTGAAACTAAACACAGTTGACGGTGTGGCGTTACATCTAGATCATGGTAGCTCTTTTGAGGCATGCGCACATGCAATTGAACTTGGGTTTTCATCCGTCATGATAGACGGCAGCAAACTGCCATTTGACGAAAACGTAAAAATATCGCGCCGTGTTGCGGAATTGGCACACGCAAACGACGTTACGGTAGAGGCGGAACTTGGCACACTTGCCGGGATAGAAGATGAAAACACATTCGGGACAGAATCTAGCTACACCAACCCGCACGATGTGATTGAATTCGTAAAACAGACCGGAATTGATTCACTGGCGATTGCAATCGGAACCAGTCATGGTGCCTACAAACGTAAATCAGACACCGAAGAACTGCGTTTTGATATACTGGCCGATATTGCGGCCGAATTACCGGGATATCCACTGGTGCTGCACGGGGCATCGAATATTCCGCAAAATTATGTCAATGAAATCAACGAATTTGGCGGCGAAATTTCTGGCGCACGCGGAATACCTGCCCCACAACTGCGCCGCGCGGTTGAAATGAACATATGCAAAATAAACGTGGACAGTGACTCACGATTGGCATTTACTGCGGGCGTGCGCGGCAATCTCGCGGCAAAACCCAATGGATTTAATCCGCGCGACTATCTGGGCGCAGGCCGGCAAAATGTTTATGAGAACTGTATGAACGAAATCCGCAGTATTATGAATTCAGAAAACAAACTGTAATCAAAAAAATAAAATATTTCCCCGCAAATGCGGGGTATTATTTTTTTATTGACAAATTAATAAAGCAGTCTATACTATATATCGTAATAAAAAAGGAATTATTTATGACAGAAAAAAACCAGCCATTTAAAATCCCGGCATCTGTACCAGCAACCGTAAAAGAATGGTTTTCGGAAGAAAAGTATATTGAACTGCAAGCGTTTAAATTTACCAATGCTCTATGGTGCAATAATGATATGAATGTAATATGGCCAAGGGTTTTTAATCGTATGGATTTTGCCTCGGATGAAATAGAAATCAAACTTCTTTCCCGTCTCGCAAAAAAAGCGATGGATAAGAAATTTAAAGAAATTTTTCAACCTTACGAAGTTATCGGCACCGTGGGGACAATAGTAAATAATTATTTTTCGAATGATTCAAAGATAATAAAAATACCGCAATATGCTGAAAATGGGACAACATTTGCAGGAACAATTGTTTTACGCAACTTGGAAACCAGACTTATTCAGCCACTTTCAGATACATGGCTGCAAGGTCGCTCCTACGACACCCCCAGAAAGGCTTTGATTTTTGGTATAAAGGATTTCGCAGACCAAGTGGCGGTAAATAAAAATTATCAAAACTTGCTTATTAAAAGCCTGAATCTGACTAAATAATATAGCTATAAAAACACCGCCCGGTTGAGCGGTGTTTTTATTTTGTGATTAGCCGGTGCGATATTCTTAACAGAATATTTTTATCATCATCGGTCATGCAACACAACAGACCAATCATTTCACGTGTTTTTTTATCGTATATTTCCGATGTTTTTTCAACCTCTCCTAACAATGCGACAATGGAAATTCCCATCGCCTTTGCAATATAATACAGCCGCGATGCGGATATGCGATTAGATGCCGCTTCATACTTTTGCACCTGTTGAAATGTGACACCCAGATTTTGTGCCAACTCCTTTTGCGACATACCCAATTTTCGCCGCCAATTAACAATCATTTGCCCGATTAAAATATCAACCGAATCCGGTTTGAATGGTCGCCCCGACATGTCCGCCCCCACAAATTGGTGATGGCATTGCACGCGCCCACAAAGGAGGGTTAAGAACGCAACCACCACCACACATTAAACGAAATTTGCAGGCGCCGCCCATATATCATGAGCACCATATGGCCGACCCCGCAAAAAATGAACCACCGGAAATAAATCAAGTGGTTGGAGGTTCACAACAATACTCAAACTTATTGCCCGCTTATTCATATATATCGCGGCCCCCAACCATTGTTTTAGTTGGAGCATTTAACGCCTGCACAGGGCGATTTGAGCTTGAGGTTGTGATGCCTCGTTATTTGCAACGGATAAATATGCCGCTTTTTTTATATTATATAAAGAATTTATTACAATTTCCATGAAATTA
This sequence comes from uncultured Alphaproteobacteria bacterium, assembly GCA_947053455.1. Taxonomy (GTDB): domain Bacteria; phylum Pseudomonadota; class Alphaproteobacteria; order Rs-D84; family Rs-D84; genus Enterousia. The sequence goes on from CAMRSV010000009.1 coordinate 22,662, forward strand.
TATAATCCAATATATAAAAACCGCCATATTGTAGGCGGGATTGGAGCTAGTAAAAGCGTTACGGTAAGCTTGAGCCTTATTCGACATATTCGGCTCCATCCAATCCCTAATAGAGATTGGCACAGGTACGCCCTTGTGCAGGCGACCGTAACGAAAGAGTTTACTAGACTCCGCAACAGGTTTCCCGTTACAGTTATAAGTGTATTCTATTTCAGAATAATTTGCAAATTATTTCTTGCATAAAGTCATAACAAAAATGGCTGGGAGTTCAAAACAATACAAAAGTAAATTGCCCGCTTATTCATATATATCGCGGCCCCCAGCCATAAAAGACTGGATTTCACGCCCGAACGCGGGCAACTTTGGTTTTTATTGAGGTTATCAAGCCCCATTTTATTTGCGACGGATTTAACCGACCATGTGTCCCCATTATATCAGCGCGCCGCAAAATTTCCATAAAAATCCGCCGCGCCACCAATATAAAAAACCTATCATAAGAACAGATAGGTTGGAGGTGATATCTTGCAGGTTTATTTGCTCGGCGACCTATTCAATATATTCAGTCGCCCTCCAACCTCTCGGTTGGATTTTTACGTCTAAAACGACGATAAACCCGCGGAGACATCACTTCCGCACGACGGAACACCCGTCACGGTTGAAATTATACCTAAAAAATATACCAATTGCAAATATTTTATTATGGAAATTAAAACGGGTTGCAATGCACCCCGTAAAAATGAATTAGATGCAACTTGGCAAAAATTATTAGAATGATGTAGATGCGGGCGAAAAATTTGCGTAGTGTATTAGACATACATGAGCAAACTTTTCACCCGCAGATATATTATTATTATAATTTTTTATTATTTCGCGCGTTCAACGTATTCCAGCGTTTCCGTATTCACGACGATTTTCTCGCCTGCCTCTACAAATAACGGAACTTGAACGCGAATGCCGTTGTCAAGAATCGCCGGTTTGCCGCCGCTGGATGACGCGGTTTGCCCCTTTAGGGCGGGTTCGGTTTCTTCGACCGTTGCAATTACCGTTTTCGGCAATGTGATAGATACCGGGTGCCCTTCGACAAAATTCGCCTTGACCCCCATTTCCGGCGCCAAGAATTTCATCATATCGCCCAGGGAATCAACCGGCATTGTGAACTGTTCATAATCCGACAGGTTCATAAAGAACGCATCCGTTCCGTCGGAATACAAATACTGACACTCAAAATCTTCGACCATCAGTTTTTCAACCTTGTCCTCCGCGCGCCAACGGTCGCCACCCTTGTTACCGGTGTCAATATCACGCAAATCGGCCTGAACAAACGCACCGCCCTTGCCAGGTTTAACTTTGGTTATTGATGTGACGGAATACCGACGTCCGTTATGGGAAATAACCCAACCGACACGCATGTCATTTGCAATGTATGATGCCATTGTAATACCTCTTTATTTTACCGTTTTATTATACGCAGCCCCGTCCCCCGCGCAAGTGATTTATTTCGCCTCGCGCTTGTGATTCCAATAACGGTCAATGCTGTCCATAATCAACTTATCCGCCGTTTCCCGGTCGGCCCAACCCAAAACTTTGGACCAAGCGTTCGGCTGCAAATCCTTATAGTGCTGAAAAAAGTATTCGATTTTCGAACGCAAAATTTGCGGCAATTGCTCCAACTGTTCGGTGGTGGTGTAATACGGATCGATTTTATCACGCGGCACGCAGATGATTTTTTCGTCACCGCCGGCTTGATCTTCCATTAAAAGCGCACCAATCGGGCGAACCTCAATCAAAACACCAGGACGCAGCGGCGCATTACAAACCACAACACAGTCCAGCGGATCGCCGTCATCGCCCAATGTCCCCGGGAAATAACCATAGTTCGCCGGATATGCCATCGGCGCGTGTAGAATCCGGTCAACCTTTAACATGCCGGTTTCTTTGTTAATTTCATATTTTACATAGCCGTTTTCCGGAACTTCAATAATAGCATTCATTTTTTTGGGCGGCATTTTGCCCGGTACAATTTCTTCGATTGTCATAAATATCTATCCTTTGTTTGTGGCGGATATATTATCATAAAAATCAGATATTGCAATCAATTTGAACTGTAATGGCAATTTGAGGTAAATTCATACGTTCCCGACTCATCCGACATTTCTGTCCCGGTCGGCAAATAACAATCAGATATCTTGGTGCCATACGCATCGGTTTTCCCACCATCCGGGCATGCCTTGCATGACGCGTCGCCGGTTGCGGTATCACATTCATCCGCATAGTAAAATGTCCCATACCTTCCGCAACCACATTCATAGGTGTAAACCGATGTACAACTGCCATCAATTTTCTTTTTTGTACAACTTGTTTTGCGCCGATAATTGATACTAAAAGATCCATAACCCATATTTTCCCATTCTTTATCCCCATCAGTTAAATCACATTTCATGGAAGAACATAAGTCCACCTTATAACAAGACGAGCATTCTGTAATACATTTTGATTGCGATGATGCGCTGCAACTATCGCAACATACATAATTACTGACACTATAACAAGAAGCACATTCTGTCGCACATTTTGATTGCGACGGAGCCCAACAACTGTCACAGCACAAATATGTTGTTATTTCAGGTGTCGTCGAAATTGCCCCCGGCGCTGCCTGTGACAATATCGCCAAGGCAAAAAGTATCAAAATTAAACGCATACTAAAATCCCCCTTGTTTCATTCAAAACAAAAACCACCGAATACTTTCAGTGGCCAGGAGGTTGACAACTATCTTGCGAGTAGCACGGTTTATTTGTTATTAGACCGTCCTCCTGACCCTTTGATGAATCAGGAGAATATTTATCGTCACAATAAAAACGGCGCAATGCGCCAAGTATATTCCGACGCACAAGAGAGGTTGTCATGCCCCATCACGGCAACCCGCCGTGACATTTTTATTATAGGAAATTAACATTCACATTGTAAAGGCAAAAATAAAAAACCGCCACATGGGCGGTTTTTATGCACAATACCAATTACATACGCATCGGCATCAATACGAACAATGCATCCGTCTTCTTGTCGGTTGATTTGATAATCGTGGGCGACAACGGATCTTGCATTTCCATTTGGAACTTGTCCCCTTCGACCTGGGACGCGACATCCATCAGGAATTTTACATTGAAACCGACGGTAAACGAACTGTCACCGTTGTATTCAATGTCCAGTTCCTGGGTTGCAGTGCCAGCATCCGGACTGGATGCATTAACAACCAACTTGTTCATGGAATATGTCAATTGAACAGATTTTGTTTTATCAACACTGGCCACAGACACCAAATCAACAGAATTCAGGAATTGTTTTCTATCTAAAATTGCGATTTTATCATTGCCCTTGGGAATAACCACGCGGTAATTCGGATATTGTGCATCAACTAATTTACTGGTCAATGTGGCAGCACCAACTGTAAAACGGGCCTTGGTATCAGACAATTCAACCGTCACATCATCAACAGTTGCATCTTCCAACAACTTTGACAATTCACCAATCACACGGCGTGGCAAAATCACCGCAGGCATTTCCGCACTGCCTTCGGGCGCAGGCATTGCACACAACGCCATTCGTTGCGCATCGGTTGCAACCGCCGTCAGCATTTTTTCCTTGCCCTCGTCGGAAATGTGGAAATAAATCCCCCCCAGATGATAACGTACATCATCGGTCGGAATTGCAAATTTTGTCTGATTAATCAAATGCGCCAGGTCGCCTGTCGTCATTTGGAATTTTGTGGTCAGATTGCTGCCCGCCATGGCCGGGAAATTTTCCGCCGGCAAAGTCGGCAAACGGAACACTGCACGACCACTTGATACAACCAACTGATCGCCATTTTGTTTAAATGAAATTTCCGCATCGTCCGGCAATTTGCGCACAATATCATACAGCATTTGAACCGGCACAGTCGTTTTCCCGCCCAGTGTTATATCTGCCGCGACATGTTCCACCAATTCCAAGTCAACATTTGTCGCAGACAGTATCAAATCGTCCGCAACCTCTATCTTAACGTTCATCAATATCGGCAATGTCGCGCGTTTTTCAACGATGGACTGCATATGCCCCAGCGCACGTATCAACACCTGACGAAATACTGAAAATTCCATTTGTGAACTCCTGTATGATTTATTTCAATATTCTTTTGAATGCAGTTTATCAAAAAATGCCGATTCGGCGCAAGCGTAAAAGAGTAACATAATCCCAAAACAAAAAAGACCGCCAAATGGCGGCCTTTTTTCCTATTTGCTCATGACTTTTTCCAGCTTTGCGCGCAATTTTTGCGTATCGTCATACTTGGTTATTTTTCCTTTTTCTGCGATTGATATGTCACCACTTTCTTCCGACACAATCAAAACAACCGCCCTGGATACATCCGAAAGACCCAACGCCGCCCGATGACGCGTTCCATATTTCCAGTTTAAATTATTTTGTGATAACGGCAAAATGGCACCAGCATATGCAATGCGTTCCTTTTGAATAATAACCGCACCGTCATGCAGCGGCGTCTTATTAAAAAATATGGTCAACAACAACTCTGCTGTTATAACCGCATCAATGCGCACACCTTTCCTTTCAATTGCGCTTTCATCCAGTGTCGTTGGGAACACAATCAGTGCCCCAGTATGCTTTGACGACATATATTCCACCGCCGACACAATTGCGTCCAACGGGCGCGTATCACGCATACCACTACCGCGCCGAAAAACGCGACGCCATTCTTCTATATTTCCCATAAGAGCCATAAATTTACGCAATTCCGGTTGAAAAACAACAATCAGCGACAATGATAAAAACAGCGCCGTCCAATGCAAAAACGCCCCTAGCAAATCCAAATGGAACCACAGCATTATAAAACTTATACCCCACAACGCCGCCAATCCCAATAGCCCACGCACCAATGTCTCTGACGAGGTGTTTTTTATAAAACTGCGGTAAAATATCCATAATATTACAATGATTATTACAACTTGTATCAATCCAACCCAATTAAACATTTTTTACCCCCATTTTTATTTTTGCATAACAGATTCCAACAATTGTTCAATCGGCGCGTCCAGCCATGCCGGATCATCACGCAATGCGGGCGCCCCGCGACGCAATGCAGTTTCGCATGGCGTATCATCCGCCAACCAGTTCTCCAACAAATCCCCAGCTAGCAAGCCGACCCCCGCCCCGGCGACCAGTCCAATTCCCCCCGTAAACGGCGCCAGCAGCAGTCCGATACCAGTTGCAGATGCAACTTTTCCTGCAACCGCGGCACCGTTTATATGAATATCAGGTTCCGCCAAATCCCCGGTTATTTCAATGGAATTGACAACATTTCCTGTCAAAGACAATTTCAGTCCACGAACCGGCACCGTCGTCAAAGACAATTTCATGTTCTCGCCCCCTAGGTCTAAATCACCAGCCAACCGAACATTTATAGAATTAGTCTGAACTGCCACACCGTTCTGCGTTTCTGCAACCCCGGAACGCAGTTTCGTATTTAATGCAACACATGAAATTTTTATTTGATCGTACTTTTTTTCTGTCCGAAACAAATCCTGAATCCCGTGGCGCAATGATGTCAGGAAATCCGTCCCATACATATATGCCACCAGTTTTGAATGCGCATACCCAGGCGCGGCGGAATATAAACGAACGGGGCCTGTAACGGTCTGCATCACTTCGGATAAATTTGAGCCATTGGCCATTAAAAACGTTTCAAAATCAACCGGCAAATCAGATATTATTCCGTCAACACGTATTTGATTCAATATTTCACCAATCGAAATATTACGGCCGACCGCGCCCACCGTGCCGCGCATCATACCATCGGGGGCAATTAATATATCCGCCCCAATAATCACGTTACCACCACCAATTCCAACATCTGCGTCAACACGCGCATCCCCCGATACAGATTTTGCACGCAGCTCGATTTCACGCAAATTTAAATCCCGATACACAATCAATTCATTAATTGATACGTCGGCATTAAAATCAAATGCGGCAAAATACTCGCCAAACAAAGGCGTGTCCTTAAATACGTTAATGGAACGCTTTGGGCGAATCCATTGCCGCCCGTAAAGATCCGGGAACAATTCCATCAAACTAATACGCTTTGATTCCAAATTCAGATTCAAAGTCGGAATTTTTTTTGACCAATCATAATCCCCGGACAAGGTTATTTTATTTCCACGTGTACTAATTGTCGATTTACGCAGTGTCACGCGATGGTGGTCAAATCCGCCCGCAAGGTTAACTGATATTTTTGCGAGTGGTAACAACTCCAAACCGATGACATCCCCCATTTCAGTGATATTTGGTATATCACCTTTAACTATAAAGTCTATGGGCATCAGGCTGGTTCCTTCCAAGGCAACATTCGCAATCAGCGCGTCACCACCGGTAGATACGGCAATTTTAACGGGGTATATTTTTCGTTCTGGATTATATTGGGAATAAGAAACGATAAATGGGAACATCGCGGATTTTGACTTTATCCATCCAGCATATTCACGAACATCGTCCTTGGGCACATAGTGCACGCTAAAACCGGAAATTGAGTATGTACTGTCCAAAACATGTGCAACAAGATTTTTTATTTCAACACTACCAAGTCCCGGATCCTTGAATGGATATTTTTCTTGCACCACGGGGTGCGAATCTGATGTGGTCGCAATCAGCCCCTGATGTTTTTTATCCACCGCATCGTCTTTATCATCAAATTCGGGCATTATGGAATATTGTCCATCGGCATTTTGCTCAACACATGCAGTCGCATCATAAATCTTTACATTTTGAATTGTCGGCCTGTCACGGAAAAGCGAGACCAGATTCATCGTCACATCAATTTTTTCCGCACTAAACGCATACTTGTGCCGTGCCCAATCAGCATTAGGAACACGAACCTGATGCAACTCTATCTTTGGCCGCAGTGACAATTTCCAAGACACGGCACCATCTATTTGTACAGGTAAACCAGTTGCATCCCTTAAAATCGCCAAGACATTTCCACGCAGTGTTTCCAAATTAACCTGGCTTAAGGCGATAACTGTCGCCACCGCCAATCCCATAAGGAACAGCCCAAGAACCCTAAACACCGCGAAAAATAATTTGGTTTTTGTCAGCATTTTTCTTCTAGGGTAATTTTAACTCCAAAAATTTCATCACCGGCAGCATAAATTCCGGCACGGGCGCCGTTAGCGTCATTAGCCGTCCGTTTGACGGATGCTGAAATGTTATCTTGTGCGCAAACAGGAACAAGTTCCGCGTGCCCAAAACAGCACAAAGCGAACCATCCAATTTTTTATCACGTCCGTACAAATCATCGCCAACAATTGGTGCGCCCAATGTTCGCGCGCTATGCACACGTAATTGATGTGTACGACCGGTTTTCGGCGAAAATAATACCCAGGACACGCACCCGATGGCGGTGGCCAAGACTTCGTATTCAGTGACAGCACGCTGCGGACGCGGGCCTGTGCCGCCGTTTATTCTAGACGGCGCATCAAACACCTGCCCTTTTAACATATAATTATCAATCACGCCACGCGGTGGCTTTACATCGCCATTAAGCAGTGCCAAATATTCTTTGTGTGCGGTTTTTGACTGAAACGCGGCGGCCAGTTTTTGTGCGGCATTCTGATTCTTTGCCACGACCAAAATTCCACTAGTGTCACGGTCAATACGATGAACCAACGAAATCTTGTCGTATGGGAACATTGCCGCCGCCATTTTATCAACCGATTTTCGAATACCGGTCCCCCCCTGAACCGCCAGTCCGGCCGGTTTATTAAACACAACAATGTCATCATCATTATGTATTATACATGTGCGCAACATTTCCAAATCAGAAAGCGTGAAATTATCACCACCTTCGTTTTTAACCGGCGACTTGGCATATCCAGCCAGGGTTGGCGGCACGCGAACCGCATCCCCCGCACACAATATTTCATTTCCACGTACGCGCGAAGAATTAACACGTATTTGCCCGCCGCGGCAAAGTTTGTAAAACTCGCGCTGGGGCATTGATGGAAATTTGCGCAAAAACCAGCGCATCAGACGCGTACCCTCTTCTACCTTGGAAACAGTTATTATTTCTGCCATGTGCGGTTAATCGCCATATGTTATGGAAATTGTGTTTTTCCCATTAGGCGCCTTGCAGTTACCAGTTGCGCCGCCATTTTTGCCGCCGGACATTTGATATCCGACCGAATCAGACCATGCCTTGGTCAGAAAATATTCACAATCAGACTGCGACAAACCGTTTATTGAAACGACAAATTGACGCGAATTGGACGAATCCACCGCCAACTCGTACGTACCACCGTATGTATTTTTCGGCGACATGCCGATTGCCCTGAATATCGTTGAATTATTTATATGCGAATAGTTGTCGTATTCACCCAGCAGTGCTCGCACACCGGTGACAATCTGAATAACCTCGTCGTTTACGGCGTTGCGACGCTGCGTGCGCATTGCGGTTGAAATCATTCCGATTGCGCCGACCGTTATAACACCCATTATGGCCAGCACCCCCAGCATTTCAATCATTGAACGACCGGATTCTTGATTCATTTTATACCCCCATTTGCTATTTGTTTTTTATTATTCTATCATAAAAAGCATGAATATTCAATTTTCTGATTTAATAGAAAACAGCCCCATGGCGCCCGGCGTATACAAAATGTACGATGCGGACGGCAACCTGCTTTATGTGGGCAAGGCGAAAAACCTGCGTAACCGGCTGCACCAATATTTGGATATATCAAAACTGGAACTGCATAAGCAGGTTATGCGTACACTGGTCGCGCGTGTTGAATGGGAAACCGTTGCAAACGAATCGGACGCATTGATTCGTGAACAGGAATTAATAAAGACATTAAAACCAAAATATAACATAATGCTGACGGACGGGAAAATGTACCCAATGTTGGCGCTAACCGCGGGGGAATTTCCACGTATGTTGAAATTTCGTGGCAAAATATCCCAGCGGCGCGATGTATATGGCCCTTATCCGTCCGTGGGGGCGTTGAATGAAACAATAAAAATCATACAAAAGGTATGCCGCCTGCGCACATGCACAGACACATTTATGCGCAACCGGACGCGACCATGCCTGCTATATCAAATTGGCCGATGCAGCGCACCATGTACGATACCACAAACGGATTACATGGAAAATGTCGCGCTTGCACGACGCATATTGACCGGGGACAGCGAACCGATTATTTCGGATTTGACACAGCAGATGCAAAAATTTTCATCCGACATGAATTTTGAGGCTGCCGCCGTTGTCCGTGACAAAATCGCGGCTTTAACCCATACGGCGAATCGTGGCGCCACGCGGCGACGCGGCAGTACGCGCGGTGAAAATATTGATTGGGATGCCACTGTTACCGATATGGAAAAATGGTCTGGCGTAAAAATAAAAACGGCCGGCGTGTTTGATAATTCACATCTGTTTGGAAAAAGTCCCGTGGGTGCCATGATAACATTTGGACATGATGGTTTTCAAAAAGATGGCTATCGTCATTTTAAACTGCAAAACGCGGCCGCGGCCGGCAATGACATCGCCATGATGGCTGAATTTGTGGCGCGCGCAACCCGCAGCGAAAAATTAGATATGATTATTGTTGACGGCGGCATGGCCCAGTGGAATATCGCACACCAGACCGCACCCGACATTCCAATAATCGGCGTCACCAAGGGCGAAGTTAGAAATGGCGATGAACACTTTATCATGCCAGACGGTTCTATATGCAGCGATTTACCAAAAGATTCCAAACTGTTCCTTATGCTGCGCGCCGTCCGCGACGAGGCGCATCGCTTTGTCATAACATACCACCGCGCCGTTCGTGCAAAACAGATGACTGCATCGGTTCTCGATGAAATAGACGGCATTGGACCTACACGCAAGAAGGCACTGCTGCTGCACTTTGGTTCGGTGCGTGCGATTATAGATGCGGATTTGGCCGCGCTGGTTCGCGTCCCGGGACTGGGAAAAAATGCCGCCGAAAAAATATATGCCTATTTTCACTCCGGTGTGATATAATGCAGGTATTAATATAATAAGGAGAAAAACAATGAAATCTTTTGTTAACTTTTTATCAATCTTTCGCATAATCGCATCATTTGCGATTATCCCTACACTAATGTACCAATGGTATGCTGTATCGTTTGTACTGTTCATTCTGGCCGCTGTATCAGATTTCTTTGACGGATGGTTGGCCAAAAAATATAATGCGACATCAAAAATCGGTGGCGTGCTGGATCACATCGGGGATAAATTTTTGGTTGTAAACACGATGATAATGCTTTCCATCATGATGCCGGTATGGTTCATATTCATTCCAATTATAATAATGATTGCACGCGAATTGTACATCAGCGGCCTGCGCGAATTCCTGGGAACCCAGAAAATCGAAATGCCGGTACCCAAGGCACGTTTTTCAATGGGAAAAATCAAAACCACACTGCAGATGGTTGCATTATCGGCATTTCTGCTGCTGTTCGTATTGACTACGTTTATAACCCCAGAAACAATCACGCGCACATACTTGATGCTGCTAAACATCCTGTCACAAATTGGGATTGTTGTTCTGTGGGCGGCATTGATTGCATCGCTGTGGTCGGCAACGCAATACACACGCACATTTGCAGAAAAATTAAAGAAAATAAAATAATAGCAAACGGCCGGCGAAAATGCCGGCCGTTTTTATTATTGAAAAACATCGTGGGAACCCATATAATTGTCGGCAGCGGGGCAATGAAAAAAATGCCCAAAATAAACGGT
>CAMRSV010000010.1 GCA_947053455.1 uncultured Alphaproteobacteria bacterium
AATCGCCCTCCGAAGGCGGGGATTGCGCGTTCGAATCGCGCCGGGTGCACCAGAAATTATACCGCCGCATCGTCGGCGGTTTAATTTATGCACGTGCAACCCGCGATTTGAACGCGTCGCGTTCGACAACAAGTAGGCGAGAACGCGCCATGCGCAGTTCAAGCCGTTACGGTTGCCCCGCAGACATTTAAAAAATGGCAAGGGAATCCGTCCGGGTGCACCAGAATAAAACCGCAGAAATCTGCGGTTTAATTTATGCACGTGCAACCCATGTAAGGCGAGCCTCTTAACAAACATTTTGATAAATACGCCTTGTAATATATTCCTATTTTTTATATAACTATTTAGGCTCATGTCTTTTAGGTAGGAGAATTAATAATGAAAAAATCCATAATTTTAATATGCGGTATATTGTGTGCCTGCAATAGCGCATATGTAAAAGACAATACCATGGTGCCGGGCAGTACCATATTTGCAGATCGTGGCGGATATGGGATGAAACGCAGCATAAAAGAGCAACTGGAAAATCACGGGTATAGAGTTATCGTCGGTACTGCGAAATCCGTTCGCGATTTGGAAAGTAACGAAACATTAGAATCGATAAATTTGGAATCCATAAAAATACCGCAAAATGCACGCTATGTTGTAAAGGTTTCCGAAAGACAGGAAACATTGCAATCTTTCTTTTGTCCGTTAAGCGGATTTTGGTGGTGGAACTTTAATGTATCAATTGCTGATCAGGCAACCGGCGAAGAACTGCTGTCTTGGCGTGGGCGTGGATGCGCCAACAGCGAATTACGCCGGTTAAATGAAGTACTGGACAGGTTGAAAGCATATTAAAAACACATGCCGCGGTTATCGCGGCATTTTAATTGCTTGAAAAGAAATGCTAATCATTGTATAATATGCTAGTTGACGGGTATTTCGTCAATGGGGTGTGAGAACCTCTTCAGAAGCGTCATAATATGTTGTAGAGACGTACACAGCGCTGTTTTTATTATGGCGAAAAATTCTCCTGACCTTGGTCAGGAGGGTTTGCGAAATAATTAATACGCAACACAATTCTTCTGATTGTTCTCAACCTCCTGACCACCTAATTTTTGGTGGTTTTTATAAAAAACACAAGGGGGATATATTCATGATAAAAAAAATTGCGGCAATAATAAGTGTATTACTACTATTTCCATCAAATTCATATGCTTTTAAAATTTGTTCAGAAACTATGTCTTGCCACGGAGATTCTTCTATGGCGTGCATGACACTTAATGCGGCCAGATGTAAAACTTCAATGTTTAAATATTATGAAGGAACGTACGGGGTGGAATCATGTACAAGTTGCAATTCTGGAGAATCGCTGCAAGAGTTAAGCATATCGATTCCAGGATGTTCCAATAAAGTCACATACAATGATTGTTGCCGCGGTTGCTCATCATGTGGAAGTGATACAAACTGGTCGGCGCATAAAGAGGGATACGAAAAAAAAATAACCCGTAGATGTGAATGTAACAGATGCGTAGAAACAACCTCATACAGATGTGCGGTCGGATATTATGGGATTGCGACACTTTCAGCCACAGGATGCACCAAATGCCCCGATGGTGGCACTACTAGTAGTGCTGGAAGCTTACACATAACAGACTGTTACAAGGCTGCAGGAACAACATCAAAAGATACAAACGGAACATATACATTTACAGATAAATGTTCATATCAAAATTAAAAATCCCCCATTTGGGGGATTTTTTTTATGGCTTCAAACATTAGTCAATATTTGTGTATTCACAAAAGCCTTCATTCGTATCGCAGCGTGCGGCAATGCCTTCACTGATAAAATATCCCTGGGCGTGCATACATGCCGGGCAGACTTCTGGTGCCTCGGTTCCGATATGCCAGTTTCCACAATTTGTGCAACGCCACATTACAACTTTGTCCTGTTTAAACAAAGTTCCGTTTTCAATTGCCTCTGCCAGCGCCTTGAAACGTGATTCATGATAACGTTCGGCATAGCCGATGTTTTTCAAAACCTCTGCAATTTCCAGAAAACCTTCCTGGGCGGCGATTTGGGCAAATTTCGGATACATATCGGTATTTTCTTCATTTTCACCGAACGCGGACGCCTTTAGATTTTCCAGTGTTGTGCCAATCTTTCCGGCCGGGAATGACGCAGTTATTTCCAACATGCCACCTTCCAAGAATTTAAACAGACGTGACGCATGTTCTTTTTCATGATCTGCCGTTTCCAAAAAGATTTTAGAAATCGCCTGATAGCCTTCATTTTTTGCCTTGGATGCAAAGAATGTGTAACGATTGCGTGCCTGCGATTCACCAGCAAACGCTATTAACAAATTTTTTTCGGTTTGTGTACCCTTTAATGAAGCCATGAGCTTTCTCCTTTTCTTGTTTTTTTTGCGGTATGAATTCTATCAAATAAAATCAAAAATGCAACCACGATTTATTCTTCAGATTTATCATCTGCAATGTTTTCTATATCTAAAAAACGCCGTTCCACCGCCGCAATCAATTCATCAACACCTATGCGGCCGGCCGCACTAACTGTCAATATTTCAGGTTTCTTCTTGCGCCCAAAAGATTTCTTAAATTCGGCCATTTTATCATTTAATTCATCCGCGGGGACGGCGTCAATTTTATTTATGACGACCATTTCCGGCTTGTCCAAAAGCCCATCACCATAAGAATCCATTTCATGACGAATGGCACGATACCGTGCCGCCCAATCCGGTTCCGTACCGTCAATTATATGCAAAATCATCTTGGTGCGTTCCGCATGTCCCAAAAATTTATCCCCCAGTCCGACGCCAGCGTGCGCCCCTTCGATAAGGCCAGGCAAATCAACCAACACGAATTCACGGTTATGCGCATACATAACCCCCAGTTGCGGGTTAAGTGTTGTAAATGCATAGTTGGCAATTTTGGGGCGTGCCGATGTCACCGCCGCCAACAACGTTGATTTTCCAGCATTTGGGAATCCGACCAATCCTATGTCGGCAATTAGCTTTAACCGCAAAACAACCGTGCGTTCTTCACCTGGCAGGCCGTCGTTCGCCTGACGCGGGGCACGGTTCGTCGGGCTTTTAAAATGCAGATTGCCCCACCCGCCGTTTCCGCCACGTGCCGCGCGGTATTCCATGCCGTCCTGGTTCAAGTCGGCATATTCTATCTCCTCGTTTTCAGACAAAATGACGGTGCCGGTCGGAACGGGCAAAACCAATGTTTCACCGGAATAACCAGTACGCATTTTTCCCATGCCATTTTGACCGCGTTGAGCCGCGAACTTGGTCTTGAACCGATAATCAATTAGAGTGTTTACATTCGGCACCGCGCGAAACACAACATCCCCACCACGACCGCCGTCACCACCGTTCGGACCACCGAATTCAATATATTTCTCGCGGCGGAAACTGGCTGCGCCATTACCGCCATCGCCCGCTTTGATAAAGATTTTTGCCTTGTCTAAAAATTTCATAATTTTTCCTGTTTTTTGGCATTATAACTTAAAAACTTGCAATTTCCAGCAGGAATATTTATAATTAGCATGCCGTGCAAACGGTGATGATTCTGAATCCGTTGTGAAATAATCATTTTGGACCCGGGGGCGGTACCCGGCACCTCCACCAATAAGACATACGGGGGTGTAATAGATTCGACAGATGACGAAAGACAAATTGGGTGAATTCGACATGGCGTCGTTAAAAGCCGATAAAAAAATGAATGCGAACGATAACGTTCCGCTTGCAATGGCTGCCTAATATGGCGTTGGGTATGGCTGACAATTGCCCGCCTGCCCGTTTGAGCTATTGCGGGGCTGCCGGGTGCCTGGCACCAGAAACCCGGCATGTAAAATTATTTAAAGAAAGGGACAAAAAATGTTTGGAAAAGTTAAACGAGTATTTTTTACAGGTATTTTTGGAATTCTGTACATATCTTTTATTGCACAATTGGTTTATGTTTTGGGTTGGGCACACGGTATTGAAAATAAATTGCTGTATTTGGCGTTGATGTCGTTTGAATGGCTGGTGCTGATTGCGGCACGCTATCTGTCAAAGCGTTCCAGCAACACCGCACAGTTTAACGGGTTTAACCGCCGCCGTTAATTTAATCACGGGTAAGAAAAATCCCCCGATTGGGGGATTTTTATCGTTTCGTAAAAAATCTTAAAAATTTTCTACCTTTCTTTTGAATTTTTGTTGTCCTTAATACTTCTATAAAAATAGTAAGCCTTTAAACCGGCATATATAGCACCTACAGCAGATAGGCTTACCGCATTCACAATCAAAAACAACGGCATCATCACCGGTGAAAATAGCATTGCGAGAGCCATTCCTGTCTTAAATTTTGAATCTGGATTATAATTTTTATTCATTGTCTGCCTTTGGCATGCAATATATACAATATATTCTTGAAAATCAATAAAAATGTCCTATATTATTATGACTATGAAAGAATATATCTTACCCGTTCGCGATTTGGTTGTTCATCCCGGCTTAACGGTGCCGATTTATATTGACAACCCGATGTCAATCGCTTGTATCGAGGCTGCCGCAGAATCAACACACCGGGTGGTCTTGGCCGCACAACACAGCTGGAACTATCCGACCAGCCCAGATGATTTATACAATGTGGGCACAATTGGTGAAGTCGCCCAGGTTTTACGTATACCAGACGGCGCGCTGCATGCGATTGTACGCACAACCGCGGCGGTAAAATTATCCGGTGTGGTGGTGGAAAACGGCGTTTTTTCTGGTGATATAAGCGAAATACCGGTTCTGGACGATATGAATTTTGAACAAACAATCGCACTGCGTGACCGTGTGGCGGAAAACATGCAATTATTATCTGCGTCGCGACGCTTCAAAATGGATAAACTGCGCAATATCGTTCAAAATTATCCACTGCCGGCGTTTGTTGACGCGGTTATTCAAATGGCTGATATTGATACAGATACGGCAATAACCATATTATCCACCGGCACATGGAATGAAAAGTTGATTTTGCTGCTGGAACATATAAATTTAATGTGCGAAACCGCCAAGATAGAAGAAACAATCAATCGCCGCGTTCAACAGCAAATGGAATCCGGCCGCCGCGAAGCAATATTACAAGAAAAGATGCGCGCCATACAAAAAGAAATGGGCGAAGACGACGATATCGACGGCGAAAATCTGCGGCGGACTATTGAAAAGTCTGCCATGCCTGCCGCAGCACGGGAAAAAGCAATGTCCGAATGGCGCCGCATGCGGCAAATGGCGCCAATGTCAAACGATGCTGCTATACTCAAGGCATATCTGGATGAATTGCTGGCAATGCCGTGGGGGAAATCTGATAAATCCAAAATAGATTTGAATGCTGCGCGCAAAATTCTGGATTCACGTCATTCAGGAATGCAATCTGTCAAAGACAGAATTTTAGAGCATATCGCAGTAATGAAGAAAACCGCCCGCAACCAAGGCAGCATTTTATGCTTTGTTGGCGCGCCGGGTGTTGGAAAAACTTCATTGGGCAAATCTATTGCAGAGGCGCTGGGGCGCAAATATCAACGAATTTCGCTGGGCGGAATTTCAGACGAGGCTCATTTTCGCGGTCATCGCAAAACATACCTGGGGTCACAACCGGGTCGCATTATGGATGCGCTAAAGCGTTGCAAGGCCGATAACCCAGTAATTGTACTAGATGAAATCGACAAAATGGGTCGCGATTATCGCGGTGACCCGGAATCTGCTTTGCTGGAAGTTCTAGATCCGGAACAAAACAAAACCTTTCGCGATCATTATCTTGAAGTGGACTTTGACCTGTCCAATATAGTTTTCATTGCGACCGCAAACAGTATGAATTTATCAAGCGCGCTAAAAGATCGCATGGAAATAATAGAAATTCCCGGTTACACCGAAGATGAAAAGGTAAATATCGCGCGCAATCATCTTGTTCAGCGCGCCGCGAATGACACGGGCTGGAATATCGAAAATATCGTGATTGATGACAACGCAATACGTCACATAATTCGCAAACATACATCCGAAGAAGGTGTCCGTGAACTGCAACGAACATTAACCGCAATTTTGCGCCGTGCACTTTTGGAAAACAATGGCGACGATATAAAAACAGAATTTACGACGGATAAAATCGATAAATTATTGTCTGTGCGCAAAAATGGCGGCATTTCCAAGAAAATTGGATTTGGCATAAATGTATAAGGAGATAAAATGTTACCAAACAAACAAATTAATTTATATCGCCAGATTGTAAAATTACAGTTACCTATCTCCACTGGATTACACAAACAACACTTTTCCACTGGACATAACTACGTTGAAGAAAATAGCTTACGCATAAATGCGGACAACCTTTCAATAGTATCAACCCAAACGGTCACTGAAACATCTTTGAAAAAAACATACTCATATTCACTGGCGGTTATAAATAAGGGCGGATTGAAAAATATTCCACACAAATACACAAACACGGCTTTGTTGGCACGCTGTGTATATAATCATCTACAAAAAATGAAATGCAGAAATTTATGTATAAATATTCCGCGAATTTATTAAACGTAACAAGCAAGGATAAAAAATGACAATTTATGAAAAATTTATACTGATGGGTAATATCCTCAAAACCAACTGTCGCGCGACACAAATATTAGGCACACACGCCGCAAACACTAAATTGGTTACCCCAAAATATACAATTAGAATTTCCGAAACATTCCCAACATATGACGGGGAAAAATGCACTAAAAATAGTATTGTTGTTACACACAACAATTCAAACAAAAGCGAAAATGTAACCGGTTGTTTTTCCCGTATAGTGTCACGAATGGTTCAACACAAATTAACGCAGCACACCAAATCAAAATGATTCTAATAATAAACTCATCCGGGGCTGATTTGGAATTCGTATTGGGTACAGCACACAAGCGCATCCCCGTTGAAAAGCAATCATTATCACTTGCGCCGGAATGTGAAAAATTTATGTCCGAATGTGGTGTCACATGGCGTGATTTAACGGCAATCGGTGTTGTTGTGGGGCCCGGCAGTTTTACCGGAATCCGGCTGGGTATCGCCTATGCCAAGGGATTGGGTTTGGGATTGCAAATTCCGGTTGTGCCAATCAATGCGTTTGAATTATACATGGCGGATGCACCGGATGGGTTTGTTGCAATTGATTCCGGACGTGGCGATTTTTTTGTGGCGTCCGCAAAAACGGCACCATGCACAATGGGCATAGACGAATTGGAACCCCGCCAAATGGAATGCCCGCGTACCGTTGGGCACAAGCCCTTTGATTTGACACGCGGCGTTCAAATTGTGCATGACAAATTGTTGCGTGGTGAAAACACGCCGGCCGTGCCAATGTATCTGCGTCCCAGTTATGCGGAACAACCAAAACAAACAGACACAAATGCTAAATGAATTAGAAACATTACATGCGCAATGCTTTCCAAACAAACCATGGACGGCACAGGACTTTTCAGACCTGAAAAAATCAGGTTGTGACATAATCGCCAGCCAGAATGGATTTATTGTATACCGCGCGGTCGCGGACGAGGCTGAAATAATAACAATCGGCGTTGCACCCGATGCGCGGCGCAGCGGAATTGCGGCCGCAATGCTGGGGATTGTGGAAAAAGAACTGAAATCACGCGGTGTAAAAAAAATATTTTTAGAAGTTGCCGAAAATAATACTGCGGCACGCGGGCTTTATGAACAGGCTGGCTTTACACAATGTGGAAAGCGTTCAAAATACTATGATGGGATTGATGCAGTTTTGATGACAAAGAATTTATAAAATATTTTAACACGGAGAGAGCTCATGAAAAAATCCGATCCATTGTTTCGCGCCGGCCACCGAAAACGCCTGGGCGACAAATTGTTGGCAGACAAAATCACCGATTATGAATTGCTGGAATTTATTTTGACGCTGGCTGTGCCACGCCGTAACATGCGGCTAGAGGCGCGCCGTCTGCTGGATAAATTTGGAACATTTCACAGTGTTATGTGCGCACCAGTTGAACGCCTGATGATGGTAGAAGGTGTCGGCCCCGCCATTGTCAAAGCTATAAAGGCAATGCATCGTGCGGCCACCTTGCAATGCTATGAACAAATAAAAACAAAAAATATTTTCAAGCAATACGAACAACTGACTAATTACTGTAAATTTATAATCGGCGGCAACGATGTCGAAGAATTTCATGTTTTATATCTGCGCGGCGACATGTCGGTTATTGAAGATAAAATGCACTCAATTGGGTCAGATAGACACGCATTAATATATCCACTAGAAATTTTGCGCATGGCATTGTATTTGCGCGCAGAAAGTGTCTTACTGGTACATAATCATCCATCTGGTAATCCGGCCTTTTCCGAAGATGATATAAAAACAACTGCCGAATTATATGAAATGTTGGAAAAGAATGGCATTAATCTGTTCGACCATTTTGTTGTCACCGCAAATAGAATGATTTCTATTATGAACACGCATCTGCTGGACAAGGCCAAGAAAAAATCAATCCCCGAGTGATACGAAATCCAAAACACGTTTATCAAAAATGACATCACGGGTACATAACTGCGCAGCAATATGCATATCAGATGCCGCGCGGGTTCGCGATAATGCAACATATGTCTGACCATGTGCAAACGCGCCACGCGAAATATCTACAACTACGGCATCCAATGTTTTTCCCTGCGCCTTGTGTATTGTCATGGCATAGCCCAGATTCAACGGGAACTGCTTATACGCTCCAACCTCATTTTCAATCAGGCGCTCATTTTCATCGCGCGAATATTCTATTTTTTGCCATTTCTCTGGCTTAACAGTGACAATGTCTCGCGATGCGTTCAGCAATTTGACCACTATTTCGCGCGCACCGCACGCCTCAACAATTCCCATGGAACCGTTGTGCCACTTGTCACCATTTTTAACAAATACCACCAACGCCCCGACTTTCAGTGCTAGGTTTATTGGTGCGGGCACATCGCGTTCTAAAAAATTACCGCTTAATTCGCCATTATATGTAATTTCAGGTGCGTTTATCTGATTAAGACGCTCGGCATTTATTCGTTCGGCAACCGCACGAAACGGCGTTATTATAACAGCATTTCGACGGCGTTCATCATCATTGATACGACATGCATTGAAAAATTCCAATGCCCCTGCGTCCCCACCACGTAACCGCATCAGATTCTGCAGTAATGCGTCGTCATGCTGACGATAAACCAAATCAAAAGATATTTTTTGAAAATGCGCGCGCTTATATGCATTGCTATCAAAGAAATACGCATTGGGATGTTCATATTCGCGTTCAAAGTATTGCATTGCATCGCGCGTAATAACCGGCGGCAACTGAAACAAATCTCCGATTGCCACAACCTGTAATCCACCGAACGGTTCGTTATTATGCCGCGCCAAGCGTGCCAAATAATCCATTGCATCCAACAAATCGGGGGCAACCATGGAAATTTCATCAATAATTAGAACATCGGCTGCATTTAATATGTTCCGCGGTTTAGCCTTTAGTTTCACTAATTCCATCATTATAAAATCGCGCGGCTGTATCTGAAACAGGGAATGAATTGTCTGACCGCCGACATTAAGCGCAGACACCGCCGTCGGACATGCGCAAATCAATCGTTTTTTTGATGCAGACTTTAAATAATTTATAAACGTTGATTTACCGGTACCAGCCTGACCCAGAATCAATAGATTTGTATTCCCCTTCTCTATTGCGTCAAAGGCCGCCAATTGGGTTTCATTCAAAATTGGTGTAATCAAACTCATTGCTTTAATGATTGCATACAGATACATAAAAATAAAGCATATATTAAAAATATATAAATTTTTATCTTGCAACGCGCGGCAAAACATATATAATATGCGCCGTGGGTTAGTAGCTCAGTTGGTTAGAGCGGAGCGCTCATAACGCTTTGGTCGTGGGTTCAAGTCCTACCTAACCCACCAAAAAATTTATTTTCACGCCATGGGCGTGTTTTTTATTTTTTAGGAAATTCAACAATATTTATTTTTTCTCTTGCACGACATGTGGCATTTTTTCTAAAATGCTTTATAAAAGAGAGGAAGATTATGGAAAAAAAGCGTTATTTCCTGGGTTTCTTGGCATCTTTATTTATGATATTTATATCCGTCGGCGTACGGGCCGAAGGGTATGTGTGCCCCGATATTAAAAAATATACCAGTTGTGCGGCGGGTTATTACATGACCCTTAATGGCTCGTATAACGGTACGCCTACTGTAAAAAATACGTGTACGACATGTCCGGCTGGATGCACTTGCGCGGGTGGAACAGCGGCGCCAATTTGCAGCATTACGGTCACATTGAACTATAACGGGGGTACGGGTAGTCTTGAAAATACAGATCACTGTTCCGGCACAACTTGTACATGCCCTAATAACGGCGAATGCGAATTGCCGCGTTGGAATATATCTGACAATCCATTGGTCAGACCGGGATATACGTTTATGGGATGGTCAACCAGCCCAACCGCCACAACCGGCAGCAATTCCATGACATTTACAGCATCTACTACAATATATGCTGCATGGGCACCGTGCAACAGCAACCAGGACGAAGGGTGCAGCTGCGCATCTGGGACACACCCGGTGAACGGTGTCTGCACGGATTGTGCAATACAGTGTACAGGCGATTACCCATTGGGTCAGTACAATTCATGCGAAAGCAATGGAAACAGCGCAGAAACAGCCGAACAAATTTGCAAACGCGAATGCACCGCACTTGATGTTGCCCATTCCATAACCGTAACCGGTACGGTCGGAATGACCGAAGATCCGGCGACGGTCTGCGCTGCGCTGACCTGCGAAGATGGATACACATTGGTCGGCACACAGTGCGTTCAGGCAATAGAATGTACAGCCGGCATGATGTATGACGGTAATACAATGGTGAACTGCCCAGCGGGTAAATATTGCCCGGGGGTCGGAATAACGCCAATTGGTGTTGCAGGGTGCGATGCAACATGCCCGAACGGATATACATCTGATAGCGGTGCAAATGCGGAAACACAATGTTATCAGACATGCACAACAGCATGTGAAGTTGGCACATGCCCGGAAAACAGTGCATCTTGCACATGGGTCGAAGGCACCACTGTAAATGGCATAAAATACTATGGCGACACCACATGCCAGGTTGCAGAATCTGACAAATATTGCGAGATAAATACGCTGTTGTGTGATATGACATACTATTCAAATAATAACACCAGTTGCGATTTGTGTTCTGCAATACCTGGATACGAAGGCATATTTACACAATCACCCGCAAACAACAGTGGTGGTGCCAACGTATGCTTTGCAACATGTTTTGAACCATGTACACGTCCGCAATGCCCGGAAAATGCGACATGCACATATGATGAATCAAAAAATTCAACCGGTGGTAAATATTATCCAGACACCCAAACTTGCCGCATAGAAAACGAAGCCACATGCGATATGACGGTCACATGCGACACCGGATATACATATAATTCGACAACAAATACATGTAATCCGATTATCTATGCGATAACACTGGACGCCAACGGCGGCACCCCCGCAACACAAACGATATATCAACATCCAAAGGGATGGTTCAGTGATGCGGATGCAACACGTGAAATATCGGTCGCCCCGCTTCCGACACGCACAGATTGGGAATTCTTGGGTTACTTTACACAACCGGTCGACGGCAATCTGGTTATTTCAGACAACTTGATACTGCCTGCAAATACCACGTTTAATGCAGACACAACCCTGTACGCCCAGTGGACCGAGGAAATATTTGAATGTACAGAACGCAAGACATACGATGGCTTGGAATGCCCTGTCGGAATGTATTGCCCGGGTATAAATGTAATTGCCGGAACCGAAACCAGCAATGTTAACGGTTGCCAACGCACATGCCCGGTCGATCCAATTGGCGGTTATATCCAATCAGAATCCGGTTCCATGTTCATTGATAATTGCCGCACGACACGCATGAATCAAAAACTGCCGGATGGTACCGGATTCGGTGATGAAACATGCTACTACTTTGCAGGTTCTGCATCCTATGACCGCAGCTGCACAACAAATGTCATATCGTGTAATGGCGGATATTATCTGCAAAACAATACTGATATTACATGTTCTGTTGTAGCCAAAGGTTCATTTAGTCCCGATGGTGAAACACATGTAACATTGTGCAGTTCATTGTCCGGCGCAGATGCAACCGTAACAACGGCCGATACCGGCGCGGCGGATGCTACCGCATGTTATAACACATGCACGCAACAAACCATCGCCCACGGTATCTTGGTACCAAAAGTGAACGAAGTTCATTTCGACGGCACATCAATTCCGGAATGTGAATATGATACGATATGCGATGCGGGATATATGGTTGACCCAGCCAACCCATATTCGTGCACATTATGTTCCCAGGGCAGCTATTGCCCAGGCGACAGCCGCGTAGAATCTTGTCCGGTAACCCATCCATATTCGGATTTTGGTACCGAAGTTGAGGGTAAATGCTATGCCGATTGTGCGCCTACAACAAATGCGGCATCAATGACGGGTCATGCATACCAGGACGGTACATCTGATTGTCGTGTTGATTTGTGTGTACGCGGTGCATACCTAGATAATGCAAAGGGACAATGCCTTATCTGTCAGGCTGGCCGCATGTGTCCGGGCGACAACACAATATCAAGATGTCCGGCAGGCACATATTGCCCGACGGGTTCATATGAAACCACCGCATGCCCGACAGAATTCCCCAATTCAGCCGAGGCAACCAAGGCGGAAAGCGATTGCTATCGTATGTGTATAACATCAGATATTGAAAACGCAACCGCGGTTTCTGGAACCATAACCCAGGGTGGTGTAAACACCTGTGCGGCGACGGCATGTGTGGCCGGAACATACGTGACGCCCGACGGCGAATGCGGCGTGTGTCCGGAAAACATGGTCTGCACCGGCGGCAGTGCAGCTCCGGTTGCATGTCCAACAACACATCCGTATGCACCAGAGGGTTCATTCCAAACGGAACAATGCTATGTCACATGTGAAGACTACAGATTGGATTATGGTTGGGCGCACATTGTTAACGAAACAGAACAATATCCGACCGAATGCCAATACACCGGCGAATCTGACACCGGTAATCCGTGCGAAATTGTTGACGGTACCAAGTGTGTTGAAAAGCATTGTAACCCGGATTATGAATTGATTGGCGGCAGATGCGAACCATGCGATCGTGACAATGCGATACTTTATGCAGATGGGGCAAATTGCTCGATTACACTCTGCATGACTGGTTTCCATCCGACACCAGATGGCCGTCAATGCGTTGAAAACGTTCAGGAATGTCCGGCTGCAGACGCACTTTATGCGGAACAGGTATGGGATTTCAATCTAAAAGCATTTGGCAAGTGCACCATCAAGGAATGCATTGACGGTTATCATCTGTCATCAAATGCGTGTGTTCTGGATGAACGTCCATGCACCATTGAACGTGACGGCGTAAAAATAGGCAGCGGCGTCGAACAATGGAACGAGACCGCCCAAAAGTGGGGTGAATGCGTCGCCGACACATGTGTTGCAGGGTATACAAACGATCCGTCATTAACCAATGAGCACGGCGTGGAATGCGGTGAATGCAAAAACCGGTTTAGTATATTGGGCGAAGTTGCGGTAAGCTCATATCTGCCGGGCGGCAATTGCGAAATCGCATCTTGCATGTATCAGGGCGAACTGTACAACCTTGATACGGCATCCAATGAATGCGTACCGATTTGCGACATAAATGGTTATTCCGATGAAACCGGCAGCATGATTTGGGATTCTTCGCGCAAGAAATGCGTAAGAACCTGTAACGAAGGCTACGTAATGTGGTAATTGAACACATCCGCCGTTTGGCGGATGTTTTTAATAAAGATTTCAACAATGAAAACATATGACACAATCATCATTGGCGCGGGTGCGGCCGGATTAACCGCTGCACGAATTGCAAGTGCACGCGGCCGGCGCACGGCGGTTCTGGACATGGGCGCGGCGCCCGCCCGCAAGGTCGCCATATCCGGTGGTGGGCGGTGCAATATTACAAACGCCGCCGCCGCACGCGACAGATACTTTGGCGAGAATCCAGATTTTGTACGTGGGGCACTTTCGCGTGTTTCCCCCAATGACATTTTGGAATGGATGCAGGGGCACAATTTGCCATATATCCAAAAAACACCCGGGCAATATTTTTGCGCCGCCGGCGCACAAAGTGTGGTTGACGCACTGGTTCATGATGCCAATGGCGCAGACATATTATTAAACACGTATGTTGACGGCGTAAAACAAGACGGAAATAAATTTATTATTGAAACAAACCGCGGAAATTTAACTTCGCAATCCGTAATTGTTGCATCCGGCGGTACGTCTTTTGACGCAATCGGCGTATCAGATATTGGATTGACAATAGCAAAATCATTCGGTCATAAAATCATTCCGGTGCGCCCCGCCCTGTGCGCAATTGAATTAAAAATTTTTCCGACCGAATTTGCCGGAATTTCAATTCCGGTTGAAATTCGCATTGGAAAAAACAGTATATCCGATAACTTGTTATTCACCCACTTTGGAATTGGCGGCCCCGCCGTATACCGCGCAACAGTACGCAACACAGAAAATGACTGGGCTATAAACCTGTTGCCGGATATAGATATAGTTGAATGGTTACGCAGTGCGCGCAAAACGGACGGGCGGCGAAAACTAACGTCTGTACTGTCACAAAAACTGCCTGGGCGTATTGCGAAATGGGCGGCGGCCGGCATTGATAAAAATATTGCCGACATAAACGATTCCACAATTAGAACAATATCGTCAAAATTAAGCAGCATTACAGTGCCTGTAAAAGACATAAAATACCACGGACTGCAAAGTGCCGAAATAATTCGTGGCGGCGTCGCCACGAACGATATATCATCCAAGACAATGGAATCTAAATTATGTCAAAATTTGTTCTTTGCCGGTGAAGTAATGGATATTGCCGGTGATTTGGGTGGATTTAATCTGCACTGGGCATGGGCCAGCGGATTTGTTGCGGGTCAAAACGCATAAGAAATAAATTCGGAAAAGGTACCTATAAACACGCGAACGTCGGCCATATATAATTGCCGCGACAGGTACTGATACATGAAAGAAGAAATATTCCACACTGATGACGGCACAAAATTATCATGCACATTATGGGACAATGTAAAGCATCCAATTGGTGTTGTTCAAATAATTCATGGCATGGACGAACACGTTCGCCGTTATGACCGGTTTGCACGTTTTTTAAACAAAAACGGTTACATTGCTTTCGGCGACGACCACCGTGCCCATGGACGAACCGCGGGCACCCCAGATAAAATTGGCAAGCCCGGCAACGACCCCGACCTATTTCAGTCCACATTACATGACGAATTGGAAATAATGAGCTATCTAAAAGAAAAATATAACCTGCCATTATTTCTATTTGGCCACAGTTACGGCAGTTTTATAACCCAACGTTTAATATCTGATACGAACATATGCACGGCAGGTGTATGTTTATCCGGTTCGGCAAAATATCCCAAGGCATTTTTAATAGCCGCACTGATTATGGCATGGATTGGCGTAAAGGTTCGCGGTTCAAACAGTCCGGCCAAATTTTTAGAATTCTTTTCACCAATACGCGGAAAATCTGGTGGTATGAGCCGTCTGACACGCGACACAAAACAGGCCGCCGCCCATGACGCAGACCCGATGCGTGCAAAATATTTTTCATATGGATTTTATTATTCACTGTTTAAGAATTTAATGTACCTAAACGGCGAGGCATGCCAAACAACCCCTATACTTATTATCAGTGGGACACGCGATATGGTTAGCATGAATGCAACATTCGCAAAATCGTTATATAGAGCATACAAAGCCCACAACCTGAACAACTTGACACTCATTCTATACCCGGATGCACGTCATGAATTACTTATGGAATTAAACTGGAATCAGGTACAAAACGACATATTGCAGTTTTTAAAAGCCCGCACTTGATTTATTTGTCTTGCATTTAAATAAATAGGTGCCATTAGGCGCAAATATCGGCGAACTTTAACGGAATTATCCGCCCCAAATCACCGGGCGATATTTCAACCTGATGCCCGATGCGACCTGCGCTGAATATGACTGTTTCAAATTCCAAAACTGACGCGTCAGCAATTGTTATAAACTGTTTTTTCATACCAATCGGACTGCATCCGCCGTGCACATACCCCGTCAATGGCAATAAATCACGCTGATGCAGCATGGACAATGATTTTTCATTGCACGCCGCCGCGGCGCGCTTCAAATCCAATTCGTTGCACACTGGAACCATGAAAACAAATATTTTGTTTGACGGCGTGGTGCAAACCAATGTTTTAAAAACGCGACGCGCATCCTGCCCCAGATGAGATGCAATTGACGCACCGTCCGCAAATTTGGCTGCATCGTATTCATAATGCATATATGGGACGCGGTGGGCATCCAAAATTCGCATCACATTTGTTTTTATCGCCGCACACATTCCGTTACCATTATTTAGCCAGTTCGGTTGCGATGTCACGCGCCAGTGCTTCAATCATTATGCCCATTGCATCAACGTATTCATCATAGTTGTCACCTGCAGATACTAAATAGGTCATATTTTTCGTCTTTAATGTTTCGCCGCCCGCACCCATTATTGAATAAATGCCACGCAATTGAGCCGAATCCCCCAGCGCCCCGTCAAGCTTATATATTTCCACAAACACCGAATATTCACCGGAATCAGCCATAAAATTAGAATCTTTGACAGACGCCTTTGGCATATATGTACCGATGTCTGTTATAAGTTTGCGTTGAATCATTGGCGATAAATTTTCAGCCCACCGCCCATCAGGCATAATATTTACATTAACCCCATCAACAGTTACTATTTGTGGTCGATTGATATATTCCGGTATCTTGACGCGTTCAATATCAACAGTAATCCTGCGCTGCGAAACAGGTTTAACTGTTTGGGTGTCTTTGAAGGTATAAAATAGTGTGTTATCTGACTTGGATGCGCATGCACACAGACCCACAGTTATAAATACAAACAGTATAATTTTTTTCATTTTATCTACCCCTTATTAAAGATTCTGGATGCTGTTCCAAGAATTCGGCCAAATTTCGCAGTGAATTCGCCGCACGGCTTACGTCTTGAACCGCCTGGTTAAAGTTATTAAGAGTAACACCAGATTTTTTTGCCAAATCATTGCCAATTTTGGCGACTGGGGTCAAAACCTCGCGCACTTCGGTCAAAGTGTGATTCAAATTATCCATAACTGCCCGTAATGGCATATCTTGGACATTTGCCGACAATTCGGTCATGGACGATAACGCTGTCGGAATTTCAATATAATCACTTTCAATATTGCTAATGCGTGTCTTTGCGGGTCGCATGTCCAATTCTATCATTAGCGAGCCAGTCAATAAATTTTGCTTTATCAATCGGGCATACAAGCCACGGTCTATCATCTCGGCCAAGATTTTCTCTTCTGATAACTCGTTACGGCCGGGTAAAACCGATATTGTTTTTTCAATATCTTTAAATATTACGTAAACCGGTATATTAAACTTATACGTATCAATATTGGGAACAATTTCTATCTTGGCGACCTTGCCCACTTCAACACCGCTAAATACTACGGGTGCCCCAACCGCCAGGCCATTTATTGATTCATGAAAATACATGACATACATGTTTTTTTCACGCCGCAGCCCAAACCCCAGCAATACGCTTGTTATTATAACAAACCCTACAATCCCGGCCAATATAAATGCACCGACCGTTTTTCTATTTGGCTGATTTCTCATTCGTTTTTCCCCTGGTTAAAAATTGCCTTATTGTTGCGTTCGGCGGGTTGCGCCGCAAATCGTTCGGATTGCCCCGCCCCGATATTTCATGACGTGCGGCATCCAGAAAAATTGAGTTATTTGCAACGGTAAATATCGATTCCAATTCATGCGAAACCAAAATTATCGTTGTACCCATTGCACGGTTAATTTCCAAAATCAAATCATCCAACTGGCGTGACGCAATCGGATCCAGACCAGCGGACGGTTCATCAAAATAAACTATTTGCGCATCCAGCGCGAGTGCACGCGCCAAACCAGCACGCTTTTTCATTCCACCACTTAATTGCGACGGATACAAATCACCAATACCTGGCAAACCCACCAGTGCGAGTTTCATTTCCACAATATCGCGTATCATTGAATCGGAATATCCCGTATACTGTCGCAAAGGTAATTCAATATTTTCCGAAACAGTCATTGAACTAAACAATGCACCACCCTGATATAAAATGCCAATATTTCGCATAATATCGCGACGCGCGCATTCATCACCCGTAAAATCACGTCCACCAACGCTTATCGTTCCAGACAATGGCGCAATCAATCCGGTCATAACACGCAAAAGCGTACTTTTACCACACCCGCTGGGGCCCATTACGGCGAATACATCACCACTGTTTATGTCAAAAGACATATTTTTCATCAATACGTTATTGTCGTATCCGATACTTAAATTTGAAACCGATATCAATGGTGTTATCATATGCCGATTACCTCAAATAAAAATGTGATAATACCGGTTGCAATAACCATCCAAACAATTGATGAGACAACCGCACGCGTCGTTGCAATTCCAACTGAACTGGCGTCACGTCCACATTTTATACCGCAATAGCATCCACACAACCCGATTATAATGCCATACACCAGACCATGGAAAATACCCACAGAAAAATTGCGCATATCAATTGCCTGCATTGTATAAGCAAAATATTCGCCTGCCGGAATACGCATTATCAATACGCCGATAAACGCACCACCCAGAACCGCCATTATATCGGCCAGCATTGTCAATATGGGCATCATAAATGTTATCGACATCACACGCGGCAATACCAGAAAATCAATTTTGCTTATTCCCATTGTATCCAAGGCGTCCAATTCGTCATTCGTTTGCATTGTACCAATTGTCGCCGCATACGACGCCGCCGTGCGACCCGCCATTATTATACCGGTCATCATTGCGCCCATAATGCGTACCGATGCAATCGCAACCAAACTGGCCACATAAATTTGCGCACCAAATAACTTTAACTGCGCCGCCCCGACAAATGCCAAAATCAATCCAATTAAAAAACTGATAAGTGAAACAATCCCGATGGCGCGCGGCCCCACCGCATCAAGCGCAAAAAACCAATCAGTTGCGCGCGTCTGGGCACATCCGCGCACCATGCGCAAAACCGATTTGCAAACGCGACCAATAAACGCGGCACCATCACATATGGCCGCATACATTCGAAGTCCGAATTCACCAACAAATTCAACAAAAGATAACTTTTCACTGGATGTGCGCACAGATGTTGATAAGCCGCGACGCATCATTGAAAACATATGGCGCACCCCCAACGGCAATCCAGAAATTTTTAATTCCAGCCCATAATTTTCGGCCATCTCATGCAACTGTTTTATAAACACCAAAAAAGATGAATCCCAGTTTTCAACACCGCCAAATGAAACATTTATTTTGTGTATTTTACGGCGCGTAATTTCGGCAACAAATTCCCCCAACGTTACATTGGCGCAAATAAAATCACCGACAACACCAATTGCCGCCACGTCATTTGAAAATTTGAAATCTATGTTCACCCCCACCCGCCACTAAAATTGTTATAAATTTTAACGATTTTTTACTTTTAATGCAAGTGTTTAGATTACACTTATTCCTAAAAAAAACATAGATTAAAAACGCTTAATATTATAAATTTATGATTAGGATTATTTTCTTAACAACCAGAAAGGAGGTAAATCATGAAAAAAACACTTGGAATTATAGCATTGGCGGCAACTGCATCCACCGGTGCCATTGCAGCAGACATAACACCGTATGTCGGCCTGGGTCTGGTCATTGACAAGGCGGGTACATCCGCAAAGCGTGTTGGGTTCAACCCGAATGCTCCGATTAACAACATTGGTGCGGCCATTGTTGAAGATGGCGGCGGGGACATGAAATTTGATGCCGCAATCGCGGGCGAAATTACAGCCGGCGTAAAATGGGGTCATTTGCGCGGCGAATTGGAATTTGCCCTGCGCAGCGCGTCCGAAGATGATTATACAATCTTTTCCGGGAATTTGAGGCCTGGTATGAAACTTAATGCGTCAACAAAAACATCGGTAAAGCACAATTCATACATGGCGAATGTATATTATGATTTCGAAATCAAGAATTCAAATTGGGCGCCATACATTGGTGCGGGTATTGGTGTCGGAACATATCAGCAAAAGGCAACAGTTGATGTTAGCGTTATAGGTCGCCCGGTTCCGATTGAAGATATAAAGAATGATAAAACGGAATTTGAATGGCAGGTGGCGTTGGGCACCGCATACCAATTTACAGAAAATTGGGCAGCAGATATTGCGTATCGATTTAACTCGTCCACAATTGCCGGCGAATTTGTGTACGCCCATGAATTGAAACTGGGGGCACGTTATTCGTTTTAATTTACAAATACAAAAAAACAAACCGCGCTTAAACGGGCGCGGTTTTTAATTATCTAACTTACATTGATTCGGGCATTATTTTTATCGTTTTAAATGCACGGTCAATTTTTATATTCATTCGGTCTACAACCTGCCCCTTTGAATTCACAACACATAAACTGTAATCACCATATTTTATTCCATTGAATACAAATCCGCCGTTTGAATCCGCACGACGTGTCACAACAATTTCACCATTTGCATCATGAATATATATCATATACACCATATTCGGCGCAAATGATATCAACTGCCCTTCTAATGCACCCAAATGATTAAACACTTGTATCTATAATCCAATTGTTGCCCCCAACGGCATCAGAACACGTACATCTATGGTTTCTTCTAATTCTACATAATCTTCAACATCTATCTGGCGACCGGCTTCTTCATATTCTGACTCCACTTCGGATATTGATTCTTCTAATGCGGCATCAAGTTCATCCTGAGCCAGCACGCCCGGATAAAGCAAGCGCAGATACCGTTCCGCCACAGCATATGCGTCGCTATTTTTATCCATGTATGCAGGCAACGACAATAGCCTCCGCAGAAATTGTGGTGTTTTCATTTGTGATTCCTTTATGCAAATAAAAAAGCCCCGTGTGCGAACTGGGCAATAAAAAACGGCGACATTTGTCGCACTTGCTCTTATTACCCATTATACCACAAATTACGATAAAAATCAACATAAAACCCGCCATGCGGCGGGTAAATTTCTGGCGGAGACGAAGGGATTCGAACCCTTGATACCGTTGCCGGTATACTACATTTCCAATGTAGCGCACTAGACCAACTATGCGACGTCTCCTAAAAACATGCCAGGGACAAAATTATTCCTCAACCTCGTCTTCGGCAATTTCAACATCTTCTTCGACAACCGACTGACCTGCATTGTCATCCAACAATGCATTTTCCAATTCCGCATCAATCTCGCGCAGCATCGGATCTTCGCTGCCAACCTCCAGATTTTCTTCGCCGGCGGCAGTTGTTGGGTTTTCCTTGTACGACTGAACAAATTCATGACGAACCGTGGCGACATCTAATTTGCCACTTGCAATCTCGCGCAGGGCTACAACTGTTAATTTATCATTTTTCTTGTCCACAACGGGCTGTGCACCACCATTCAAATCACGAACACGCTGTGACGCCAGCATGCCCAGTTCATAACGGCTTTCCACGAATGGTAATGTATCGGAATTTGTTGTGCGAGCCATCGTAAATCCTTTGTTGAAATATTTTTTAACCCCGCTATAATGCATCAAGGCCTTAAAAAATGCAAGCAGAAAATAACAAAATTAATATAAAAACGCTTTCAATGGGGTGCCGACTAAACGCACTGGAATCAGAAAAGATTCAAAATATGTTACGGTCGCACATTTCAACCGCAATTGTGGTGAACACCTGTGCCGTCACAGCCGAGGCTGAACGCCAATCAGGTCAAACCGTGCGCCGCATCGCCCGTGAAAACCCAAACGCGCCAATTTTCGTAACGGGGTGTGCCGCAACCCGAAATGCCGCACTGTTTGCCGACATACCAAATACTTTTGTTATTCATAATCGCGACAAATTGAACATTTCTGCGTATGCAGACGCAATAAATTCTGCAGCATGCCACATAACAACGCCCGCGATTGACAATTTCAAGAATTCAGACCCGCAACTTTCAAAACAATTTATTCAGATTCAAAATGGATGCAACCACCAGTGTGCATACTGCGTAACACGTATGTTGCGTGGTCCGGCGGTATCATTTGATTACACGGAAATTCTGGACGCGGCACAGCGCGCGGTGCAAAACGGGTTCTATGAAATTGTGCTAACCGGGGTTGATATTGCAAGTTATGCGTATAACGGCATGTTGATATCCGATTTATGCAGAAAACTGTTGCACGATGTACCCGGGATAAAAAGACTGCGCCTGTCGTCGTTTGACCCGGCATCCCCGGAAATATTCCGGGTTATTGATTTAATGCATGCTGACGCGCGTATGATGCCACACATGCACCTGTCGATGCAGTCGGGCAGTGATACAATTTTGCGCGCCATGCGCCGGCGCCACAATGCCGCCACAATTCGCCGCATTGCACAATATGCCGCCGGCATCACATTCAGTTGGGACATAATCTGCGGATTCCCTGGGGAAACGGACGAACTATTCGCCGAAACAATGGCGTCGGCAGGTATAATGCGCCCAATAAAAATACACGCATTTCCGTTTTCGCCCCGCCCCGGAACCGTGGCCGCCGACATGCCGGGACAAATTGACCGTGCGACATCCAAGGCGCGCGTTAAAACAATAACCGCGGCGGCAGATGCATGGCGCACCGAATTTATGCGAACCCGCGCCGGCGATACGACCCAGGTATTGGTCGAAGAAAACAATATCGCCCGTGACCCACATGACATCACGGTAAAAATAATTGACGCCCCGGTTCCCGCAAAAACTGTATGCAATGTCCATCTGACAGATGCACATGATGACACATTTATCGGGCGCATTTCCAAATAAGATAAAGACACGCCCAAATGCCATACTTCCCATGTTTTACGAACAGCAATGAAATCCCATATATTATCGGGGCGGCACTTGTCTATAGCTGCTATTTTTATGATATGACATCATATCAATCCAAAGAAGGGAAACTTCTGCACGAAAATTATGTTCCGGGTCTACAACTTGCAAGGGTGGAACGACGCGCAGTCAGGGCAATAAACGATACGCAACTAAATCAATACGTTAAACAATATAACGCCCTGCGCAGAGATTATCAAAAAAACATCAGACTGGCCAAAAAGTCAAAATCTTTACGCAGTGCGACATCAACCTATGAAATTTGGATGAAAATATCGAACTGTTCCATACCGCGCCCAGAAAAATATTTAAAGAATCAAAAAAACGCAACAATGCCCAGCACGGCAAACGCATTCGCGCCCACAATGGCTGATTATGAGAAACTATTACGGCAATACGAACGCGACAGCATTGATGCGCAATATTATCGATTACATCAGCAACTGGTGTTTCAAAAATATAACCAAAAAAAAGCGAAATAAAAATCCCCAGAAATACGGGGAATTTTTATATCAAAAAAATTATTGGCAATGGTGATTTATATTGCTATTATCATCGTGCTATGAAAAAGAAAATCCTTATACTTGTACTATCAATAATAACAACCGCGGCGAACGCCGACTTTTCCACACGCGCAAAATCTGCATTTCTAATTGACTATGATTCCGGTGCAGAGATTGTCGCAAAAAACGCAGACGAACTGATGCCGCCGTCGTCCATGATTAAACTGATGACGCTGGCGCTGCTGTTTGATGAGATTAAGGCCGGCCGCCTTTCCATGGATGACCGCCTGCCGGTTAGTGAAAACGCCGACTATAACGATCCACGCTGGTACCCGGCAAGCAAGATTTGCCTAACGGCGGGTCAATCAATAACGGTTCGCGACGCGATACTGGGGCTGATTGTGCTGTCGGGCGGCGACGCATCGGTGGTTGTTGCGGAAAAACTGGCCGGGTCGGAGGGGGCATTCACCGCCATGATGCAGAAAAAGGCGCGCGCAATCGGCATGCCGCGATCAATATTTGCGAATGCAAGCGGCCTGCCCGACCCGAATAATTTGATGACCAGCCGTGAACTGGCAACATTGGCACGCCACATCATAACCGATTACCCCGATATTTATCCGATGTTCGCGACCAAGCGCTTTGAATTCGGCGAATACAAGTCCGATTGGTGCCGCGACTGGGGGCGCACGCATACGGTTAACTATAATAAACTGCTGTTTATAATGCCGGGGGCGGATGGCCTAAAGACCGGGCATACAGACGAAGGTGGATACGGCATGGTGGCCAGTGCCAATGTTGGCGGCCGCAGATTAATTGGTGTAATAAACGGCTTTAACGGCAAGGGTCATGACGCCTTGGCCGCGGAAATGAAAAAATTGTTGAATTACGGATATGCAAATACGACAACGCATGTGTTTTATCATGCGGGCGACAAGATTGCAAAAATTCCCGTATGGTATGGCCGGCGGGAATTTGTCGTGGCAACGGTCGATAAAACATTCGCAATAACATTGCCAAAATCAGATAACCTGTCTACGGTGCGCGTATTGGCGCGTTATGACGAACCGTTACCCGCCCCCATACATGCCGGTGACAAGATTGGCGAAATCATCGCCCAACAAAACGGTCGCGAAATCGCACGGGCGCCACTGATTGCGCTGGACAATGTATCCAAGACACAATTCTTTGGCCGCGTGATAAAAAATATCCAGGTAATATTTGGCGGACGGTAAAGGCAAATGGCACCGCGCAAACAATCTTCTTCGTATAACTTTCCAGACCCGATGGATAACGACACGTTGGTCGGGCACGGGGACACATTACGCGTATTTATGGACGCATGGGCGGCACGCGATACGCACTCGATTCACCCGGTGTGGATGCTAACCGGCCCACGTGGCATTGGCAAGGCAACATTGGCCTACAAAATCGCCCGGATGGTTTATGGCAATGTCGGCGATTTTTTCATAATTGACCTGGCGCGAAATATTGACAAGGACGGCAAGTCCAAATCCGACGGCAAGGTTATATCTGTCTACACCGTTCGTGCGATGATTGAACGCATGCAAATGTCGTCCATGTCGGGTGATTGGCGCGTGGTTTTGATTGATTCAGTTGATGAACTAAACACAGCCGCATCAAATGCAATTTTGAAATTGTTAGAAGAACCACCGGCAAAAACACTGTTCTTGCTGGTGGTGCATCAATTGTCGAATGTATTGCCAACCGTGCGTTCACGCGCCCGTGTTGAAAAGATGCGGCCGCTGACCATATCCGAACTGCGCGAACTTTGCGCAAAATTCATGCCGGACGAAGATGTCGGCACGGATGCCCTAAAACTTTCCAACGGCAGTTTTGGGCGAATTGCGGCACTAAAAAAATCGGGCGGCGACGAAATATATGCAGATTTGATTGAAATGCTGAAAAATCCGCGGGCGACGGCGGCGGACATGATGGCGATGGCAAAACGCATTGCACCCGACACCGCACTGCATGGAATACTGTTGGACGCGATTGCATGGTTCGGCCTGGCGGAACTATATCCGGTGGCGACACATGCGATTTCGGATATTGCGCGAATTTATCTAGAACCGGAAATCGGAATATTTAAAATCATAAGCGAAATTAAAAAATGTTTATAGACACGCATTGCCATTTGACCGACAATTATTTGGGCGGCGATTTGGATGCCGTGTTAAGCCGCGCCGCGACCGCAAATGTGGGCATGATGATTTGCCCGACGGCCGACCCGGCAGACATTGAATGCGCCCTGCGCATTGCGGGCACACATGACAATATATTTGCGACAATCGGCATTCACCCAGATTACGCAAACGCCGACGCATCAAAATACCTGACCGATGCCGTTTTACAAAACCCGCGTGTTGTGGGCGTTGGTGAAATCGGGCTGGATTATCATTTGGGACGCGACACGCGTGACGCACAAATAAAACTGTTTGAACAGCAGTTGGAAATTGCATCACGCGCGAATTTGCCGGTGGCAATTCATACCCGCGATGCCACCGAAGACACCGCCGCAATTTTACGTGCTGCACCTGTCACCGGTGTCATGCATTGCTATACGGGGGCATGGGAATTTGCCAAACTTATGCTGGATCGCGGATTTTACTTTTCCGCCAGCGGGATTATCACATTCAAAAACGCCGACCGCATACGCGAAACATTTTCAAAAATTCCGGTCGACCGAATTGTTATCGAAACCGACAGTCCGTTTTGTACCCCGGTGCCATTTCGTGGTAAACCGTGCGAGCCCGCATATGTAACCCGCATGGCGGAAACATTGGCCGAAATTCATGGTTTGCAATTGTCGGAAATTGAAACTATACTGGAACAGAATACAAAGAACCTATATCCGAAATGCCAAGACAAATAATAAAATCAGGCCAGGTTAGCGAAAACCGCAAAGCGCGGTTTACCTACTCTATCGAAGATACGATAGAGGCCGGCATTTCATTGACCGGTGCGGAAATAAAATCAATCAGATATGGTTTGGTAACAATTGTTGACGGTTTTGTTCAACGCCGCGGCGATGATTTATACTTGGCAGGTGTGGAAATTCAAAGATTACCAACCGCGGCGCGATATGTGAACTTTGATGAACGGCGTCCGCGGCAATTACTGCTGCACCGTGCACAAATAAACCGCATGATTGGTAAATTACAGGAAAAAGGCGCAACAATCGTGCCATTAAAACTATACTTTAACAATCGCGGCCGGCTAAAGGTATTACTGGGCATCGGATATGGCAAGAATCAGGTGGACAAACGCGAAACAATAAAACAGCGCGAATGGAACCGAAACAAGGCTCGAATATTAAAGGGCGAATA
The DNA here is from genome assembly GCA_947053455.1 of uncultured Alphaproteobacteria bacterium. Taxonomy (GTDB): domain Bacteria; phylum Pseudomonadota; class Alphaproteobacteria; order Rs-D84; family Rs-D84; genus Enterousia. The sequence goes on from CAMRSV010000010.1 coordinate 27,066, forward strand.
AATTTGCATCCGGCGCCGCATGTCGGCGCATTTTTTATTTATTGCATTTTTCGAACAATTAGGATATAGTACTTAATGCAATGGGTGTTCCATTGTGCGAAGTTGATATCTCGCTTACTAGCCGCCCACGTGGGCGTTAAACCCAGTCCAACGAGGCTGGAGTGTGACTGAATATATTGAATAGGTCGCCAAGCATGCTAGTATGCGAATATCAAACTCCAGCCCGTCTTTTTGTGATGGGTTTTTATATTAGTAGCACACTTTTTCTGTGGAAATATGTTCTGCAACTGATATAATTTGGAACGCATATTGGTATTTACTCCTGTTGCAAATGGGGCATAGAAACCTCAAGATACGAAAGAAGCCCACGTGGGCATTGTCTTGTCCAGTCGAAATGGCTGGAGGCCTGTGATATATTTAAATAAACAGGGCAATCGACTTTCGTATTGTTTCTATCCTCCAGCCACTTGAAATAATTCCAGTGGTTTTTTGTTTTTATTTACAATTTTGGGGGATGA
>CAMRSV010000011.1 GCA_947053455.1 uncultured Alphaproteobacteria bacterium
TAGTCAGGAATATTTTACTATGCTGTGCATTGCCCGTTCAATATTAAAGATTTTTGCATTTTTGTGAAAAATGTGCTATGTTTCGCCGGTGCGCGATTCGGAATCGTTTCCTAATATTTTGCGCAATGCCCCGGTTTTTATGGGGATTTTTTCATGTCTATCAAAAAATGCTAAAAAACAAAATTATTAAAAAATATAATAAATGACGTTTTTTTATTTTTTATTTTTTATTTTTTTTATCTCGCGCCAGTCGGCATGATTTTTTTGATGTTCTGCGTATGATTTTGCAAATTTATGTCCGCCACGTCCATCTGCCACAAAATACAGGTAATTGGTATCCGCCGGTCGCAGTACTGCACGAATCGCGGCGCGTCCCACATTGGCGATTGGTGCCGGCGGCAGGCCGGCATGGGTATATGTGTTATACGGGCTGTCGATTTTCAAGTGTTTCCTTAAAAGTGCGGTTCCGCGCATATCACCCAGCCCCCCGGTTAATGCGTATACTATTGTTGGATCGGCCTGCAGTCTCATTTTTTTATTAAGACGGTTTATATACACACTGGCAACGATGGGCATTTCTGATTCTCTTGGCGTTTCTTTTTGAACGATGGACGCCAGTGTTAATATTTCGTTCCAGGTTTTTAATGGGGTGGGGGCGATTTTTCCAGTTTTTTCCCAAGTGTTATGAATGTTTTCCATTTTTTTTCGTGCCAATTCAAGTACGGCAAGTCGCGGTGTCCCTTTGGCTACATAATAAGTATCGGGAAATATTTCCCCGTCATGTAAGTTGCAAACCGGTGCATTGTTATTTCCATCGCAATCGACCGCGCCGGTTAGTGCCGAATAAGCAAGCAATAATTGTTTGGTCTGTTTGATTGTTAAACCCTCTGGGATTATGATTTTGGTGGTGGCAACTCGACCATTTGCCATCATGCGTGCGATTCGCCATGCGCTGGCGCGTGGTGGTATATCGTATTCGCCGGTTTGGATTTTTCCGCCATTGAATCTTACCGCGGTTTTGAAAACGGCACCTGAAATTATCAGGTCATTATCGGTCAACATACGTGTCACGGACGCAACAGATGCGCCCCGTGAAACGGTGACGGATGTCGGCGCCAATACCGGCGACAGTACACCGAACAGAACAAGTATTCCCAAAAACACGGCGACCATAGCAACGGCGGAATATGTAAAAAACTTGTTTTTGAACAAAGATTTAATTTTCATGGTTTGCCAATTATTGCAAATTAAACAGCATTTGCAAATCTAAAAAACGGCGCCCCCGACGGGGCGCGAATATGTTACATAAATCCACTGTATTGCATTTTCCACAGCTTTGCATACACGCCACCGCGTTTTTTAATCAGTTGTGAGTGTGTTCCGCATTCGACAATTTGTCCGCGTTCCATTACAATTATTCTATCCATTTGTTTCAAGGTAGACAGACGGTGCGCAATTGCGATTGTCGTTCGATTTTTCATCAGTCCATTTAGTGATTCCTGAATTTTTAATTCCGTTTCTGAATCAAGCGCACTAGTTGCCTCGTCCAGAAGCAGTATCGGCGAATTTTTTAATATCGCATGCGCGATGGTTATGCGTTGGCGCTGGCCCCCGGATAGTTTTACCCCACGGTCACCGACAACGGTGTCGTATCCATCTTCTGTTTTTATTATAAAATCGTGCGCCTGGGCTTGTTTTGCGGCGGCAATTACGGCATTGCGCGATGCATTTGGCGTGCCATAAGATATGTTTTGCGCTAACGTTCGGTTGAACAGAATGGATTCCTGGGGAACGAATGAAATAATTTTTTTCAATGACTGTGAATTGAATTCGCGTATATCTGTGCCGTCTATTTCTATGGCGCCATCGGTCACGTCATACAGATGCATCAACAGGTTTACCAGCGTTGTTTTCCCGGAACCACTTGGGCCAACTATGCCGATTTTTTCGCCCTTGCGAATACACAGATTGATATTGCGTATGACCCATTCATCGTCATATTTGAATGATACGTTTTTGAATTGAATCATACTATTGTACTGGCATGATTTGCCGCCAGTTTTTACATTGCACAGGTTTTCGGATGTCCGGGTCAGATTGTTGAACGCCTGGGATGCGGAATAATATACTTCTAGCAAGTCGGGCATATCCCATACAAAATTGACCACACATGAACGCAGACCAAAAAATGCTGTCATGACGAACGCGACTTCTGATAAATCCATGCGGCCGTTTATATAGAAATATGCCGCCAAGAACATGATTAGAATTAGTGTGGTAAATTCCATGCTCATCGGCAGGGCATAGAATTTTAACTGAATCCACAGATTTTTTTCCTTGGCGCGTGTCCATTGGTTAAAATATTCACCAATGTACTGTTGTTCACGGCGAATGTTTCCAAATATTTTTAAGTTAAGGAAATTTGACAGCATGTCTATGTTTTTTCCCGCAACGACTGCCGCATTTTCTGCGACATTTACGTGTGATTTGGACATTTGGCCCATGTAACGGCATGCGTGCAGAACCCTGAACAACAACACGCCACCAATCAATGCGCAAAATATCCCATGCAGTTGGAACATCATACCGAAATTAACAACAATCCCCAGCAGGATTGCAAACACGCGTGTCGGATATTTGAACATCAGACTCCAAGTGCCGGTGATTACATATTTGGCCTGTGATTCCAAATAACCGGCCGAATGACTTTTATAAAATGCCATTGAGCGGTCGATTAGATATTGGTACATTTTTATATGAGCTGTTTCTTTGGCGCGTGGATATACCGTTGCTTCAAAACATTGCTCCAATATGTCACAACAAATATATATGACAATCCATGCGGTCAGTAGTGTTAAAATTGGCATTATGTCGGGAAACTGTATTTCGCCAAGCGGTTTTATTTCCAATGCACGGACGACATATTTTGCCATCAGCGCCGGAAACACAAAATCAGACGCTTTGTTGAAAATACGAAGAATCCAATAGCTTGTGATTCCAAATTTATGCTGTTTGAACACATCTATATAAAATTTATTCAGAGTTTTTGGAAACGCCATAATTATCTTCCTCCCCCATACCGGCATAGTTTGTGAATTATATCATAGAATGTGGATTTTTTCATAAAAATTAAAACCGCCCCGTAAAAAGGGGGGCGTGTTTAATTTATGGTGTTTATTATCATGGTCGGAGTAACAGATTCCCTTGGCGCGGATGCGCCTTTGTGGCAACCGTGACGGCGCGACCACACTTCGTTTGTCTTGCCTACTTGTTGTCGAACCTACGGTTCTCATCCTGGACACCAAACGGATAAAATAAACCCACCCACAATGGGGCGGTTTTATTTTATGGTCGGAGTAACAGGATTCGAACCTACGACCTCTGCGACCCGAACGCAGCGCTCTACCAGACTGAGCTATACTCCGAGAACTGATTTTTGTCCGATGACTTGGGCGATTATGCACCCGTTTTAAGAAAAAATCAACAACTTTTATTTTTTATTTGCACTTGTAAAGTTTTATATATATTTCCATATTTATATGTAGCAAAGGAAAGGATTAATTATGTTTGCAAAAAAATTTTTAAGCCGGTTGAAATTTGATTCATATCGGGACTATATGGAAAACGGTGTTGTAAATGTGCCGGACAATTTTAATTTTGCATATGATGTGGTTGATGAAATTGCCGCTGAAGATCCGGATAAGGTCGCTTTAATCTGGTGTGATAGCGCAGGCGATAAAAAAGTAATCACTTTTTCCGAGTTATCGCGTATGTCAAATGCGTTGGCCAATTTTATGGTGGCGCGCGGCCTTAAACGGGGGGACACGGCGCTTGTGTTTATGCGGCGGCGGTGGGAATACTGGGTATTGATGATGGCGATGCACAAACTGGGGGCGATTCCGATTCCGGCAACCAACCAGTTAAAGGCCGAAGATATAAAATATAGAATTGATACAGCCGCCGTGCGCACCATATTCGCGTTTGATGATGGTAATATATTAAATGAAATAAATATGGCCGCGAACGGCGCGGTTGACATAATCACAACAGATGAAATTGGCGCCGCATTGAAAGAATTCCCGGAAACGTTTGCGCGCGTGCCGAATGAAAATACGGATACAATGGTTGTCTATTTCACCAGTGGTACGACCGACATGCCGAAAATGGTGGCGCATAATTATACGTATCCATTGGGTCATATAAATACGGCCTTGTTCTGGCAACGCTTACATGACGGTGATATTCACTTTACATTGTCCGAAACGGGCTGGGCAAAATGTTCATGGGGGAAAATGTACGGCCAATGGATGGCCGGGGCCGCAGTGTTTGTTTTTGATTTTGCAGGCGTGTTCACCGCGCATGATTTGTTGACCGCAATTTCAGAAAATCATGTGACATCTTTCTGTGCGCCGCCAACAGCGTACAAAATGCTGATACACGCCGATTTTACAAAGTATGACCTGTCTGCGCTTAAAAAGGCGGAAATCGCAGGCGAAGCATTAAACCCGGAAGTTTTTGAAAGGTTCCTAAACATGACCGGCATTAAGCTGCGTGAAGGATTTGGCCAGACGGAAACATGTGTAATGCTATTCAACAATGAATGGATTGAACCAAAACCCGGCAGTATGGGTATGCCGGCGGCAGGTTGGGATATACAATTGTTGGATGAACGCGGCCGCCCGGTTCCAGACGGAACGGTTGGGGAAATATGTGTTTCATTGAAAAATGGTCGCCCCGTAGGTTTATTCCAAGGTTACCATAAAAACGAAAAATTAACGGACGCCGCATATCGTGACGGAATATATCATACAGGTGATATTGCGTACCGCGACGCGGATGGATATTTTTGGTTTGTTGGCCGTAATGATGATTTGATTAAAAGTGCCGGATACCGCATCAGCCCGTTCGAGGTGGAAAGTGTTCTGACCGAGCATCCCGCCGTACGCGAGGTTGCCGTTACCGGAATCCCGGATTCGTCGCGTGGAATGGCGGTCAAGGCAACAATTGTTCTGAATAAGTACTTTCAGGCAAGCGATATTTTGGTAAAGCAGTTGCAGAACCATGTAAAATCTAGAACCGCACCGTATAAATGCCCGCGTGTGATTGAATTTGTGGATGCATTACCCATGACAATCAGTGGGAAAATCCGCCGCGCATTGATACGTACGCTGGACAGTGCCAAAACCACAATTATTGACCCGGTAAAGGATACCCTGGGTCTAAAAGATGAAAAATAGACTTTAAAAAATCTCTACATGGTCTTGATACCCCCGCCAATTTGGCGGGGGTATTTTGCATTTCTTCCTATTGTTTGTGGCGGGGCGGTTTGCCAAAATGCGTGCATGATAATGCGCTTTTCAATTGTTTTTATCGCGTTACTGTTTGCGTTCTGTACTACGGCGCATGCGTACAGACTGGATATCAGCCGTTTAACCCAAGACGGGGAATTTTCCGCGACATTCGGATTTGCATTCAAAAGCGGTAAAAACAAAAGTGGTACTTCACACACCAACTGGGGGGCGGGGCGAATTGATGATACCGGTGTTGAACTGGATTATACTTTTGCAGACGACTGGACCGTTTCTTTTAGCAACAGTAACGATTATTCTGATGCGCAAATTGGTATGAAATACAAGATAATCAAAACATTTCCGTTAAAGTTGGATATAATGGCGGATTATGGATTCGCATTTACAAAAAACGCAGATACCGACAGGCGCATCGGAAATAACAATGTTGACGCCGGCTTTCGCATCCATGGCGTCGCCTGGGGGGACTTTCAATGGGCATTCAAGGTGACGGGTCAATATGTATGGGCCAATCCGTTTGATTTCTGGAATTTGCACCTGACGGGCGAACTTATGTATTATTTTATGAAAAAATCCGCAGCAATTGTAAAATATCAGTATGATTTTTCACAAATCAATAAACCGGGCGAGGTTCAGCATACCGCGGCTACTGTCGGTATGGTTTACAATATGTCGGATAGGGCGTCCGTTCACCCGTATTTAAAATACCATTTCAAGACAACAGATACGCGTTCGCGTCGACGTGCGTATGATGACTACTGGAAACTAGGAATTGAATTTTCTGTCCAGTTCTAGTAATAATCATTTTATTGTAATTACAAATAATTTTTTTGTGCGTTTTTGTATCGGTTAAAATGGGCTTAAAATCTTGGGTTTTTGTCCCGCTTTTTTGATAAATTTTCCCAGTTTTTCCTTGACAATACCGGGGTGTGGGGTTATAGTAGGTTCGCTTTCCGTGTAAACAAGGAAAGAAAAAAACACAGAAATCTGCATACTTTGACAGATTTATAATCACGGAATTTCCGTTGAAATAAGTCTGGTAGGCAGGTTTTGTGCAAGCAAAATTAAGGAAAAACAAAGAGATTTTGAATGCCAACAGTAAATCAACTGATTCGGAAACCTCGTAAAAAGGTAGTCGTGAAATCCACGGCGCCGGATATGATGGAATCTCCGCAGAAGCGCGGCGTTTGCACCCGCGTTTATACAACTACACCTAAAAAACCTAACTCGGCGCAGCGTAAAGTGGCCCGTGTAAAGCTGGCAAATGGCCGCGAAGTTACGGCATATATTCCCGGCGAAGGCCATAATCTGCAGGAACACAGCGTGGTTATGATTCGTGGCGGCCGTGTAAAGGACTTGCCCGGTGTTAAATACCACATTATCCGCGGTGTCCTGGATACCAAGGGTGTCGAAAGCAGAAAGCAGGGTCGTTCCTTGTATGGTGCAAAGGTAAAAAAATAATAACAGGCATACGACGTAGTTCGTGTGAGTAATTGGGGCGTGCCCCGGTGAAGAAACAAAAAGGAAAAACAAAATGTCAAGACGCAAAAGCGCAACGAAACGTGAAATTTTGCCAGATTCAAAGTACAATAATCTGGTTGTTGCAAAATGTATTAATATGGTAATGCTGGACGGCAAAAAAGAAGTTGCCGAAGCGATTGTTTACGATGCGCTGGATGAACTGAAAAAAAACGCAAAAGACGGTGATGAACTGACGGCTTTCTTGGAGGCGGTTGATGCCTTGAAGCCTTCGGTTGAGGTTAAGGGTCGTCGTGTTGGCGGTGCGACTTATCAGGTTCCGGTTGAAGTGCGCCCGGTGCGTCAGCAGACATTGGCCTTGCGCTGGTTGATTATGTTCGCGCGCAAGCGTGGCGAACGTTCTATGAAGGATCGTTTGTTCGGTGAACTGCGTGATGCATTGAATGGTCAGGGTGGCGCGTTCAAAAAGAAAATTGACACGCATAAAATGGCCGAAGCGAACAAGGCATTTGCCCATTTCCGCTGGTAATAAATATATAGGTAAAAAAAGACAACAAAAAATAAGGAAAGAAGACCATGTCTGTTGGAAAAACCGCACCTTTGCATATGTATCGCAATATCGGCATTATGGCCCATATTGACGCTGGTAAAACAACTACGTCGGAACGCATCCTTTTCTATACCGGTAAGACATATAAAATCGGTGAAGTTCACGATGGCGGTGCCACTATGGACTGGATGGAACAGGAACAGGAACGTGGCATCACGATTACGTCTGCTGCGACAACATGCTTTTGGCGTGATCATCGTATCAATTTGATTGACACTCCGGGGCACGTTGACTTTACAATGGAAGTAGAACGTTCCTTGCGCGTTTTGGACGGTGCGGTTGCAGTGTTTGAATCTGTTTCTGGTGTTCAACCCCAGACTGAAACTGTATGGCGCCAAGCTGACCGCTACAATGTTCCGCGTATCTGCTTTATTAACAAAATGGATCGTATCGGTGCTAATTTCTTCCGTTGTGTTGATATGATTCGTGAACGTTTGGGTTCCAATCCGTTGGTTGTTAATTTCCCAATTGGTGCCGAGTCGGATTTTATCGGCGTCGTAGACGTTGTTGAAATGCGCGCAATTGTTTGGGAAGATGATTTAGGTAAAGAACCGCATATAAAAGAAATTCCGGAAGAGTTGAAGGCCAAGGCTGAAGAGCTGCACAACAAATTGGTTGAAGAAGTTGTAACGCTGGATGAAGAAATCATGGAAGCCTATATGGATGGTAAGGTTCCGGATACAGAAACAATCAAAAAATTAATCCGCAAGGGTACAATTAACCAGAACTTCAACCCGATTTTGTGCGGTACTGCGTTCAAAAACAAGGGGGTACAGCCTCTGTTGGATGCTATTGTAGACTATCTGCCGAGCCCGTTGGATATTCCTGCGATCAAGGGAACCAAAATGGACGGCGAAACGGCTGCAGAACGTAAGGCTGATTCGAAAGAACCGTTCAGCGCGCTGGCATTTAAGGTTGCAAATGACCCGTTTGTTGGAAATCTGATGTTCATCCGTATTTATTCTGGTAAGCTGACATCTGGTTCATATGTTTACAATTCCAACCGCGATAAACGTGAACGCGTTGGCCGCATGTTGTTGATGCATTCTAATAATCGTGAAGAAATCAAGGAAGCGTCGGCCGGTGACATTATCACATTGGTTGGTATGAAAGAAACGATTACCGGTGATACATTGTGTGATGAATCCAATCCGATTGTTCTGGAAAACATTCATGTTCCCGAACCGGTTATCAGCATCGCTGTTGAACCCAAGACCAAGGCAGACATTGAAAAGATGTCATTGGGCTTGCAGGCGTTGGCCAAGGAAGATCCTTCTTTCCGTGTTTCCGTTGACGAAGAATCTGGCCAGACGATTTTGGCGGGTGTCGGCGAACTGCACTTGGAAATTTTAGTTGATCGTTTGCTGCGTGAATTCAAGGTTGATGTTAATGTAGGTGAACCGCGCATTGCATACCGCGAAACATTCCGCAAACCGATTACTGAAGAATACACCCACAAGAAACAGTCCGGTGGTTCGGGTCAGTACGCCCAGGTCAAGATTGAGTTCCAGCCATTGGAACCGGGTCAGGGTTACGAATTCGAAAATAAGATTGTCGGTGGTGCGATTCCAAAAGAATACATCCCGGGTGTTGAAAAGGGTTTGAAGATAGCGCAGCAGACAGGTGTTCTGATTGGCTATCCGACTGTAGATTTCAAGGCAACATTGGTAGATGGTAAATATCACGAAGTTGACTCTAATGTATTGTGCTTTGAAATTGCGGCGCGTGCTTGCTTCCGCGAAGCGATGAAAAAAGCGGCGCCCAAATTGCTGGAACCGATTATGAAGCTTTCGGTCAATACACCGGAAGAATATGTCGGGGACATCATTGGTGACCTTAACAGCCGTCGCGGCCAAATCAATGGAATTGAAACCCAGTTCGGCAATCAGCTGATTTCGGCGTTTGTTCCGTTGGCCAACCTGTTTGGGTATGTCAAGACATTGCGTTCTTTGTCCCAGGGGCGTGCAAATCCGTATATGGAATTGTCTCACTATGACGAAGTTCCGCAGAACGTCGCAGATGAAGTTATAAAAAAACTGACAAAATAAAAAAAAGATTGTGATTTTTGATTTCTGGTTTATTATTAGGGTTGAAATCCAAATAAAATCGGAAATCATCTATCTAAATCGATTAACAAGCCAAGCCTAAGGAGAAAACTATGGCAAAAGAAAAGTACGTAAGAACCAAGCCGCATGTTAATATCGGTACCATCGGTCACGTTGACCACGGTAAGACGACATTGACTGCCGCTATCGTTCACTACTATGGCGTCGGCGCCGACAAAGAAAAGGGTGTTGATAAAATCGATAACGCCCCAGAAGAAAAGGCCCGCGGCATAACAATTAACACTTCTCACGTTGAATATGAAACGGACTCACGTCACTACGCGCACGTTGACTGCCCGGGGCACGCTGACTATGTTAAAAACATGATTACCGGTGCGGCTCAGATGGACGGTGCAATTTTGGTTGTTGCCGCGACAGACGGTCCGATGCCTCAGACACGCGAACACATTCTGTTGGCGCGCCAGGTTGGTATTCCGAAAATCGTTGTTTACCTGAACAAGTGCGATTTGGCGAATGACGCTGAACTATTGGAATTGGTTGAAATGGAAATCCGTGAACTGTTGTCTGCGAACGATTTCGACGGCGACAATGCTCCGATTATCCGTGGTTCCGCTGTTTCTGCATTGGAAGGAAAATCTGACGGTCTGGGTAAAGAATCTATTGATGCTTTGTTGAAGGCCTGTGATGAATTCATCCCGATGCCGGAACGTCCGGTTGACAAACCGTTCTTGATGCCGATTGAAGACGTATTCTCCATCACCGGTCGTGGTACCGTTGTGACGGGTCGTGTTGAATCCGGTGTTATCAAAGTCGGTGACGAATGTGAAATCGTTGGTCTGCGTCCGACACAGAAAACAACTGTAACCGGTGTTGAAATGTTCCGCAAAATGTTGGATCAGGGTGAAGCTGGTGATAACGTTGGTCTGTTGCTGCGTGGTACCAAGAAGGAAGATGTTGAACGTGGTCAGATTATCTGCAAACCGGGTTCCATCACCCCGCACACAGAATTCGAAGCTGAAGTTTATATCTTGACGAAAGAAGAAGGCGGCCGCCACACGGCGTTCTTCTCGAACTATCGTCCGCAGTTCTACTTCAGCACGACAGACGTAACCGGTACAATCACACTGCCGGCGGACAAAGAAATGGTTCTGCCGGGCGACAATGTCCGTATCACGGTGCAATTGATTGCTCCTATTGCTATGGACGAAGGTCGTCGCTTTGCTATCCGCGAAGGCGGACGCACGGTTGGCGCTGGTGTCGTATCGAAAATTATCAAATAATGTAATAAATCGGGTCGGTGTAACTGGATGAAACGCCAGTGATTACCGGCCCGGGTAAAAATAAGGAAAACGAACAAAATGGTACCTGCATCTAAAATTCGCATAAAATTGACGGCGTTTGATCACCGTATATTGATTGAATCGGTGGATGAAATAGTCAAAACTGCAAAGCGCACCGGCGCAGATGTCGTTGGGCCCGTTCGCTTGCCGACATTGATTAAGAAATTTACAGTCAACCGTTCGCCGCACGTCGATAAAAAGTCGCGCGAACAGTTCGAAATTCGCAATCATAAAGCGGTTGTCGATATTGTTAATCCAACCCCTCAGACTGTTGATGCTTTGATGAAGTTGGATTTGGCGTCGGGTGTAGATGTAAAAATTAAATTGTAAATTGTTAGGTTGGTGTGGGATGCAATTATAAAACGTGCCAACCTCTGACAGAAAAAAGGCAAATAAAAATGAAACGTAGCGGATTAATTACAACAAAAATAGGAATGACACGCCTGTATGATGATGGTGGCGTGGCGCACCCAGTAACGGTTTTGGCAGTGGGTGATTGCGCAGTTATCGGAAATCGTACAATGGACAAGAATGGTTATGTAGCCAATATTTTGGGGCTGCGTGAAGCCAAGGCAAAGCATGTTGCAAAGCCTCAAATGGTGGCGGCGGAAAAAGCCGGTGTAAAACCATATCGCAAAGTTGTAGAATTTCGCGTAACTGACGATTGTGTAATCCCGGCGGGAACACAGTTGTCTGCGTCTCATTTTATTGCCGGTCAATTTGTCGATGTTCAAGCGACCAGCAAAGGTAAGGGATTCCAGGGTGCGATGAAACGCCATAACTTTGGCGGTAAGGAAGCAACACACGGTGTTTTGAAGGCGCATCGTTCAATCGGTGGTACGGGTATGCGTGAATGGCCGGGTCGTGTTTTGAAAGGCAAGAAAATGGCGGGTCAGATGGGCAATGAAACCGTTACAGTACAGAATTTGAAAGTATTCGGCACGGATGTGGCGGAAAATCTGATTTTCGTTGAAGGGGCCGTTCCGGGTGCAAACGGTACGTTTGTACTGGTAACCGACGCGGTTAAAAAAGAACACGCTGATTTGCCGGTTCCGACATCGTTGAACAACAACAATGACGCCGCACAGCAAGCGACAGAAACCGAAACAGAAACTGTTGCGGAATAATATATGGGCGACAGCAAGAGTAAGGTGAAAAAAATGCAAATAGACATTATAAATTTTGATGGCAAAGCGGTTGGCAAAGTTGAATTGGCAGACCAAATCTTTGGATTAGAGCCGCGCGCGGATATTCTGCATCGTGTTGTCACATGGCAGCGTGCAAAATCCCGTGCGGGTACGCATGCGGTAAAAACTGTTTCCGATGTCGAAGGCAGTGGCAGAAAGGCATTTAAGCAGAAAAAGACCGGTAATGCACGTCAGGGTGAAAAATACAATGTTCACATGCGTGGCGGTGGTGTTGTTCACGGTCCGGTTGTTCGCGATCACAGCATCGATTTGCCTAAAAAAGTTCGCAGCCTTGGTTTGAAAATGGCTTTGTCTTCCAAGGTTAAAGATGGCACATTGGTTGTTATTGATTCTGAAAAATTGACTGCGACCAAGACGAACGCCTTTGCAAAACAGTTGAAAAAACTGGGTTGGGCATCCGCTTTGTTTGTCGGGGCGGAATCTTTGGATGAAAATTTCAAGAAATCTGCTGCAAACATTGCAAATATTGACGCTTTGCCGACAATCGGTTTGAATGTTTTGGATATCTTGAAACATGAAAAGTTGGTTTTGACGGCTGATGCGGTCAAGGCGATTGAGACAAGATTGGCGTAATCGAAAAGGTTAAAAAATGGCAGAAAAAAAAGTTAATACAGAGAAAAAAATCGTTGCGACCGCTGGTATTTATAGTATACTGCGTCGTCCGATAATCTCGGAAAAGGCGGCAAAATTGTCCGAAAGCAATGCGATTGCATTCGAAGTTGCCGCAAATGCGACCAAAGAAGATGTTGCGCGTGCTATTGAGGCGATTTACAATGTAAAACCGACCAAGGTCAACATTGTTGTCACCAAGGGCAAAGTGAAAACATTCCGTGGACGCAGCACAGGCACACAGCGTACTGTGAAAAAGGCCTATGTATCATTGCCGGCAGATGCAAAATTGGATTTGTCCGCAAACATATAATAAAAAAGAACAGCGCTGGCAGAGAATCCGTATTTGCGGGATGTTAGTGTCAGGGCAGAAACAAAGGTAAGAACAAAATGGCATTAAAGCATTATAAGCCGACAACACCGGGTACGCGTGGTTTAGTTCAAATTGACCGCAGCGAACTGCACCATGGTGCACCGGAAAAGGCGTTGACCGTTGGTTTGAAATCCAAGGGCGGTCGCAATAACTTTGGTCATGTCACCGTTATGCATCAGGGTGGTGGCCACAAACGTAAATATCGTTTGATTGATTTTAAACGTAAAAAGACCGGAATTCCGGCGACGGTTGTTCGTCTGGAATATGACCCGAACCGCACCGCATTCATTGCTTTGATTGAATACACGGACGGTGTTCGTTCATATATCTTGGCACCGCGTGATTTGAAGGCGGGTGACACGGTTATTTCCGGTACACGTGAAGACATCAAGCCGGGCAACACAATGCCGTTGAAAAACATGCCGATTGGTACAATTGTTCACAACGTTGAACTGAAACCGGGTGCAGGCGGCCAGTTGGCACGCAGCGCGGGTTGCTATGCCCAGTTGATGGGTAAAGACGGTGTTTATGCCCAGATTAAAATGAACAGCGGCGAACTGCGCAAGGTTCATTCAGATTGCTTGGCGACAGTTGGCAGCGTTTCGAATCCGGAACAGCGTAATGTCAACCTGGGTAAGGCGGGTCGTGCACGTTGGTTGGGTATCCGTCCGTCCGTTCGCGGTATGGCCATGAACCCGAATGATCACCCGATGGGTGGTGGTAACGGTCACTCCAAGGGACACGAACCGGTATCTCGCACCGGTATCCCGGCGAAGGGCTATCGCACTCGCAGCAACAAACGTACTGCCAAGATGATTATCCGTAGCAGACATTTGGCAAAGAAAAAATAATATAAAGCCGTCGGTGTCGCACTGACACCGACGACGCAGGAAAAACGGAGTAATTAATGTCTCGTTCAGTATGGAAAGGTCCTTATGTTCATCCCTCTGTCTTGAAAAAGGCCGCGGCGGCGAATGAAAATAATGACCACAAGCCGATTAAAACATGGTCCCGTGGCAGCACGATTGTGCCGCCGATGGTTGGGCTGACTTTTGAAGTGCACAATGGTAATAAATTTATCCCGGTTTCAATTGTTGAAGATATGATTGGACATAAATTGGGTGAATTTGCGCCAACACGTACGTTCAAAGGCCATGCGGCAAATAAAAAAGCGGCCGCCGGCAAGAAATAATAATTTCTGATTTCGCACTGAAATCATAAATATAAGGTAAAACAGTTATGACTACGACAAGATATGGAATTAAAGATAATCAGGTTCGCGCGTTCAATAAAATGATCCGCGTCAGCCACCAGAAATTGAATCTGGTTTGCGACATGGTTCGCGGTCAGCCGGTTGACCGTGCGGTTGATATCTTGAAATTTTCGAAAAAGCGTGTTGCAGGCGAAGTTCTGAAAACTTTGCTGTCAGCAGTTGCCAATGCGGAACACAACAAAAATCTGCCGGCGGACACATTGTTCGTTAAGGAAATTTGGTGTGGCAAGGCGTTGACAATGAAACGCATCATGGCCGGGCCGCGCGGCAGTGCGCGTCCGATTTTGAAACCTTTCTCGAATCTGACAATTGTATTGGAATCGGGTGTGGCGCCATCGAAAAAAACAAAAAAAGAAGTAAAAAGCAAATAATCAAGCCATGACGGGTGGTATGGAATTATCCTGAATAAAGCCAAAAGCTTCAAGAACACCAGTCATTAGAATAAGGAAAAAAGAAATGGGACAGAAAGTATCGCCAATTTCACAGCGTCTGGGTATCAACAAGATTACTGATTCACGCTGGATTGCAGGTAAGAAAGATTATGCAAACCTGTTGGCCGAAGATATTAAAATTCGTAAATTTATTGAAAAGAAACTGAAAAAGGCCGGATTGGCGAAAGTTGTTGTTGAACGCTTTGCCAAGAAAGTCGTGGTTACAATCCACACTTCTCGTCCCGGTATGATTATCGGTAAAAATGGTGCCGATATCGAATCGTTGCGCAACGATATCAAGAAACTGGTTAAAAATGATCAAGTTGTTGTGAATATCTTTGAAGTTCGTCGTCCGGACTTGAACGCGCAATTGGTTGCGCAGAACATTGCGCAGCAAATCGAAGGCCGTGTTTCATTCAAACGTGCAATGAAAAAAGCGGTTCAGAACGCCCAAAAGGCGGGCGCCCAGGGTATCAAGGTTATGTGCTCGGGTCGTTTGAATGGTGCTGAAATCGCGCGTAGCGAACAAATCCGCGAAGGTCGTATTCCGTTGCATACATTGCGTGCGGACATTGACTATGCGTCTATTCAGGCCAAGACAACATACGGCGTTATTGGTGTAAAAGTATGGATTTACACTGGCGACGTTGTGAACAAGGAAAAGCTGGCATCCGAAATGGCGAGACCCGCCGAATATGCCGGCAGTAGCGAAAGAAGAAACAAATAATTTTTGACGGTATCCTATATGGTGCCGAGAAATCAAAAATAAAGAAAGTATAAAGGTTGTTATCATGTTAATGCCAAAGAAAACAAAATTTCGCAAACAGCATAAGGGTCGTATTCACGGCGCCGCCAAAGGCGGTAGTGAATTGGCGTTCGGTTCGTTTGGACTGAAGGCTATGACACCGGAACGCGTCACCGCGCGCCAGATTGAGGCTGCGCGTCGTGCGATAACTCGTCATATGAAGCGTATGGGTAAACTGTGGATTCGCATATTCCCGGATGTTCCTGTTACCAAAAAACCGGCGGAAGTCCGTATGGGTAAAGGTAAGGGTGCGGTTGAATACTGGATTTGCCGCGTAAAACCGGGTCGCATCATGTTCGAATTGGATGGTGTAAAACCGGAAATCGCATACGAAGCGTTTGCGTTGGCGGCGGCAAAACTGCCGGTTAAGACCAAAGTTGTTGAACGTAAAGTTAACTAATTGCGCATCCCGATTATGGGGACAAAGGCAAAAAAGGTAATTAAGATGGCAGAAAAAAAAGTGGAAAAAGAAGCATTGACAGTCGAAGCGCTGAAAAGCAAATTGGTTGATTTGAAAAAAGAACAGATGAACCAACGCTTTCAGCATGCGACCGGTCAAATGCCGAAAACGCACGTTATGCGTCAAACACGTCGTGAAATTGCACGTGTTAAGACAAAATTGAACGCTGCGAAATAAAAATTGCTGATTTTTGTTGAGATTTCTAAAAATTTAGTTATCATATGCCAAAATCAGGTAAGTAAAACAAAGAAATTAATTCACAGGTTTTGTCTGTAGAGGGTATCTCTGCGGGCGAAAAACCGGGAATTAAGCAACGTAAGGGACTAAAGTTATGCCAAGACGTATACTGCAGGGAACTGTGACAAGTACAGCAAATGACAAAACAGTCGTTGTGGAAGTGGAACGCCGTTTCCGTCATCCGCTGTATGGAAAGTTCGTAAAGCAGAACAAAAAATATAAGGCGCACGACGAAGCCAATGAATATAAAGTTGGTGACATCGTTGCAATAGAAGAACATCGTCCGATTTCCAAGACAAAATCTTGGGTTGTAAAGGGACGCGTGGGCGTTTCCAAGGACGAAGGTGTGCAGGTCGTTGACTAAATCACAACGGGTTCTTTGAGGTCGGCCTATTTTTAGGGCAGGGCAGTCGGAACCTATAACAAAGCAGCGGGGGATTGCCCCGTTCGCAGGACAAGGATATAGATAATGATACAAAATGAAACAGTTATGACGGTCGCTGATAACTCTGGTGCGCGCAAGGCAATGTGCATCAAGGTATTAGGCGGTTCTCATCGTCGCTATGCGACAGTCGGCGATAAAATTGTCGTCGCAATCAAAGAAGCCATTCCGCGTGGCAAGGTTCAAAAGGGTACGGTTCAACGTGCGATTATCGTTCGCACAAAGTTCCCGGTAAAGCGTCCTGATGGTTCAATCATTCGCTTTGATGACAATGCGGTTGTTTTGATTAACAAAAACAATTTTGAACCGATTGGCACACGTATCTTTGGGCCGATTGCCCGTGAAGTGCGCCGCAAATACGACGTTCAAAAAATCGTGTCTTTGGCACCGGAAGTCATATAATATTAGATAAAGGCGAGCAAAATGAAAATCAAGAAAGGCGATGAAGTCGTAGTTATTTCGGGGAAATACAAAGGCGTAAAAGGTAAAGTGCTGGAAGCGCGCCCGTCTGAATCACGCGTTGTGGTCGAAGGTGTTAATCGTCGCAAATGGCATGTAAAGCCGACCGAAGGACAGCCGGGGCACATCATTGACCGTGAGGCACCCGTGCATGTTTCCAATGTCGCATTGTTGGATCCGAAAACAAAAAAGGCGACACGCGTTGGATATAAAATTGACGCGGGCAAAAAAGTTCGTGTTGCTAAAAAATCAGGCGCGGAACTGTAAAAACAATCGTTCCCCGCTGTTACGGGGACCAAACGTGAAGGAATAAAAAATGCAAAGCAGATTGCGTGAAATTTATGAAAAGAACATTGTGCCCGAACTGGTAAAAGAATTTGGGTACACAAATGCATTGGCAGTTCCGAAACTGTCCAAAATTGTGTTGAACATGGGTGTCGGCGAAGCTGTTTCTGATAAGAAGAAACTGGATGCGGCTGTGGCAGATTTGACCGCGATTGCGGCTCAAAAATCCGTTATCACACGTGCAAAAAAATCCATTGCGACATATCGTCTGCGCGAAGGTCAGCCTATTGGTACAAAGGTGACGCTGCGTGGTAAAAGAATGTATGATTTCCTGGATAAACTGATTACGGTTGCATTGCCGCGCGTAAAGGATTTCCGTGGTTTGTCAAAATCAAAATTTGATGGTCGTGGAAACTATGCCTTTGGAATCAAGGAACACTTGATATTCCCGGAAATTTCGGTTGATAAAATCGATGCAATCCGTGGTATGGACATTGTTATCGCGACGACGGCGAAAACTGACGAAGAAGCTCGCGCATTGCTGACAAAAATCGGCTTGCCGTTGGTTTTGAAATAATTAGAGTAAGGAAAAAAAATGGCTAAATTGGCGTTAATAAACAAACAACAAAGACGTGAAAAATTGGTCGCGAAATATGCCAAAAAGCGTGAAGCGATTAAGGCTAAAATGTCTGTTAATGCAACACCAGACGAACGTATGGAGGCAATGAAAAAGTTGGCGAAACTGCCGCGCAATGCCAATCCGACGCGTCTGCGTAATCGTTGTTCTGTCACGGGTCGTGCCCGCGGTTTCTCCCGCTTGTTCGGTCTGTGTCGCCAACAGGTTCGTACCTTGGCGTCCGAAGGTAAACTGCCGGGTGTACGTAAGTCAAGTTGGTAATCAAAACAAGTGTCAGTTGTGGACAATGCAGCTGATGTAAACAATGCGGGCGTACCCGCAGAGAAGGAGTAAAAGATGTCATTATCACACCCAATCGGAGATATGGTGACCCGCATTCGTAATGGTCAGAATGCCGGCAAAGAATCCATAGTTGTTCCGAACAGCAAACTGCGTGCAGCGGTTCTGGCTGTATTAAAAGAAGAAGGTTTCATCACAGATTTCCGCAAGGAACAGATTGACGAACACCGCGCAAATTTGATTGTTGATTTGAAATATGTCGGCGGAAACGGTGCAATCCAGGAAATATCGGTTGTATCCAAACCGGGGCGCCGCGTTTATTCTGGCAGCGCAAAAATGCCCAAGGTTTTAAATGGGCTGGGTATCGCAATCGTGTCCACACCAAACGGCGTTATGACCGACCACAAGGCGCGCCTGATGAATGTCGGCGGCGAAGTGCTGTGCAAGGTTATATAATAGAAGTGAGGATTAAGTTATGTCTCGTGCAGGAAAATATCCAGTAAAATTATCAGAAGGCGTGTCGGCGGCAATTGTCGATAATGCCTTGGTGGTCAAAGGGCCTAAGGGCGAATTGAAATTGTCCTTGGACACAAAACATGCAGGTCTTGTTGATGTTGTTGTTGAAGCCGACCAGGTTGTCGTTACGCCAAAAGATGCAGAAGATAAAACTTCTCGCGCAATGTGGGGTACAATGAACCGCAACGTTCGTTCCGCTGTTGAAGGCGTGTCCACAGGCTTTGCCAAAGAAATGTACATGAAGGGCGTTGGATACAAGGCGTCTGTTTCCGGTAACAAATTGGTTTTGGTCGTTGGGTTTTCTCATGATGTGATTATGGAAATCCCGGCTGGGTTGTCGGTTGAAATCGGCGGTGCGCCGACAGAATTCACAATCCGCGGTATTGATAAGTGCCAGGTCGGTTTGTTTGCAGATAAAATCCACAAGATTCGCAAAGCGGATCCGTACAAGGGTAAGGGCATCTTCTATAAGGGCGAAAAAATCCGCCGCAAGGAAGGTAAAAAGAAATAATAACTAGGTGATAGTTCCCGCTGTTACGGGAATTGGAAAAAAGGAAACGAAATGTTAAAACATTTGTCTACAGAAGAAAGACGCACGCTGGCCAATCGCGGTGCGCTGAAAAGAAAAAATCCTGGCAAGATTCGTCTGTCGGTTTTCCGTTCGGAACGCCATATTGAAATCCAGGCTATTGACGACAAACGCGGTCACACTGTATGTGCGGCGTCGTCCAAGGAAAAAGATTTCAAGGGCAATGGTTGGAATGTTGCTGGTGCCGAACTGGTTGGCAAGGCGTTTGCGGCGCGCGCGGTCAAGGCCGGCATCGCGGACAACTGTTATTTTGATCGCGGCGGTTATCGCTATCATGGCCGTGTAAAGGCACTGTGCGAGGCAATCCGCGCAGGCGGCGTTAGAATCTAAATAATATACGGAGTTATATAATGGCACGTTTTGATGATAAAAAGTTGCAGACGGATAACTTGGTGGACAAATTGGTTTCCATCAACCGCGTATCCAAAACTGTAAAGGGTGGACGTAATATGTCTTTCTCGGCCTTGGTTGTGGTCGGTGACAAAGCAGGTCGCGTCGGTTTCGGTAAAGGTAAGGCACTGGAAGTGCAATCAGCCGTTCAAAAGGCGACAAAGGCCGCCAAGGCAAAAATGATTCGCGTCCCGCTGAAAGAAGGTCGCACATTGCACCATGACGTTGATGCAAAATATGGCGCCAGCAAATTGGTTGTACGTAGCGCCGTTCCCGGTACTGGTATAATTGCCGGTGGTGCATTGCGCGCAGTGTTTGAATGCTTGGGGGTTCAGGATGTTGTCGTTAAATCCCAGGGTTCGAACAATCCGAACAACATGATTCGTGCGGCATTTTTGGCGTTTGGCAAAATGAATTCGCCGAAAACTGTTGCGGCGCGTCGTGGCAAGACTGTTGCGGAAATCATTGCCGGTCGTGAAGGCAAGAAAGCTGATGCAGCCGAAGTCGCAGAAGACAAATAACGCATTGCGTTTAGAGATAACGGAGTAATAAAATGGCAAAAATAGTTGTAAAGCAAGTTAAGAGCCTTATTGGCCGTCCGGAAGATCAGCGCAAGGTTATAAAGGCTTTGGGATTGGGACGCATTGGTAAGACCAAGGAATTAACTGACACGCCATCTGTTCGTGGAATGGTGGCAAAGGTTTCCCATCTGGTTGAAGTTGTGGAATAATAATTAAACCGAGTACGCGCCAACTTGTGTGCGTGCGAAAAGAGACTATATAATATAGTCATAGGACGAAAGGAAAATATTATGAAACCGAGCGTAGCGAAGGTTTCATTTGAAGTCCAGAGTCCTAATCAGGAAAAAGGAAAAATAAAATGAAATTAAATGCACTGATGGACAATTACGGCGCGCGCGCAGATGTAAAACGTGTTGGTCGTGGTATCGGGTCTGGTATGGGTAAAACATCCGGCCGTGGAAACAAGGGGCAGAAGTCGCGTAGCGGATCACGCAAACAGGCGACATTCCAGGGAGGTCAGATGCCGATTTTGCGTCGTTTCCCGAAATTTGGTTTTAACAATCCGTTCGCGAAACAGTACGTTACAATAAATCTGGGCGATATTGAAAAATTTATTGCATCGGGCAAGATTGATGCCAAATCACCGATTACAATTGATTCCCTGTTGGCGGCAAAAATCATCAACCGCAAAATGTCCGGTTTGAAAGTTTTGGCTAAGGGCGAAATCAAAACCGCGGTTAACATTGTTGCCGAAAAATGGTCTAAATCGGCGGAAAGCGCGATTGTAAAGGCCGGCGGTTCAATCAAAAACAAATAATATGCGACCGAATGCATCCGGTTTTGGATGCATTCAGTTGCCAACATTCTGTAATACGCATGAAATTCATAAAAAAATTTTTTGGAAATATGACCGATTTGCAAAAGCGTATCATGTTCACGCTTGGGGCTTTGATTGTATATCGTATCGGTTCTTTTATTCCGTTGCCGGGTGTTAATGCATCGGCCGTTTTGCATTTGTTTAGCGGTGAAGGCAGCGGTATGATGGGCATGTTTGATATGTTTTCGGGCGGTTCGCTTTCGCGCATGTCGGTGTTGGCGTTAAATATATTCCCTTATATTTCCGCATCGATTGTATTACAGTTGTTGACGGCAACCAGCAAATCTTTGAACGAACTGCGCAAGGAAGGCGAGTCTGGTCGTGTTAAAATCAATCAGTATACGCGTTACCTGGCGGTATTTTTGGCGGTAGTTCAAGGGTGGGCCGTTGTACGCGGTTTGGAATCAATGGCACCGGTGAACGGTGTTGCCGCGGTGGTAAATCCGGGTTTTGCATTTGAATTGTCCGCGATTATCGCGCTGGTTGGTGGAACCGTATTTGTAATGTGGTTGGCCGAGCAAATCACCGCGCGCGGTTTGGGACAGGGCGCATCTCTTCTTATCTTTGCCGGAATTATTGCACAGATACCAAGTGGTGTGGCGCAGTTATTCTCGCTGGGCTCTGTTGGTCAGGTCTCGCCGGCAATGATTGCGTTGGTCGTCGCATTTGTTATCGGTATTATCGCATTAATTGCGTTCTTTGAACAGGCACAACGTCGTATTCAAATTCTTTATCCGCGCCAGGTTATGGCAAATGGTGTAATGAACACAAATGCGTCATATCTGCCGTTGAAGATTAACATGTCGGGCGTTATGGGGCCGGTGTTTGCGGCAAGTATAATGATGCTGCCGGCGTTTGTTCAACGCTTTGTACAAAGCGAGAACTTGTTCGTTCAGAATGTGATAGGTTTCTTTTCGCCCGGAACATGGTCGTATATCGCATTATATACCGTATTAATTGCGTTTTTTGCGTATTTTCAAACCGCGGTTATATTTAATTCCGAAGAAACCAGTACAAATTTAAAGAATGCCGGCGGCTATATTCCGGGTGTTCGTCCTGGGGAACAGACAATTCATTACTTGGATTCTGTTGTATCACGCACCACGGCGATAGGTGTTGCATACCTGGTGGTGGTTTGTGTGTTGCCGATTATTCTAAATACGCATTTTGGGATGCCGCTGGCTATTGGTGGGACAAGCGTTCTGATTGTGGCTGGTGTTGTACTGGACACAATGACCCAGGCGCAATCGTATCTGGTTGCGAAACAATATGGCGGCGTTGTCGCCAAGACACCAAAGAAGGGGCGTTTCCGCGGTTAGTCTTGATAGTTAATCGCGAAAGGCAAAACAAGATTTGACTTTTGTCGCATTTAGTATAAAATTATGCGGCAGAATAAAATACCCCGGAAATCTGACGGCAGATTTTTGGGACAAACATCGGGCGCAGGAAATGCGAACGCAGTAAATAAAAAGGAAAGTAAAAGATGGCACGTATAGCAGGTGTTAACATTCCGACGGAAAAACGCATTGAAATCGCGTTGCAATATATTCACGGTATCGGGCCGGCCAAAGCCGCCCAGATTTGTGAAGCCCTGAAATTAAAAGACGGGTTGCGCGCGAAGGATTTGACGGACGCGGATGTTGTTAAAATTTCGAACTATATTGAACAGAATTTCAAGGTGGAAGGTGATGTCCGCCGCGAGGTTGCGATGAATATCAAACGTCTTCAGGATTTGAAGGCATATCGTGGTATTCGTCACCGCAATCGTTTGCCGGTTCGCGGTCAGCGTACCCAGACCAACGCCCGTACCCGCAAGGGAAAGCGAGTTGTTGTTGCGGGTTCCGCCACAAAGGGTAAATAAATTTTGTAAATGTGCGCATCTGGTTGTTGTTGGCGCGCTTATGTAGCATTTGTACACTACGCTTGCCAACAACGTCGCATCTGTGGACATTTACATAAATTTATAATAAAAAACAAGGGTAGAGATTAACACGATAGTTAATTGAAGACATCTAAAAAAGGTTAAAATAATGGCTGTTACAAAAGCAAAAAAGAAAGTTGTAAAGAAAGTATCGCACGGCATTGCGCATGTTGTTGCGACAAACAATAATACACGTATCACAATCACGGATCAGTCGGGTGCGGTTTTGACATGGGCGACGGCTGGTGCGAATAATTTTAAGGGTGCAAAGAAATCCACCCCGTATGCCGCAACGATTGTTGCAGATGCCGTCGGCAAAAAAGTTGCGGAAATGGGTATGAAAACTGTTGATGTTTTGATGCGTGGTATTGGTCAGGGTCGTGAATCCGCCGTACGTGGTTTGGCAAATGCCGGCCTGATTGTACAGTCCATTACGGATACCACACGTGTTCCGCACAATGGTTGCCGCCCAAAGAAAGTGCGTCGCGTGTAATATTGTTGCGATTATATAAATCCGCCGTATGGCGGATTTATGCTTATTGGTCGTATATCAAAAAATTATATGCTATGAAATATATAAAATCCCTGTTGTTTTTCAGGAAACTGCCCGATTTTTTCGCATAATTTTTGAAGTTTCATTTGACTTTTTGTATGTTGTGATATACAATCTTCACGCGCGCATGAGTTGTGTCGCGTGCCTTAATTGGTGAAAATAATAAACTAAGCCGAAAGGATAATTCATGATTGAAAAAAACTGGATGACTTTGATTAAGCCGAAAAAGCTGAATATCAAGGTTGATGAAAAGAATTCAAATATTGCAACATTGGTTGCCGAACCTTTGGAAAAGGGATATGGGCTGACCCTGGGTACTGCGCTGCGTCGCGTGTTGCTTTCATCGCTGCAGGGGTGCGCACCGATTTATATTAAAATTGATGGTGTTCAACATGAATTTTCTAGCATTGCCGGCGTTCGTGAAGATGTCACCGATATTATTCTGAATTTAAAGGGCGTTTACTTCAAGGCTATTAACGAAGGTCAGCACAAGGCTTATCTGAAAGTAAAAGGTCCGGCCGTTGTTACCGCAGGCATGATTGAAACTGCCGGCGGGGTAGAGGTTATGAACAAAGACGTCGAAATCTGCACATTGGATAAAGACGCAAATCTGGATATGGAAATTACATTGTCAACGGGGCGCGGTTATGTGCCGGCGTCTGCGCATGCCGATGGACTGCCGCTGGGGGTTATTCCGGTTGATTCCATATTCTCGCCCATTTTGAATGTGGCCAGTGCCGTTTCTGAAACACGCGTGGGTCAATCAACGGACTACGACAAACTGGAATTGACGGTCAAGACAAATGGCGCCATTAATCCAGAAGATGCAATTGCCTTGGCAGCGCGCATCTTGACGGATCAGTTGGTTGTCTTTATCAATTTTGAAGATCCAACACAGACAAATGTTCCGACCGAAGAAGAAAAGGCCAAGGATGCATTGCCGTTTGACCCGAAATTGTTGAAGCATGTTGATGAACTGGAACTGTCGGTTCGTGCGAACAATTGCCTGAAAAATGATAAAATAAACTGGCTGGGCGAACTGGTTCAAAAGACCGAGGCAGACATGCTGAAAACCCCGAACTTTGGTCGCAAATCTTTGAACGAGATAAAGGTTCAATTGGAAGCGATGGGGCTGGGATTGGGTATGGATGTCCCGGGGTGGCCGCCGGAAAATATCGCCGAACTGGCCAAGAAATACGAAGATCCTTATAAATAATTAAATTGTGTGGATGCTTGTGCGATTGTCGGTTCTTTTGTAGATTAAATACATTATGAACCGTCAATTGCTTCTAATAATTTCATATAATTTAATTTCTTGCACTTTGTGGGAAATTTGTTAGGATTGAAAACAATTAACACACGATTCTGAAAGAATTTTTAGGTCGTGGCGTCTCAAAAAATCCCCATGCTATGGGGCGGAAACAAAAAGGAGTAATCAATGAGACACGCAAAAGCAGGTCGCACTTTTAATCGTGACACAAATGCACGCAAGGCTTTGTTTGTAGGTTTGGCAAAGAACTTGATTGAAAAAGAACAGATTAAAACCACATTGCCAAAGGCAAAAGATTTGCGCAGTGTCGTTGAAAAACTGATTACACGTGCCAAGGTTGATACAGTTGCAAATCGTCGTTTGACGGCGTCTGAACTGGGCAACAGCAGCAATGAGACTGTAAAAAAATTGTTTACAGTTTTGGGACCGCGTTATGCAAATCGTCCGGGCGGCTATACACGTGTATTAAAGGCAGGTTTCCGTTATGGTGATGCTGCGCCAATGGCGATTATTGAATTGGTTGATCGCGATGTAAATGCGAAAAAGGCAAAAACTGTTGCCGCAGATGCTGATAAAGCCGTTGCAACAGATGCAGAAAAAGCAACCGCAGAAAAGGCGCCAAAGGCAGCTAAAGCTGCAGCGCCAAAGGTCACAAAAGATGCACCAAAATCTGCAAAGGCGACAACTGCGAAAAAAGAAGTTGCGGTAAAGCGTCGCGCAACTGGTAAATAAATCGTGTGATTTATTGAATTATAAATTAAACGCCCCGAATGGGGCGTTTTTTATGTATGTAATTTTTATTTATTATTTAAATTATAGTATATAAAAAATGTTTATCGTTGCGCAGTCGGATGTGAATACTTTACGTACACGATTTAAATATTATCTATGTATATAACTTCTTTATAAAATTAAAACCGCCCATGGTGGGGCGGTTTGCTTTTTACATCTTTATTGCGTTTGATGTAACCACCGGTTCGGCAAACTTTTTACACGAAATGCCTTGGAATTTTTCTGTGGTTATTGTCACTCTCTTTATTTTTCTTCCAGATACCTGCAGGTCATTAAAGCCCAATTGTGCGGTTCCGAAATATCCGTCTGAATATCCCTTGGCTTTTCCAATATACATGTTGTCTGTTGTTTTTACTTGTTCTGTTTCATCACAGTTTATTGTAGTTGTTGTTAATGTGCATGAGTTGGTTTGTGGCGAGTATGATGATGAAACCTCTACACGCCCAAGCATATTGCCAAATTGGTCAGTCTGAATAAATTCGCCACGTCCCAGAGTTGCTGCTTTTGTTTGTGCTTCAATTGTTGCGCCATCAATTGTTTGACGTACGGTGTATAAGTCGCCATTACTGCTTATACCTGCCGTGCTAGTGCCGAACATATTTGAGAACGGATTTGCTTCTTTATAGCCACCGGTACAATTGCCTTCCTTGTCTTCTTCAATACATTCCATAAGGCTGCCTGGATTCATGGCCATGGCGGCACATAGCGCTGATTTCAGCTGATCGTTTTGCTCTTCGATTGCCTCTGCCACCATCTTATTATATTTTTGTGAATAATTTCTGCTTGCTTGTTCCAATCCAGAATTCATAATCGCCATTATTGATGCATCCAGCAAGTGCGGGAAACGTCCGGTTGTTTGTTGCCGAGTAGTTTTTGCGGATGTGATACGCGTCAAGTTGCGCCCGTTTACGCACATTGATATTTGAGGGTCATTTGTCAGAATTGCAATTTTCTGGTTTATTTTATTGGCGGTTGACTGCAATGCGGCAACAACGCGTGCGGCTGCTGCATCTTTTGTCTTTAAATTATCCTCATAATCATTTATATCAATCTTGTAATTGCTTAAATTCACCTCGGTATAGTCGCTGTTATTGTTGTCATCATCGTCACTACTTTCGGATGAAGAAGCTGTTTTCTGCTTTACTTTTACATTTCCAAATGAAATCAGCCCTTCTATTATAAAGTCGCCGTTGCTGTTTTGATAACTTACCAGGCTTTCCGTTCCAATCAAATTGTCGTCTTCAAACGCCAACTCGCATGATTGCGTGTCGCCGCATAAATCAAGCATTTTTTGTGTCACGATTGATTGGCATTGCGTTAACATTGCGTTGTCCAACCCCAGGTAAATTCCTTGAATAATATCATCTATTTCGGACATACTTTTTGTTACGCCGTTTTCTTGACATGCAACTAATTTATCGACAGGGCACATATTAGAAACAGCTTCTAAATCCAAGCCGATACATTGGTTATAATCCTTACCGCAGCGATCATCGGATTGGAGA
>CAMRSV010000012.1 GCA_947053455.1 uncultured Alphaproteobacteria bacterium
TCACCCCTTGTGGGTGGTTTAATTTTTGTGTAAGCACCAGGATGAGAACCTGCGATTAAGCAGGTCGAACCGCCGCAAAAAGGCGGAATAACGCCGATTGCGCAACGCGCAATTTTGCAAGGTCGGTCTATAACCAATCCTGCAGGGCGCGCCAAAAATTTAATCACCCCTTGTGGGTGGTTTAATTTTTGTGTAAGCACCAGGATGAGAACCTGCGACCTGCTCGGCTTTTACAGTGACAATTAGGTCATTGACCACAATTACATAATTTACCACCGCAATAAAACAAATCCCCCAAACGGGGGATTTTATTTATGCGACCATGCGGCTTCTAAAGCGACGCAACTTTACAAACATATATAAATCCGCAATGGCATACATCAGCAACGTGACCGCCAAATAATAAACCATTGCGACAATACCAGCCAAAGGCCAGAACATCAACGCCACTGTCAATCCAACCAAAATTAACGCCATTATCAAGTCCAGAACATAATGTCCAAAACGTGCATGCGCCATCCTTATCGCAAATACTAGAGTTCCAAGTGCCTTGAACGCAAACATGACCAAGAATATGTACATTAAACTTATCATGGAACCGGCCGGATAAATGCAAAACAAAAGACCCAAAATAATATTTACAATACCAAATACTACATCTAGTCCGCCGCCGCCAACCTGATGAGATGCAACAAAACCAGCAATAGTTCTATATAACCCCAGCAGCATCAACGCCACCCCAAGCACAAATGTAATCGCAGTCAAAACCGCAATCGGCTTTAACAGCAGTACAATTGCCGCAACAGCGAATAAAATCCCCTCGCCTAGAAGAACCGGCGCCCCACGGTTATAAAGCGCATTTGCAAAACCCGCCGCCGGACGCGTTTTCTCCACAGGCGCGGTTTGTTTTTTTATTTTCTTTGTTGCCATTTTATTTTCCCCTTTACATTAATTATACATCAAACGAAACCTGAACGCAATCAATACACAACAGGCGTGTTTTCTTACCCGTTGCCAAAAAACTTAATTATTTGCCATGATTTTCGAACAACACCGGCAGATTTTTACCCAAAGACGACGCGTTCATGCGTTCAATTTTAAGTAAACGCCCCATTACCTGGCGCATTTCCGTACATTGCTGGGCAAATTCGGCGGCAAACTTTGTCAGCTCGCCTCCATCCCTGGGTGTATTTAAAAGACCAACCATCTTATTCGTTGCCCAACGCATAAAGTAAAAAACTGATTTCTTATCATGGTTGAAATCAAATTGTAAATCATTATTAACACGCCGCGGCAACTTATTCACAAACGCCCAAACATCAGCCTGTGCTATATTCGAATATGTATACATTAATGAAAATTTTGATTCATATCCGGCTAATTCAAAATCAATTATTGAAACCTTGCCCGTTTCAGGATTAATAAAAATATTTTCAGAATGCAAATCGCGATGCGAGAACACAAATTCACGATTTTCTGGCAAGTCACGCAAAAACTCGTAACATTCATGAAAAAAATTGCGATCGCGTACGGTTATAACATTACTAAAAACACCCAAAAGCTTGTCCAACATATTGCTATCTTCTGCTTGGATGCCCGGAACGGCGGAACGCGTTTCAACAAACATCTGGGGGCGCAACTGTGCCATATCGTTTATAAAATTACCAATTGATTCAATATATTGTTCACGATTTAACGCCATAAAATTACGTGGTAATTCGGATAAATGAAGTCCCCTTGCCTCACTTTCATAAACATGACCATTTGATATAAATGTGCGCGGAATTGAATACGCCGGATTTTCTATAACACGTAATTGCCCGGAAATAAATTTGGCATTTTTTACATTATCCCACCAAAGATTGTGGTTGGATGCAAACACCCCATCGCCCGAAACACGTTTTTCAACAGCCGGGCCGCCCGCAACAACCGAAATTGGCCGAACAGCTGTACCACGACCATATTTCACGTTATCAGATTTCTTATGCGCATCTCCCCGCGGCACAATTACAAAATTCACATCAGATTTTTTCATAAAACGTATTATACCTAAAAAACATAAAAGTTAACACATAATAAAAGCACCAACTTTGACGGTATTTTTGTGACGCCTATTCCTGCACACTCCACCAAAATTTCCTGTAAAATAATAGCGAACATATCATGGAAATCATATAAACTAATATGTGATAAAAAACATTGGTATTAAAATTAATTATGGCCTAGATGAAAATCTACAAATATATAAACATCTCTTCCTTGTAGATTGTTTTCCTAATTAGTTTTGATATAATATGCTGATAAGGATTTATCGGATAAAGATTGTTGTAGATTGCTTTCCTAATCGGTTTTGATATAATACAATCGCAAAATACAAACGCAAGTACGCAGTTGTAGATTGCTTTCCTAATCGGTTTTGATATAATCCTTATTGCGTAAATATGGCCTGATGTCGCGTTGTAGATTGCTTTCCTAATCGGTTTTGATATAATCTTTTAATGATTGAATAATTGCGCCGTTCAGTTGTAGATTGCTTTCCTAATCGGTTTTGATATAATAAATCGCCGCGGCAGGCGCACCGGCAGACGGTTGTAGATTGCTTTCCTAATCGGTTTTGATATAATACAATCGCAAAATACAAACGCAAGTACGCAGTTGTAGATTGCTTTCCTAATCGGTTTTGATATAATGCATCGGTGGAATAAATAACATCAACGGGCGTTGTAGATTGCTTTCCTAATCGGTTTTGATATAATTGGATAGAGAAACTATCGAAGATTTCGATAGGTTGTAGATTGCTTTCCTAATCGGTTTTGATATAATAACAGCAAGAATTTATCGGTGCTTCAAGTCGTTGTAGATTGCTTTCCTAATCGGTTTTGATATAATTCGTCCGTTTTTAAGCAGTTTAAACTCTCGGTTGTAGATTGCTTTCCTAATCGGTTTTGATATAATATAGCATAGCGTCGCATACGTTCGGAAGCGTTGTAGATTGCTTTCCTAATCGGTTTTGATATAATTAATTAAATACATATGCCAAGAAACAAAAAGTTGTAGATTGCTTTCCTAATCGGTTTTGATATAATAATCGCATTTATCAAGCGTGGTGCGTTGGGGTTGTAGATTGCTTTCCTAATCGGTTTTGATATAATTGATGAAATACTATTCAGAAGAATCACATGGTTGTAGATTGCTTTCCTAATCGGTTTTGATATAATATAGCATAGCGTCGCATACGTTCGGAAGCGTTGTAGATTGCTTTCCTAATCGGTTTTGATATAATTAATTAAATACATATGCCAAGAAACAAAAAGTTGTAGATTGCTTTCCTAATCGGTTTTGATATAATAATCGCATTTATCAAGCGTGGTGCGTTGGGGTTGTAGATTGCTTTCCTAATCGGTTTTGATATAATTGATGAAATACTATTCAGAAGAATCACATGGTTGTAGATTGCTTTCCTAATCGGTTTTGATATAATTCTAAATCTACGGTAATTCGCAGTTCGTCTGTTGTAGATTGCTTTCCTAATCGGTTTTGATATAATCGATTACTATTCGTCTGGTGGTTCTGGCGGGTTGTAGATTGCTTTCCTAATCGGTTTTGATATAATCAAGGCGAGAATAGCAATCAAACCTATTCTGTTGTAGATTGCTTTCCTAATCGGTTTTGATATAATGCAGGGGTTCCATTATCAAACAGGAACGATGTTGTAGATTGCTTTCCTAATCGGTTTTGATATAATTACAGCAGTTATGATTACTGCCGGTTCTCAGTTGTAGATTGCTTTCCTAATCGGTTTTGATATAATACACCGGCAAGCAATAACAATATCAACCGGGTTGTAGATTGCTTTCCTAATCGGTTTTGATATAATTGGCGTTTGTGTGGGTGGTGGGGGGATTTGGTTGTAGATTGCTTTCCTAATCGGTTTTGATATAATAATTGACCTGACAAATCGGACACCACCTGTGTTGTAGATTGCTTTCCTAATCGGTTTTGATATAATTCTGCCATCTATCCGTAAAACGGGACAATAGTTGTAGATTGCTTTCCTAATCGGTTTTGATATAATTTCATTAGCAGGCTTAAACAACATCAAATCGTTGTAGATTGCTTTCCTAATCGGTTTTGATATAATTCAATCCGTGGACAATCAATCAAGTGCAGCGTTGTAGATTGCTTTCCTAATCGGTTTTGATATAATCAAAGCCGATTGGGATTATATCATCGCGGCGTTGTAGATTGCTTTCCTAATCGGTTTTGATATAATACCGACAAAATAACCCGCTGAATATAGCGGGTTATTTTGCAATTCTTTAAAGAAAAACTAGAACATAACAAGTTGCTTTGCCCCTATTTTTTCTTGTTTTTTCGATTCGCCAACCAATATTTCCATATCAGCGAACTGCTTTTCTGTGACAGTCATTAGTCTAACACTTCCGCTTGGCGGAATCAAGCATTTTAGGCGTCCGACATGTTTTTCAACCTGTGCCACACCCTTACAAATTCTGGAATAAACAGATAGTTGCATCATATAGTACCCATCCTTTAATAAAGCGTTACGGAATTTAGAGGCTTGTTTCCTATCTTGTTTTGTTAGTGTTGGTAAATCAAAAAATACTATCATTCTCATAAATCGTTCCCCATATTGCGCCATTAGTCAAAATCCCCCATATCGAAGAAAGATGGATCAAACACTGGCAAACTCAATAAACGACAATCTTTTTGTCTGAATACCTTGGCCAATGATGCCGACATTATTTCCGCACATTTAAGTAATGATATGGCCTCGCCATTCATATTTGCATTACACAATAATATTGATATTAGTTTGTTTTTTAATTCCGGCGCTAAATCCGAACACGTGGTCCAATCCATTTTTGCCACACAAAAATCTACAAATGGTCGCAAAGGCTCCATCATATCATCAACCAGATTAAACTGATTTAATTGATTATCATGATGAATACCAAAGCACGGCAGCAATCCGGACGCAACGATATTTCGTGCCACGCAGCCACGCACAATGGCATACCCATAGTTTAACGCCTTGTTTATAATATTCGCATCATCGCGTCGCGTAAAATCGCCAAATAGTAACCGCCAATATAATTGCGCCGCATGAGCCTCTCGATTATCACTATCACCACTTTGTACGCGCTTTGCTATTTCACTTAATGCATTTTCTATCCCAAATGCGCGTAATACAGCCGACTGATTTAGAATCTTTTGCTGTACCACAGATTGCCAAACGCGCTTTTTTAATGGTTCACTGGCCACAACTTGAATATGAGCCATTTCTGAATATCGAGAATTATCGTGAAATGGGAAAAACGTTCCCGACGGTAAATGCGACGCATCACACGTAATCAGAACTACATCATTTGCAGCAAACTCTGCCAAAACATGACCTGTAAGCTGCACAAAACCCGTTTCCAAAACAACGACCGATAAATCCTCTATCGGAATCGTTGTTTTGATATCATCTGATTCATAAAATAATTGCTTTTTCTTTACCGATAATTTACACGGTTTCGTTAGTTGAAGGATTCGCCACCCCATTTTTATTCCTTTTAGGTTGCTTCCTTCCTTTTCTTTTTTCTGATTGCGGTTTTATGGCACAAACAGGCGCACGGTGTTCAGATTTTACCTCTGACATATCGCCCAGCACGCTTATTTGAAATTTTTGTAAGTTTACAAACGTATTTATGTCTATTTCTTTCTGGCCATCACATTTTTCCAGTTCTTGAAGTGTTTTTATTTTTCTTTTTTCATCTTCCCCATTACGTTTGTGTTTTTTCTGAGCCTCCGCTTCAAAAACAAGACCGTTTTTACTTATAGCAATTAATTTCCCGTCTTTGAACTCAGATACTTCATACTTAACATTATCAGATTTAATAATATCTTTTGGAGCAAATGTATCTGTTTTCTTCGAAAAAATGGTCGAATTATCTGCACTACAAATTACAAACTGTGTTTGTTTAGCCGCTTTACATTGTACTACATAACCCTCATATTCTATCCCCGATTTTGTCATAATCTTGATATAATCATCCTTGTGCAAGGTCATAATAAATTTATAAGTATCATCAATGACGACGGGCTTTTCTGCCTTGGCCGGTTGCGGATAGAATATATCTTGACGATTTTTATCAACCGTGTCGGCCACGAATATTGGCACAACTACATATTTCCCATCCTTCTTAAAAATATCCATACGGAACATATTATCTTTATCTGCGCGCCCACGCGGCAAAATTAAACTCCCCTTACTAGATTTTGGTGAATTGATTGTATCTTTATGCGCTGAACCTGTTGCCTTGCCGCGCACCGTACGGGAAACAAATACGTCATCCAGGGATTGTAAAACATCTGCACGAAAACCATCCCATGGCTCTTGAATATTTTTCTTCAAATTATCCCACCAAGGTTTTCCTTTCTCATTACGTTTATTTTCAAACAATCCGGATACCGTTGATAAATAACGAACCATACCCGGCGTTGCACAGGCAATAACAATCGCATCTTGGGCATGATGTCTATCTGATTCTGTGCGCGATTTTTCCAGTCCCCATTGTCCACGCAAATAATGGGTTAACGCCCCGGCACGCACATCAACCCGCAATTCCGGGAAAGCGGTATTTAAAACTTGTCTGACATAGCGGGCGGCATATGCATTATCATTTGCGTTGCGCTGCCGAAAATCCTCTTCTTTTGCCTCAAAATCTTTATTCAATAGATTTGAAATCTTATGCGTCCCTAAAGTGGTCTTGATTGCAGACACTCGTCCAACAAACGCATCCCAACGTGCGGTATTTCCAAAATATTCGTATGGTGTTTTATTCCCCTTGGCTTGGTTTTCCGTATACTTAACCAAAACCTTGTTCATATAAGAATTATCCAGCGACCGTGAATACGGTAAAATATGGTCAATTTCATAATTGTTAAGATGCCCCAAATCAATCGATTCTCCCGAATACATACACTTGCCGCCTTGGTCTTGGTAAAGTTTGTATTTTAAAACTTCTTTAGTTGTGGCTTTACGGCTGATTAATGCTTCATACTCTGCCCGAGCTTTTTCTGTTTTATCGTGATTTTCGTTTTGTTTACGTTCTATTTTCTTACGATCGTCAAAATTATTCTTTAATTCGCGACCGACTTCCAAATTTACTTGGTCTGGGATGCCATATTTCCGCACCAGCGCATTATAAACCTTGCGAAATTGGGCGACCGTACGATTTACAACAGGCACACGCGTCCATTCTGAAATTTCCGTTATACATCCATTATCAGCCTTTACTTCACCAGATATTTTGTTTTTGTATCCGGCTGCCTCGCAAGCCTTGTCATACGTAAGCCCACGCATCATTTCCGGCACAATTTTATACAATGCCTGCAACGACAAGTTTATAAACTTGGATGTAGACAGTCCCTTTAATTCAGAAATATACTTTTCTGAAACTTTCTTACGCCGCAATTCCTTTTCTATAGCAATATCATCTTTCTGGGTTGCAACAACCTTTATAATCCTATCAAGCATTTGCAAATCAGCCATATCGGCATCATCCAAGATTTTCTTTAATTTATGCCATCCAACCATAGAATAAAAGTCTTGCGTTTCTTCTTTTACCCCACGAAAAACAACATCTTGCCCTTTCCATATCTTGCTATGCAGTGTTTTATATTTAACTTTTTGTGTTTTACGCAATAAATCCAGGATCGCAGAACGCTCTTCATCATTCACAGAACGCATTTCGCCATCTATAACGATTTTCATATTATTTATCTTGGTCAATGCCACAAATAATTCTGCCGTCGGGGCTTCTTTGGGCGCGCGCAGACAATTTGGCTCTAACGTGCACCCACCAACCATTTTTCCAACAGATTGAATGGGAAGCACACGAAATGCGATTTTTTTATAGTTTTCTAATAATTCTCTAGAAAACAACCCATATTTTTGCTGGGCTTCAAAAATTAAATCCAATTCTCGTTCTATTTCTTCCCTGGGGATTGAATTATCATATACCCCGTCACCATTGCGATATTTTTTCGCACAATTGCAATTTGTCCGATAAATCATCTGGGCCATTGTTTTATACTCACCCATACGCTCACGGTTTCTGGCAATAGACACCAGAACTTTACCTGTTTCTGTATCGTTTTCTTCCGCAGATTTACGCATAGATTTATATCCACGATGTTTGGCCATATGAATCAATACACGCGACAGTTCACGCGCTGACAATTTGCGGCAAAAGGCATCGTCGCCGCGCAAAGCCCAGACATCAATGTCATCAGCGCCGACAACAATATTCTGATTACCGAAGCCACTATTTTCCAACAGTGCACGGACTTCTTTCATGCGCAACGCTTTTCTGCGTAACATGCGCCGGATTGAACGCTTCTCACGACGCGGCGCCGCCAACGAAGAGCCATCCTTTGGGTTTTCCGCAACACTGAAAATGCGCACACCAGATTGCTGTATTTTACCAAGCGCCGCTCGTCCGCTTTCTGGGTTGTCATTATTTTTTTCTATATCAACAACCGCCCAGCCAATACTTGCAATTCCTAAATCAAAACCAAATATCCGCATGTTTATTGCCTTTTTCTTGACATTTTAATTCCTATAATTACAATACGCAATGTATTTCTAAATTACAGACTGAATAGGAAAGCAATCTACAATAAAGAAATACACTGTGGGGCTCTGTTGGCGACAACATCCTCTCTTCGCCCGCTTGTCGGGCTTTTTTAATTTCCGATTATCGTGTTTTCCCAGCATACGTGACCACGCAGAGAGACATACCCAACGGACTGTTGTTTAAATTCATGATTGTTACAACCAAAATTAATAAAAACAGGTACCATTTGGCACCTGTTTTTATTAAACCATGGTCGGTCAGTAAAAACTTGCCAAAAATCCCATACATGATACCCCAATTCAGGGATTAACAGGGAATCTACAGTGAATTTGACCACGTAAACCTCGCACAAACACCGGATTTCTGTCCGTTTTAATCAAAAATCCCGTAAAATAACAGGGAATTTATTATACCGTATCAGGGAAATTTATTAAATTTTGTGCCATTACACTTGAAAAATAAAATCAACAAACCTATATGCTACACTGTGCTGATAAAAGGTATCAAAATGATTAAATATATAACTAAAAAGCTACGCAATTTCTGGTACATAGTAGACGATTACATTGGATGGCCCAAAATGGTCTTGATTGTTTTAGCTACGGTTGCCGCCGTAACCTATGGAATTACGTATACAGATCATGTTTTTGAAATTGCTGGGGTATATTCAGCCATTATTGCATTAATTTTTGGTTTGTATAAAACAACTCCAAAAGACAGAATATCTGGTTCTTTTTCGGTATGTGTCCAAGCAATTTCAAAAGAAGACTATGAAAAACGAAGCAAAAAGCCTATTGAAAACACTCAAAATATCACAGATTTTGTTTTGCAACTTCACCTTGATATGAATATTATCAATAATGGTCATAATCTTGTACATATGGGGTTAAGAGATGTCGAAACAGGAAATACTAAAATACAGTTTGGTATTTTGCACATTATAGGAAAAGATTTAATTCCAATGCAGTTTGATTTGTATAAGGATACGAATTTTATTTTAACTAAAGGAAACGATAACTTATACTATTATGACTTTTGGTTTGGTGGCAACCAGACCCCGCCATTGCAGAGTATAAAGGTAGAAGTATTCACAAAAACAGGAAAATCCGTATACTTAAAACCACAAAAAAATACACCATTGATAGTTGTCACTTAAGATCCGCAAGTATTTGGTATCGCACTCCAATTATCACATCATCTCATAATCTTCGTGGGGCAGGACGGTGTCAAACAGGCCGATGCCTTCGCCTTGGCGTTTGCTGATACCAGAGTATTCCAAACTCGCATCTTCATAGCGCTTAAATTTATATACTACATCATTCATCAGCACATCGCTAAATCGAATATCTTTTGGGCCTTATAATATCATATTTCTTTCATAATTCTGGCTGTCTCAAGTAATACAGTTATAATGTTTTCATAGTGTATCACTTCTTCTGGGGTTAATGTACGGCCCTTGCGGTCTTTCAGATACTTTTGTGCCGGTTGATAACCGCCGATATAAAAATCCCATGCTGTTTGTGGAACATTGTCAAAGTACTGTATTTCATTGATATACACGCGACCATTGTCGTATTTTGGCCTGCCAACGATACAATTGCCCCCCATTGGGAATGAGACATTTGATTGTGGCACATCAATCATTAAATGCAATTTGCGTAATTGTTCGCCATATTTACGGTAGTGTTCGAATTTATCTTTATTTTCTGGGTAAGGTATACGTGGAAAATCAATCTTTAAGAACTCACGATATTTTTCACGATATGATGGGCTGTGTAAAACACCATAAATATAATCAAAGATTGATTCAGGTGTTGTTTGTCCAATCTTGCTTTCTATTTCTCGTACGATTTGTTGATTTAAGTTAGGTGTCTTTTCGTTATTGGCATATAAGTAAAGCGGTGCCAGCTGCTCAGCACCTTGCATACCAGCACGAGTCCAACATCTTCTATCTATAATATTATTTGAAACAAACACAGGTGAAGCTAACAAATTATCAAAGCCTCTTTTAAATATCATTCCGAAATTAGGTTGTTGCATATTAGCCATAACATCTGTTCTAGGATAAGCAAGGAAACCTTTGGAACGTCCAGTAAAGTATGTATATCGAGCATCAAATGGTCTATATGAAATTGGCACTATTTTTGTATAATCAAAGTTTGCCAACTTAACGTCTTTTATTGCATTCTCTATTGTCCAGTCCCTACCATTTTTGGGGGTATATATACCACATACATTATCTATCGGAAGTGTTTTTAAATTATCTACAATATCTCTTATATCTTGACTCTTAAATTGAATAGCAATTTTATCTTGCTGAGATTCAACACCAGAAGAAAATGATAAAAACATGTCTGACAACGAAATGAAATTACCCCAAGTTTTTTGGAAAGAAAAATCTTTTGGTGTAAAAAAGTAAGATGGTCCAACAGGTTTTAATTTTTGAAATTCTGAATCCTGCAAACTATGTTCATTCAGAAAATCATATTTATTATCACGTTTACCATACAAATCCCGATAAAATACGTCCGCTAATTTTTTGCTTTTGCTTGTTTTTACAAATATGTTGATTGATACGCCCGCCATTATATCAAATACGTTTTCGTCTTTTGTTCCATCTGGGGCGCTTTCATGCAACCGACTATTTCCATGCAAATTAACAATGTAAATCTTATCAAACGATTCCATTAAACTTTTACGCATTTGACGATGGATTACACCATCCAAAAAACTATTGTTTGAAATATACGCCAAAATACCACTACAGTTTTTCTCAATGTAATGTTGTCCCAGCGCAATAAATTTTATATAATCATCATCCAAATTAAGTTTTTTCTCATTCAATCCTATTTTGTATTTTGCTATCAATTCTCTGGAAAAAGCGTTCATATTTGCACTGGATACTGAATACGGTGGATTGCCCAACACACACATAACAGGGACATTTTGTTTAATGTTATTGGCTTCTTTGGCTTCGTCTGATAACCATTGTGCCGCCCATAGTGTTTGTGTATCTGGGTCGGATTCTTCTAATGAATTTGTTAAATAAACACCAACACGATTATTGCTGTTTAATATCGCGGAGTTACGTGCAACCTGTGCCAAATCACCATCAAACAGGTTATCTTGACGGAATATCTTATCATTTATACGTGCATCGTCTTGGATATATCCAGTTTCGCGTAATACCAAATCCAATTTCAAATGTGCCATAGTATAACTGGACATCATTATTTCGAATCCGTGCATACGTGGCAACAAATCTTTTTTAACGTAATTTGGCCAAATGCCGGCGTTATTCTTGAACTTCTCATGAATGTAATTTACTGCGGTTGCCAAAAAAGTTCCTGTCCCAGTTGCGGGGTCCAGTAGTTGCACACGATGGAATTCCTTATCTTCGGCTTTGGCATGGCCTTGTAAATGGACTTTTTTAGTAATTTTTGATTTGTCTGCTAACCCATCAGGTAGTCCGAATTCGGTTTTTAAAATGTCGTCAACTGCACGAACAATATACTCAACGACAGGTTGTGGCGTATAGTAAACCCCACGCATTTTGCGCAATGTCTTGTCATATTTGCTTAAAAACGTTTCATAGAAGTGGATTATCGGGTCTGTTGTTTTGGTTTTGCGTCCAAAATCCTTTAAAATATCGGCAACGTCAGTATAACTGAAAATACTTGCCAAACTATCAACAGACCACACAATACGTTCATCAATGTCGTTTCCGGCAATATAATCAAACATTTTACGCAAAAATGGTACTGTCTTTGGAATTAAAGCGGCTGCTTCTTGTCTTGTAAAATCATGCAATGTTTTATCGTGCAAACGGGCAACAAACATACCGTATGCAACCGTTTGTGCATAAATATCAGCAAATTCTTGTTCTGTCATTGTGCGAATAAGAATTTTTCTAAATGATTCCAGTTGTTCATATAATGATTTGTTTTCTGATTGTTCATTTAATGCACTTTTTATAACATCTGCAATCAAACGCGCCTTGCCGGCCATCAGTTCGGCCAACTTCAATGGCGATCTTATGGTTGCTGTTTTTATAGTATAAAAATCCTTTAGCAAATCAACCAGCGTCTGATATCTTTCTGGCAGCGGCGTGATAGTTTTGCCATCAAAGTCTGCTATTCTCACTCTGGCCGTTTCTTTACCGTCTTGATAAAATCTGAATTCCAGGTAATCTGTGTATATTAAATTTGGCAATCCGTCAAGATAACGCACCTTTTGTTCTATTTCCCGATCAAACAGATTATCCAGACGATTAACACCAATATCTTTAGCCTCGGCAAATCCAATGACCACATCACCGGATTTAATCATAAAATCAGGAGCCCCAAAAGTGCCCCTTTGTGGTTCATTGATGGCGGTAACTGGTTTAGATGTACTTATTGATTCAAATAACTTCTTTAATGCCGGACGATAGGAATGTTCTTGTGCAACACCAGTCTTGTATTCTTTATCTATATCAACCAAATATGCGGCAATATCATACATAAAAACTCCTATACTTATTACTTTAAGGGTATCAGATGCAAATAAAATTATCAATATTTATAATAACATAATATAGAAAAATTCAATAGTTAGCACAGCATGTGCCCCACGCAGTGAACTTACATCGGATTTTGTTTTTTATGGTTTTATTTGTCAGTTGAAACCCGAATATAGCCATATATCATTCTTTGTTCCTTTTGTTATAAAAGCCAAAGAAATCATAGCCTGATACCTTATGGCCTGTGATAACCATCGCAATGGCGGACAGGCTTTTGTATGTTGCGCTGTTATACCGAAACATATCGTTGGCAATCGCGTCTATAATATATTCTTGTCCATGATACTTTTTTATCAGCTGTGTGCCCGGCTTTATATGATATTTCGTCGAGTGCATCCGACCAGCACATAGTTCCGGGGATGTCGAATATCTTTTCAGGCGCGTTATATGTTTTTGGATTATCTTTTGCACGGTTCGTTCGCATTGAATTTTGTACCATAATGGACGCAACTGCGGACGGGCATTATTTTGAAAATATCGCCGCCATAATTCGCGTAATTTATAGGGTGACATTTGTTTTAATTCGTTCATTTTATACCCCTTTTTTGTTGCAATTACCGCTTATGAAAAGCCACAAGTCAAGTCCAATAAACCACTGGACTTTTGATGATTTGTAAGCACAAATACCCATAAGCAAAGAGGTAAAATTATGCAGAAAATACAATGTGCTGTATATGTTCGTAAATCGTCTGACCGCGGTCTTGACCAAGAATTCAACAGTCTGGATAACCAGGAACTGGCCTGCAAATCGTACATCGCATCACAGGCATTTCAGGGCTGGGAACACTTCAAGACGTACAGCGATGGCGGTATTTCCGGCGGGACAATGGCGCGCCCCGGATTGCAAGCGCCGCTAACCGATGTTCGTAATGGCAAAGTTCAGGTTGTGCTGGTCTATAAAATTGACCGCTTGTCGCGCAGCATTTACGACTTCAAAAGTATGATGAAAAAGGATTTTGAAACACATAAATGCGATTTGGTATCCATCACCCAAAGCTTTGACACCAGTACGGCGATGGGGGAAACTTACACTGAATATGCTGTTATCATTCGCAGAATTTGAACGTGAAGTCGCCAGCGAACGCGTCCGCGACAAAATGCGCGCGACCAAGTCCAAGGGACTGTGGGTTGGTGGCGTTCCGCCACTGGGCTATGATGTAAAATTTGGGAAACTGGTTCCGAATGAAACAGAAATACCAATGGTAAAAGCGGTATTTCAGGCATATCTGGACAGCCCCGGCTTGCTGGCGTGTCGCGACAAGGTAGCTGCAATGGGTATTCGAGGTAAAGCCTGGATAACCAAGAAAGGCGAACCTCGTGGTGGCGGCATCATGACCGCCAATATCGTGGAACGCATATTAAAGAACCAGATTTACCTGGGCAAATTGCCAAATAAATCGACAGGGGAAGTCTTTGATGGCCAACATCCCGCAATTATTACCGCAGAACTGTTTGACGCCGTACAACAAAAATTGCAAGACAATAATAATCATAAGGGGCGCACCGCATATAGCCGTGGCGGGTTGCTGTTCCACAATATGATATATACCGCCGATGGTGCAGTGTTCAAAAATAAAACTGGGAACAAAGGATTACGGCAATATAAATATTACAAATGTGGCACAATATCTCTGCCGGCCGGGGATTTTGACGCGATCATTTGTAATAATGTTCGGGACTTTTTAAACTCTGATATGGAGCAATTGCCAGATGCGACGCGGTTGATATTGAAGCAACTAGAATACAGCGATGAATGGGTCCGCGGGCTAATTGACCGAATTGTGTACCACGAACACAAACTAACTATTTTTATAAACATTGAAGACCTGGATGAATTGGGCGCATTCAGAAAAGACGGCTATATAAACACGCAGGCCACACCGATGGAATATTATACGAGTCCCGATGGCAAGCAGGTTATTATTGAACAGATCGTCTACCTGTCCAGCCATACATGCATAAATCACAGAAACGCTGGATGTAGTCGGGATTTATTAACAAAAACAGAGAATGAATGCAACCATGCTAATCAAAGCCCTGGCATACGGTTGGAAATACAAGAAGGCCT
The DNA here is from genome assembly GCA_947053455.1 of uncultured Alphaproteobacteria bacterium. Classification (GTDB taxonomy): domain Bacteria; phylum Pseudomonadota; class Alphaproteobacteria; order Rs-D84; family Rs-D84; genus Enterousia. Next base: position 15,275 of record CAMRSV010000012.1, read on the forward strand.
ATGAAAGCGGTATTGGTGTCAAAGCACTTGCCAGCACAGAAAAACGCGACCAACGCACGATTTATAAATACCTGAACCTGACATACCTGTCGCCACGGATTATCAACGACATCATGGACAGCAAAATACCACCCCACATCAACCTGCAAACTCTGTTCCAGATTGCAAGTAAGCATGAGAATTTCGCCGACCAGGAACGGGCGTTCAAATGTTAATTAAATTATTTACATCAAAAAAATTAGGAATTATAGTAGGATACGCCATTGCTACTATAAAAGGATTTCGATATGAGTATTGTTATTGCTTTTATGTTTGATAACATCAATCTTTTGCATTCTTTTATTTCAAACAATTCTGAAGTCTTGGGAATATTAATAGCTTTTCTTACATTTATTTCTACAATTATCACATTGATTGTAATGGTAAAATTAGCAAAAACTATATCAAATAGCACAGAACAATTTATAAACGCAAAAAACATAGATGATTTATTTTGTAAAAAATTGGATATACCTATACCGGTAGAGAAGGAAGACGGTACGGAAATAGAGCTTTCAAATTTAAAAGATCTATTTAATTATACAAACGACGGATATGTAACATTCATGAAACAATACCAGATGAATATAGGTTCTTATTGGTTTGCGATAATTACGTTTTTTCAATTATTAAAAAACGCCAAGACAGGTACATACAAACCAAGAACAGACAATTTTATAGACATATTGATGCATTTACCCGCTCGTGTTGTCTTTTCAAACTCTTGCGATGTATTAGATATCAAATCTAATGTGTCTCTAGCAAAATATATGAAAAGAGCTAATGGATTAGTAGAAGTCCAATTGGATGGATATAAAATAAAAATACCGGCTGACGAAACAGATAATCTTTTTGAATTTTATTTTACTCAATTATATCGGGCAGACTTTTCTGGGAATAAATGTGAGGAAATTCTGTTTTTATATACAGAATGGCTTGGGGGTACTATGCATATGACAAATCTACGTGGTATACGCTTCGGTAAAAAACATTGGTATTCTATAGGTAAACGCTGGTTTGTTTTTGACACTAATAAAATAACGCCTGATTTATATGCAATGTTATCATTATAACAAAATTGTGACTCGGCAAAAATGGGCATTGTATACATTCCGGTATATTATGGGGGAATTTGCGAATGTTCGGGGAATACCAGAGTCAATGCATTCTGCAAATACCCGCAGCATGCGGCGGACACACGAATCCGAGTATGCGAAAACAAGCCTGTTTTGCGTCGTTTGAGCAACTAGGAGGATACGCGCAGACAAAGTCTAAGCGAAAAAAGCCGCGACAATGCGCGACTTGGAATTCTAATGGTCGGGGCGACATGATTCGAACATGCGACATCTTGCTCCCAAAGCAAGCACTCTACCAGACTGAGCTACGCCCCGAAGTACTGAAATTATAACAGCATTTTTAGCAATTGCAACTTTTTATAAATATTTTGTGCTTGTCTATTGTTGCCAAAGTTTCTACAATTATTTCATAATGAAAAAGGTTCTTACTGTCTTTGCCGTAATATTTTCCATGACGCAATCCGCGCACGCGGTCACGGCGCGCAGTACAACCGGAAATACAGCATCGCAAACCGCGGCATATAATTACAATTATATGTACCCGTATCTAAACAATCAAATGCGCACAGCGCTAAATCCAGGTGGCGTAACCCCAACAACAGCCAACCCTATTAATGCGGTTGTTAGAACAGATAACACTAATTCCATAAACAACACGCGGCGTGTTGTATCACGAGGCGGCGCATCCGCCGCCCGGTCGGCAACACGTGGTGGCGCCGTCACATCCACAAACACGGCCGCCGCGGCACGCAGCGCGGCAAAAACTGCAACCGCATCCAATACAAATGCACGTCGCGTAACCGCACGAAGCATGGCGCAAAACGCCACGGTTCGCAGTGGTACGCGCGCCGACGCAACATACGCAAACCGTACGGCGCAAAATGTCGCCGCATCGGCACCTGATGCGGCAAACGTTTCATCGGCACAGTGCCTGGCCGATTATACAAAATGCATGGACGGATACTGCGCACGCGAAAACACCGAATATAACCGTTGTTACTGCAGTTCAAAACTGTCCCAGATTGATGCCGAATATCAGCCGGCAATCGACAGTCTTATCAAACAAATGCTGACCATGAAAAACACCGGGAATTTATCCCAGTCTGATTTCAACAAATATTGGATGAGTATGGTTGGACAATATACAGGCACAAATTCATGGGAAAATTTGGACAACGCCCTTAACATAGACTGGGCAAGTCTGGAAAGCCGTGTGCGCGGCCAGAATGCGTTTCTGACCGGGCATGATTACTGTGCACAGCATTTACGCGGATGCTTTTACATGGCGACCAATTTACGCGACGCATATCGTTCCGAAATTGCACGCGACTGTGCCACATATGAAAAATCATTACAAAAAATAAAAATTGTTGCTGAAAGTATTGTGGAGAACAACAAATGACATATATTCTGGGTATTGAATATGCACGCGGCGCGACTGCACATATTGTTAACGACGGCCCCGCCAAGGCACCTGCAGCGGTAAAAGAGATGTTTCCAAATGTGGATTGGACGATTATCACCGCCGAAAATGTAACACCATCGGAATGCATGGCTGACAGATTTGGTGATTGCTACAAAATTCAAAAAAAGATATACGATGCGACCCGCCGGGGTGGGCATATATTAATCGGCGGTGACCATTCGGTGAACTTTGGGCATTTTGCAGCATTGGCAGACTCAATGCCAAACGAAGATTTGTGCCTAATTTACATTGATGCGCATTTGGATATCCATTCACCTGAAACTTCACGCGCCCAGGCGTCCGGTGCACCGCACGGAACAAATGTTCGGGCAAACCTGGGCGAAGGTGACGCGCGCTGGTTATCATTACAAAAACACGTGCCGGCATTAAGACCTGAAAACCTGTTTTATTTGGGGTCACGGTCATTTGAACCGGCGGAAATAGAATTTGTCCGCAACAACGACATAATGATGTTCGGTGCCGACGCATTGCAAAACGAATCGGATGTAGATGCGGCAATTTCGGAAATACGCCGCCAAATAAATGGCAGGCCGTTTGTGGTTTCATTTGATTTTGACGCAATTGATCCGAAATATTTCAAAGATGTTCTGGTTCCGGAAACGGGCGGTATCAACGTTGACACTGCGCGCCGACTGGTTCGGGAATTTGCCACAGACGCACACAGTTTCGAATTTGTGGAATACGCCCCGACGGGTGACGCACAAAGTGCGGATATAGCGCGCGAACTTATCGGTATTGTGGTGGACGCACAAAACGCCTAGCGTGACCAATCGCGATTAATAATTTTTTGAATCTGTTTTTTGCCGTCGCGATATGTATCAATGCTTAATGTATCCATCACGCGATTCAGATTTTGTCGTTCGGCGGCAGTATTGGCGGCATTAAACATTGATTTAATTTCGGCCACATCCCCACACATCGCCGCATTCTTTATCTTTCGATACAACTTGCGCAAAGGATACGGCATGGCACCATAAGCAGTCTGATATGTTTTCCCATAATCAATACGAAGACCGCACGCATAATTTCGTGGCGCATGCTCGTCAGATTTGGTATAGAAAATTTTGTTTTCATTATGTTTGCAAAATTTTGATTGCGCGGGCGACAAATCTTCATTCCATTTAGACAACATGTAACCACGCCCAATTAATGAAGCCATATAAACCTGCGTGTTATTCCGCGGTTCTGCGTGATACGCATTAAATGCGGTCGGAATTTCCCAAGCCGCACCGTGCAAAAATTCACTTTTCGGAATTGTTCGAAAAATTTTTAAGGCATATTCGGCGTTTATCCTGGGGAAATACAGGCGACATACAATTCCAGACGCCCCGCGCCATTGGCCAAAAAAACTATCACTATTATATTCAATATGACGACATTCCACCTTGCATTCGGTGCCGAATAATTTAGTTGCGGCCGGCAAAGGTATACGACGCGGCCGCCATGCGTTTTCAATTTTCCGCCAATTATCAACAACAAACGCATCCAAAATATCATGAAATTCCATTGTACGCCGCGCAAGCAACTTTTTAGGCACGCGCATACGCAATTGCGGCGGTAATTCACCGACAAAGGGCGACACATCACACCGCGTAACTATATTTTCAATGTATTCGGGATTCTTTGACCAGTATTTGCGCATATAATGCGTCAAAGACATATGCTTTGGATGCGCACGAAACTTTTCGCATGATGAAAATCGAAAATCTTTTTCCATACGACATATAATTGCACAAATATTATTATTGTCAATGTTATTTATTATATTCTGCGCATATTCGGTTATGCCGATATATATTTCGCGCCAAATCATCGCTGATTACATTCCAATCGGCGGCGCGTCCATATATGGGGCGGCAAACAACCGGAGCACAGACATTATTCGGCGATTGTGTATTTCGCGCGCAGGACGCGACGAATATCAGCGACACCGGTATTAAGAGTTTCTGCATTTATTTTCTCCTCTTTCTGGATTAATTGCGATTGGGTGTGTGCGGCATCACCGACGCAATCTGCCCTGCACCGCTGGACGCCATTGGCGCGCCCGGCAAGATAAGCGAATGCGACAAATGCAACGCACGCAATTACAACGTAAATGTATTTCATATCAAAATCCTGTTGTGTTTAAATGGTGCATATTTTATACTGTACTTGAATCCGCAAGGGATTGTGGGTTTGGGACTTAGAAAATCCCGTAAAGAAGCGGCGCTTTGCAAAAAGGCGTCGAAATCCGATACATGCGGCATTTTCCGTCGCACTTGCCCGACTTAATCGGTCGGGAAGCTGTTGGTTATACAACAAGGCGCAACATGCACCCAAAGGCCGACAGGATCATTCTTCTTTATGATTTTTCTAACTTCCCGACCACCAATAACTTGGTGGTTTGATGTTTTTTTGAACATAAAAAAGGAAGTCAGATGAAAAAATATATATGGACGCTGTCACTGCTTTTTATTCCCGCAACGGCCCACAGTGTCGCAACCCTTCAATGCAAGTGCAGCGATGGAACAAGCGTTGCGGCCGGCGAAACATGCCCCGGCGAACTAAAACCATGCGGCAGCGGTGCAACACTTGACGAATGCGTCAGCACGGACTGGATAAACAGCATCACCCCGGGCTACCAAGAAAAAGTGACCGCAACGGGCACAATATTCAACTGCAAACGAAAAACATCATACCGATGCGCTGCGGGATATTACGGTCAATCCACAAACGGCACCACCGGTTGCACCCCATGCCCCACCCCTGGTACATCCGCCGCAGGCGCCACGGTAAAAACATCCTGCTATGTCGTTAGCGGCACCGTCGCCAATGACACCAGCGGCCAATATAATCTCACCAATAATTGTTTTTATACGAATTAAAAATCCCCCAAACGGGGGATTTTTTACTGATTCATGGAACCAAAGAAGTCATCGTTATTTTTCGTCAGGCGTAATTTATCCAACAGGAATTCCATTGCCTCTAACGTACCCATAGGATTAATTATTCGACGCAATACATACATTTTGGCCAAATTATCCTTGCCCACCAGCAGGTCTTCCTTGCGCGTGCCGGACTTTGTAATATCAATCGCCGGGTAAACGCGTTTGTCTGACAACTTGCGGTCCAGAATTATTTCACTGTTTCCGGTTCCTTTGAACTCTTCAAAAATAACTTCGTCCATTTTGGAACCAGTATCGACCAGAGCCGTCGCGATAATTGTCAGGGAACCACCGCCTTCTATATTGCGGGCGGCACCGAAAAAGCGCTTTGGCCGCTGCAGTGCATAGGCATCAACACCACCGGTCAAAACCTTGCCGCTGGACGGGACACACGTGTTGTACGCACGCCCCAGACGCGTTATGGAATCAAGCAGGATTACAACATCTTGCCCTGCCTCGACCAATCTTTTGGCCTTTTCAATAACCATTTCTGCAACCTGGATATGTCGCGCGGCGGGTTCGTCGAACGTACTTGAAATAACCTCTCCCTTGACGCTGCGCTGCATATCAGTAACTTCTTCGGGTCGTTCATCAATCAGCAGAACAATCAATTTCACATCCGGATAATTCGTCGCAATTGAATGTGCAATGTTTTGCAGCATAACCGTTTTACCAGTACGCGGCGGCGCGACGATAAGGGAACGCTGTCCCTTGCCGGTGGGCGAAATCAAATCAATAACGCGCGCCGACAAATTACGTCCCTTGTCCTTGTCGTCCTTGACCTCCATTTTCAGCTGTTCGTCTGGGTACAGCGGGGTCATATCATCAAAAGACACGCGATGACGCAACATTTCCGGTTTGTCACCATTTACGCGTTCGATTGTTTCCAACGCGAAATAACGTTCTGATTCGTTCTGGGGTGCCTGAATCAAACCTTCAACATAGTCGCCGGTCTTAAGCCCGTATTTTTTAATCAGATTTGGCGAAACATACAAATCATCGGGACCGGCCAAATAGTTGCTTTCGGGGGCGCGCAGGAAACCGAACCCGTCCTGCATGCGTTCCAAAACGCCATCACCGATAAGTGTCACCTTTTTATCCGCGGCAAACGCGCGCATAACCGCAAAGCGCAATTGTTGAACATTCAATTGTGCCGGGTTTTCAATTCCCATGTCTTCAGCCATTTTCAGCAATTGCTGTGGCGATTTTGCCTTTAATTCATTTATATGCATTAAAAATCCTTTTGGAAAATTGGGCGAATGGAACCATGCCCCTAGATAATATATATTATAGTATATTTTCGCCCAAAAGTCAAGAATTATGGCACGTAATAGCACATATTAAGCAGTTCAAATTTCCCGGACGCATCCTGCCAATATGGCATATCAATCGATGATAAACCGCATGTATTCAAGTTTTGTCCGTCACTTCTTATGAAATCATATGGATCAAGAACGCCGTAATCAGTATCTGGTTGCACGCCACCCGCCGAAGGGCATCTCACACAGACGGACTCACCGCTGGCATTAACCTTCACATAATATCCTGTGTCACATCTAATCGTCGGATCCGGGTCGGGGTCTGGATCCGGGTCTGGGTCGGGTTTTGGATCCGGGTCTGGGTTTGTAGACCCTTCACATGTAAATTGTTCTACGGGCAACCATTCACCACTCGCCAGACATTTAAACGCACCAACAATCGAACCTTCCGGCTGATAACCGGGGTTACCAACCCCTTCGCCACTACACCCACCCGAGCACCCGTTATAATTATTAATACCACAGGCTATGCATCCCCCGTTTTTCATAATAAGGCATGTATTTGAAATATGGTTGCCCGCCCGATGTGCATAACCATACGGATCCCAGCACGCGCCCGTTGTAACATCGGCAATCGCCGGCGATACCGTCATCAAATTGAGCAGCAAAACCACAATTAAATATTTTCGCATAATTTTCTCCTTGCCCGAAAAACAAAACCGCCAAAAACATCAGCGGTCAGGGAGTTAAGAAAATCATACATCAAAATGACCCCGACGGTCTTTGGGCAAACCCCTGTTGTATAACCGACGGCTCCCCGACCTGTTATTTACAGTCAGGGAAAACGACCCGCACAAAACACGCGGCCATTATCAAAGGACAGACGAATTTACATTCGCTTGATGTACAGGTTTTCTTACGACCCCGAGCCCAATGTCCGCTTGGACTCGTATTTTAGTATAGTTGAATTTTGGCGACAAAACAAGCGATATGTTTTTCGCTTGCATTTGATAGGTTTTATTGCTCAAATAAATATATAAATAAAAACAAAGGAAACGCATATGGCAGGCAGCATAAATAAAGTTATATTGGTCGGCAACGTTGGTCAAGACCCACAGGTGCGCACAATGCAAAGCGGACAAAAAGTAGTAAGTTTTTCATTGGCGACATCGGAACGTTGGCGCGACCGTCAAAGCGGTGAGCAAAAGGAACAAACCGAATGGCATCGCGTTGTGATATTTAATCCGAATTTGGTTGAAGTTGCCGAACGCATGCTGCAAAAGGGAACAAAACTGTACCTAGAAGGTGCGCTAAAAACCCGCAAATGGCAGAACCAACAGGGCGTGGATGTTTACACAACCGAAGTTGTCTTAAATCCGTTTATGGGTCAAATGGTAATTTTGGGTGGTGCAAAGGCCATGGACGGCGGCATGTCCGGCGAATACGGCGCGTCGGCACCGGCGGCACCCGCCCCACGTGAAGAAATATCTGTTGCAGACATTGGCGACGACATTCCATTTTAATGGAATGTTGGCGCCTGGCGACGAATCCGAGTTGACAATTTATTGTCTTACGAGGATACGCACAGGCATCCCATGCCGAGCGACATTCCATTTTAATGGAATGTTGGCGCCTGGCGACGAATCCGAGTTGACAATTTATTGTCTTACGAGGATACGCACAGGCATCCCATGCCGAGCGACATTCCATTTTAATGGAATGTTGGCGTCTGTAATAAACATCCCGCCCCTACGGCGGGTTTTTCATAGGATATATAATGGGTGGGATGATAAGTTCATAACAAAAGAATAAATGCAACGGGACTGGGCGTGCTCATAACGATAAATGGGCAACGCCACGCCGTCACAATAGCCCCTTAACATATTCCAGGCGCCCCGAATCGATTAAAACCAAATAAGACCACCGACGCTGATTTTATATGCGGT
>CAMRSV010000013.1 GCA_947053455.1 uncultured Alphaproteobacteria bacterium
AAAATTTCACCCCCTAAAAAGGAGGTGAAGGATGTGGTTAAAATCTATACGATGCTAGCCAAATTTCAATACATTTATCTCGCAAATTTCACAAAAAGCCCCCGTATAAACGGGGACCACAAAAAGTCGAAAGAAACCTTTAATATTATTATTTATTCTTCTGTAATTTCTTAATTTTTTTAATTTGCTTTGTTGCGACATTCCCCAGGTTTCGCAGCCCTTTTTTAACTTCACTTTCGGCCGCCGCAACAGGCGCCACCGGCTTGACCACAGAACAACAATTGGGACACTTGGTTGCCGCCACATTTATACTTGTTTTGCAATACGGACACGAACGAGTCGTGACAGCCTGGCCGGATCTAAATTTATTTACAACCCGAACAAACAAAAATATTGCAAACATGGTTATTATAAAGCTAACTATGGAATTAAGGAAAAAACCTATGTTCATCGTTGCCGCCCCGGCAGCCTGCGCCGACGCAACCGTAGCATAATGCACCCCGGGCTCGCCGCCAGACAAAACGATAAAAAACTGCGAAAAATCAATGCCACCCAACAACAAACCAATCGGCGGCATAATAATATCTTTAACCAAAGAATTTACAACACTTGTCATAACGCTGCCAACGATTATACCAACCGCCATATCAATCGCATTTCCACGATTAATAAATGCCCCAAATTCTTTTAATATATTACCTTTAGCCATCACTCTCTTCTTTGTTTATATATTTTTCAACCGCCCCCACAACCTTGCTCAAAGTTCTTCGCAGGCTTTCATCACATGTTTTTACAGTGATATCCGCCATTGCATAAATATCATACCGTTCCGCAATTAATTGCGCCAATATCTTGCGGCTGTCTGCGTGCAACAACTGCGGGCGCGTATCACGAAAATTTGTTCTTTTAACAAGTAAATCCAAGTCTGCCTTTAACCAAATTGTTAACGCTTTTTTTAGCGCCATTTCACGAACCGCAGGCGTTATAAATGCCCCCTCTCCGGTCGAAATAACCTTGACCGACGGCGCAGAATCCAACAAGCGCGAAATTACACGCTGCTCAACACGACGGAACTCAGCCTCGCCATACATGGAAAATATATCAACAACACTGCACCCGGCAGCATTTTCAATCTCTTTGTCGGAATCAACAAAAGGAACCCCAAGCCTACGCGCCAAGGCACGCCCTACACTGGTCTTGCCCGCCCCCATAAGACCAACCATCATTATCGGTTTATCCAATTTAATTTCCGAATTTTCTTCTTTCATAAGAATAGATTGTAATAGAATTTATTAAATTAAACAATAAAAAAGCACACCATGCAAACCGTGCCAACACCAAATTATAAATAGCATAAAAAATAATAAATAACTATCTATATAGTCTAATAAATTTTAATTTTTCCATATACACGTTCCCATATATGTATATGACCCGGTTGAATCCACACCAGTTGAACCGGCAGGTTTATAACAAGCCGTTTTTGCCGTTGACCCAGGCGATGACAATCCACCATCTGGACATGGAGAGCATCCGCTGGTGCCATTTGTTGAACTGCCAAAATAATTTCCGGCACATCTATATGTGCTGACATACACACACTTATTACAACTGCAACTTGCGGTTTTATAAACTTGATAGCCCGTATTTGCCGATGTCCACCCAATATTATTACAGTTTGTACACCCTTTGCAATCTTCCACGCAATAATTATAAGCCATCGTAGGCATAATATCATCGCCTGTTACGACATAACCAGATTCTATTTTATAACCCGAATTACACGTTTGGCAGGTATAAAAATGATCTCTATAATTTGGCGCCGCCATGACAGTGTAATAGGCACAGTTTCTCGGCTTTGCATTCAGACAATTCGAACACTCTTCTGCAGCAAATGCCGCATTTGCACACGAAATCAAAACAAACAGAACAAATATCTTTCTCATGTTTCCCACCCTGTTTTGCAAAAACCACCAATTTCATTGGTGGCCGGGAGGTTGGAAACAATCGTAAGAATCGTGTCGCGTATTTTTAATATTCGGCGACCCTCCCGACCAATGGCCAGGAGTACTTTTCATCGAACATGTTAAAATTGGCGCAGATTGCGCGCCACAGGAACAAATTCGACGCTTACGAAGGGTTTCCACACCCCGTTGACGGAACACCCGTCAACATTTTTATTTTAACACATAAAACAAATCAATGCAACCGCAATCAAAATACCACGCCGACCGCCACATGTAAGAAAACGCATTTCATATCAATCAAAAAACAACACGATATACGTTTTTAACACACAAAAACACATAATATTTCGGCCTTAAAACCAAACAACAACAGGAAAACCTATCAAATAAATCCACACAACAGGGCATTAGCCATCAAAGGCGTCACACAAAATAAAATTACCACGCGCCATTTCAAATACAGCGCGCCCTCACCTTGACATTTAACAAAAAATACGAGTACAAAATGACTCGTTTTATAATATTTTTAAACAGCTGTATCGCGAACATCCATTACCGATACAACAATAATAATTGCGACAAAAAACCGCCATATGGCGGTTTTTTATTCCATATTCGCCAATTGTTCCAATTGGTCGGCAGCAATCAACGCATCAATCATTTCGTCTAACCCCGCCCCACCAGCTAGAATATCATCCAACTTGTACAGCGTCAGTTTTATACGATGATCTGTGACACGCTGCTCTGGGAAATTATACGTACGGATTTTTTCACTGCGGTCGCCCGAACCAACCATGGTTTTACGCGACGCATTACTAGCATCCATTTGTTCGGCACGCTGTTTTTCGTATAACTTTGATCGCAAGACCGCCATTGCAGACATCTTGTTCTGCAACTGCGAGCGTTCATTTTGACACGTAACAACTATTCCGGACGGAAAATGTGTTATTCGGATTGCACTGTCTGTTTTATTAACATGCTGGCCGCCGGCGCCGGATGCCCGGAAAATATCAATGCGGATATCCTTGTCCTCAATTACAACATCAATTTCCTTGGCCTCGGGCATAACGGCGACGGATGCCGCGCTGGTATGAATGCGACCGCCGGCCTCTGTTTCCGGAACACGCTGAACACGATGAATACCCGATTCAAATTTCATGCGCCCGTACGCACCTGCACCATCAATTTTGAAAACAATCTCCTTGTACCCACGCAAAGACGTTGCATTTTCTTCGATAATTTCTATCTTCCACCCCTGGCGCAGTGCATAAGACTTATACTGATTAAACAAATCGCCCGCAAATAATGCCGATTCTTCGCCGCCAACGCCCGCACGAATTTCCATAATAACACTGTTGTCGTCGGCATCATCACGCGGCAGCAATGCAATCTGCAACTTCTTTTCTATTTCTGGCAGTACATGATTTAACTCCGCCAACTGTTCAGCTGCAATTGATTTTAATTCCGCATCATGCTGCATTTCCATGGCGTCAGAAATTCCCTGCGTCGTTTGAAAATATTCGTTTATTAACGGCAATATTTCCGAAAGGCGCGAATATTCCTTGGACAGACGTGTCAATTCATCACCAGTTGCCGCCCCGGAATTCATTTGTGCTTCTATATCCGCGGCGCGGTTTTGAATGTCTTTTAATTTTTGCTCAATTATCATTTTTATGCACTCTTTAACAATTCAATTGCAGATTCAATAGACAGATTTTGCTGTTCTCCACTTTCCATATTCTTTACAGCCAAGCATTGATTTTTTACTTCGTCTTCGCCAATTATTATACTGTATTTAGCCTTTATTTTATCAGCATACTCTATCTGATTTTTGAACTTTTTATCTGCATCCAGATATGGCACCGCGGCAATGCCGGCATTTTGCAGTGCATCAACAACGCGCATCGCATACCAAACGTTATCAGAGCCCATAATCAGTACCGCCGCATCAACCGGATGCGAAAACGGCGCCAAATCAATACGCCCCATTTCCATCAATGCAACAAACATACGCGAAAATCCGATTGCCGCCCCAACCCCAATTATCTTGGTTTTACTGAACTTTTCCGCCAAATCAGCATAACGACCACCACCGGCCGCAGTCCCAAGTTCGGGGTGCGCCGGCAATTTGAATTCAAAAACAAGCCCGGTGTAATACGCCAATCCGCGCGCAATAGATAAATCTATTTTCGCATTTTTTACACCGAACGCCTCAAGGGTTTTCATAAAATCTGTCAGTTCTTTTATAGCGGAATCTAACTTGTCAGATTTTCCAACGAAACGCAAATAACCATCTGCAAATACTGATTTTATTTCATTTTCTTTTTGCTCATCTCCGAGTGTATCATGCAATCCATCTGCAAAATCTTCATCACCCATTTTGTCTTTTTTATCAATCATAATGAATGCGTTTTTCTTTTGCGTCAAATCCAACCCCAAATAATCAAACAATGCATCCCAAAAAGGACGACTGCCAACATGAACAACATTGTCACCGATAAATTCATGTACAGAATCCAACGCACGTTGAATAACCGCGATGATTTCAGCATCATAGTTTGTCGATAGTGCCCCAATCCCCAAAATATCCAAATCCATCTGATAAAATTCGCGATAGCGACCACGCTGTGCGCGTTCACCGCGGTAACGCTTGGAAAATTGAGATGCGCGAAACGGGAACACCAAATCATTCAAATGCCCCGCAACATACCGCGACAGCCCGACCGTACCATCATAACGCAGGCCCATCTTGGTGTCGCCCTTTTGAAACAGAAACATCTGGGTTTCAATTTCATCCCAGTTATCTTTGTCAGTTAAAACCTCGGCTCGTTCTATGGCCGGCAAATCCAGGTTTGAAAAACCCGCCGTGCGCAACACACGCAACATTCGCCCCGCACATTCGTCAAAGCATCTCTGCTGGGCGGGTAATAATTCTATAAATCCGGATAAAGGTTTTGTTGGTTTAAGATCCATTTTTTATTCCTATGTTGTAATTCGGGATTTTAATCGCGTGTCTTCCGCGGCATTAAATACAAAAAAGTAAAAATGCTATAATTCGCCCCCAAGGGCGTGATGCGGATTTTGAAAAGTAATTTTGCTTGTTATCATCACCTTTTGATTTTAGCGATTTTTTTTCAAAATTCAACATTTTTAAGGTGTTTTTTCTAAAAATACCGATGCAATTCGCCGCCATGGCGTGTCAGCCATTGCTTGGCACGTTCAACACCGAAACCGTATAGTTCGCCAACAGTTGCCCAAAACGCCGGCGAATGATTCATATGGCGCATATGCGCCAATTCATGCATTATGACATAGCGCATAACACTTGGCGGTGCAAATGCCAGGCGCCATGAAAAAGACATTGTGCCGGTTGTAGAACAACTGCCCCAGCGGGTGGACGCGTCACGCACAGCAATACGCCGCGGCCAAAATTCACGCGGCGCGGTCTTAATAATTTCACGTACCGCAGATAAAAATTCCGCTTTGATAAAATCGCGTGCGCGGCGCTCAAACATATCAGCCCCACCCCCGATTATCAAGATTGCCCCGCCGTCATCTTTCAAAACAAACTTGTTGGCGCGCAGGGCGGGATTATGCGCCAATTCAACCCGACGCCCCAAAAATTCAATCACATCCCCGGGGGTCAAAGTTATTTTCACCGGCGCGGCGGCAAAAATCCGTTCAACCCACCGACGTTTTGATTCCAAAAAGCGCAATGCCGCACCCGCGGATGTTAAAAACGGTTTTGAAATATGAATTTCGCGAACAGGACGTGTTTTTGGACGTAACGTGATATTACGCGCGCCGCGCCGCGTTTGAATAATCACCGGCAAATCTTCGCCGTTTGATAATGTAAAAACATTTTCGGACATTATATTATTTCAGTTCACGCTTTAAATCACGTGCGATTGCATCCGCATCAAAACCAAAACTGCGATACACTGCATCCGCGGAACCGGAAGCCCCAAATTTATCAATTCCAATAACAACATCCGCAAATTCAAACCATGGTGCGGACGCAGCCGCCTCTATCGCAACAACGCGCCCCCGCAGAACTTTGCGCTTGTATTCCGCGTCCTGTGCGCGAAAATTCGAAACCGACGGCATTGACACAACCTGAACCCCGTCCCCCAGACGCGACGCCACATCAGTGGCAAGCGCAACCTCGGCCCCGGTGGCGACGATTGTCATTCTTACACGCGAAGATTTAGCGGGTCTAATTACATACGCACCGCGCGCGATATCCGAACCCACAGGCGTTTCGATTTGAGCAAACTTCTGACGTGATAAAATTATCGCCGTCGGCCGCGACGTGTCAGCCACCGCCGTGCGCCACGAGTATGCCACCTCTGCCCCGTTGCAGGGACGAAAAACATTCAAATTCGGTATCAATCGCAATGACGGCAATTGCTCAACCGGCTGATGCGTTGGGCCGTCTTCGCCGACACAAATGCTGTCATGCGTAAACACATAAATCACGGGCAAACCCGACAAGGCAGCGATTCTTATGCTGGGGCGCATATAATCACTAAACACCAGAAATGTAGAACCGACAGGTCGTAATCCATCGGCGGCGATTCCGTTCATTATCGCACCCATTGCATGTTCACGCACGCCATAGTTTATATAATTTCCGGTAAAATCGGCCGGCGTAATATCACGATGCGCAGCGATTTTAACATTTGTACTGCCCCCCAAATCCGCACTGCCCACCAATAGTGGCACGCCGGCGCCCAACAACTCATTTAAATAAATGCCCGATAATTCGCGCGTAGAAACATTTTCACCCGCCACAGGCACCGGTAATTTCGGCAATCGAATACGAATATCCGGCGCGACAACATCATTCGCACCGGCGGCGATTGCATTCCATAATTCCAACCCCGGCGCAGATGCATATTCTGCCGCAAGTTTTTCCAATTCATCGCCAGGTACCGCGTATCCGTGCGCCTGCGCGGTTCCAACAACACTGGTTCCCGTTCCGATTCGCGTCTGCAACTGAACAAACGTGGGCATATCTTGATTTTGCGCATCCGTCAAAATTTTATTTATCTTATCAAAATCATTGGACGGCGCCGTTGCAACACGCCAACCAGCCGCACGCATGCGTGCGGGAACATCAACATCT
Source organism: uncultured Alphaproteobacteria bacterium (assembly GCA_947053455.1). Taxonomy (GTDB): domain Bacteria; phylum Pseudomonadota; class Alphaproteobacteria; order Rs-D84; family Rs-D84; genus Enterousia. The sequence goes on from CAMRSV010000013.1 coordinate 7,096, forward strand.
GTTTGAGCCACGCCATCAATACTAATGCCGTTATCAACCCAGATTAAAACCATGTTGCCTAATTTATAGCGCCCCGCAAATGCGATTGATTCCTGGGTCACGCCCTCCATCAAATCGCCATCGCCACATACACAATATATTCGGGCATCAGACTTTTTAACCTTTTCCGCCAAGGCATATCCAACAGCGTTTCCGACCCCCTGACCCAGTGGGCCAGTCGTTGCGTCAACGCCCGCGATACCGAATTCTGGATGTCCCGGCAATCCACCAAGTTTGCGAAATTCAGTCAAATTCCCAACATCATAACCCGCCAGCTTTAAGACAGAATACAGCAGCGCACTGCCATGCCCGGCGGACAACACAAATCTATCACGCCCGCGACGCAAAAAGTTTGCATAAATCGTTGTGATAACATCCGCCGCATCCATAACAATTCCGACATGACCGCTTTTTGCGCACAGCAGCGCACCCAACGCACCAGATCGCGCCATATTGGACATTTCAAGTAATTGTTTGGCATTAAACTTCATAATGTGATATATTATACCACATAAAAAGGTATATTAAAATGTTAAAAATTTGGACTGACGGCAGCTGCTTGGGAAACCCGGGACCTGGCGGTTGGGCATTTGTTGCGACAGACGGCACAAATATGGCCGAAAGGTGTGGCGCAGAAAAAGACACGACAAACAACCGTATGGAACTGATGGCGGTTATACGAGCCCTCAACGCGGCACGGCGACATTGCGAACTAGAAATACACACAGACAGCCAATATGTAAAAAACGGCATGCAATCATGGATGAAAAACTGGAAACGAAACAATTGGCGCACAGCAGATAAAAAGCCTGTAAAAAATCAGGACTTGTGGCAGCAATTGGATGCAGCAGCACAGAACACAAAGATTCATTGGGTTTGGGTTCGTGGGCACAACGGCGAAGAATTTAATGAACGCTGCGATGCGCTGGCGCGCGATGCGGCGGCAAAAGTTTTACACGAATAAAAAAATCCCCAAAAACTGGGGATTTTTTTATTCATACTGACGCGCAATCGCGGCAAATGCACGCCGATAATTACCGTCACGCACCAAGCGATGCAAAAAGTCATTTATGCCCAACTGCGACGCATTCCGGCAGCCGGGATACGCCCATGCGTTAAACCATTTTTTATTTAATACCCCAACCTGACCATTTTTGGTGTTACACACAATCATATTTATGATCACACAATTACCATCAGAGAAATGTTCGCCAATCGGTGTCCATACCCTACTTTTTGTATAATAGACCGAATCAGTCGTCATCGCAGTGACAACCAACGGTTCAATATTTTTAAATTCCGGCAATTGCTGCAAAGACAATTTAACCTTGTCCGCCAAATGCGCCTCTGCAATATTATTATATACAGGTACACCGTTATACGCTTTACGGTTATATTCCCTGGCATCCAGATTATAACATATGCAGTTTGCGTAAACACCCGCACCCAACAGATTTTTTACATCATCCATCGACAAAGGATTTATCACGACACCATTCGCCAATTTTACAGACTTTTTTACACACGTACGTTTAACCGGACGAACATTTTCCAAAATTTTACGGTTCGCAGGATTTTGCATTAATTTGTCATAAACCTGCTTGTTGATTTCATATACAGTTATCTCATAATTTGCCATTTTATGTCCCTATTAATTTAATTATATGCACATTATATATACAAACCAAAATATTGTCAAGCGTTATATAGTTACAAATGCCCGCATACGGCATAAAAATTAGTTTATGCGATATTTATTTCCATTTTCCTTGCCTGGCTTTAGGGCAAAAACCCACCACATTATAAATGTTGCCCAGTACAGAAAAACATACAGCCCCGCAAACACAGAAAATATCACCCCTTCGCCAAACCACACACCACATACAATCGTAATTATTTTAACGAATATTTCCGCCGTCACCGGCCAGTAATATATGCCTGCATTAAACCCGCAATCATGAATTCTGCGCACAAACAAAGCAATATTTGGGATTATAGTTCCAGCGACAGATACATACAGAAATATCATGCCAATAAAAAACGCCCACATTGAAACATGATAATACAAGGTAATTAAAATCGCCGTCATGGAAATCGCGTAACAAATATAAGATAAAACAACCCACCATAACTCTGCACGCGTGGCCGTGCCGCTAAAATTAAAGTAACCTTTAAAAAAATTACGTAATGCCTGTCTAAACCCAACCATTTTTGGTTTTGGATGCTTTTTTTGCGCAGGCTTATTTTTTACTGTCATAGAAAATCCAAATTAAATTATAAACGATTTTTTACATATTATCCGTGAAATCCGGTTGCAACAATAAACATTTCAACCGAATCCTTGCGTGATGCGGGTGGTTTTATATGATGCACCGCATCAAATTTTTCTTTAATTTGCTTCAAGAGTTCATTTGTTGTCCCGCCCGTAAAGGATTTTGCCACCATAACACCACCAGGTTTTAATGCACGAACCGCAAAATCAAATGCATATTCCAGCAATACCATCTGACGAATATGGTCCGTTTTCTTATGTCCAACAGTATTTGGCGCCATATCTGATAAAACAACGTCAACCGTACCGTTTTTTGCCGCGTCATCCGGCAGTCCCAGTTTTTCGATTAACCATTGCAACGCCTCTTCACTGGTGAAATCACCCTGATAAAATTCGACGCCCGGTATTGGTTTTATTTCCAACAAATCCATTGCAAAAACACGGGATTTTGGAAATTCACGCATCACATACTGGGTCCAAGAGCCTGGTGCCGCCCCCAAATCAACGACAACCTGGCCGTTTTTCAGAAATTTGAACTTTTCGTTTATTTCAATCAATTTATATGCCGCGCGTGCGCGATAACCGTCACGCTGGGCACGCGCAACATACGGATCCGCCGCCTGGCGCTGCAGCCACGCGACGGATGATTTCTTTGCGGCAATTTTCTTGTTCAGTATCTTCATTTATTTCGTATTGCGGCGCGCTTTATCTGCATTGTGGTGTATTTGAACAATCGTGTTTTGGCGCTTGAAGCGTTCCAACGCATCTTTTTCTATTTTAGCGCGAACATTATCCGCATATTTCTGCGCGGCATCCTTTGGCCCTGCATATTGCGAAAACAGCGCTTCGTTATCATCAGAAAAATGCAATACTTTGGTGCTGTCGCGCCCCTTTTTGTCGCGCATACACACAAAAACATCATATCCAATGTATTTTAATTCACCATGAACCAGCGCATGACGTTTAACCGGCCCCTGAACGCCGACAATTTCTTTTTTAAGGAAATTATTCAGAAACATTTTCAAACTCATATCAACCTCTTTTTATTTCCAATTACCGTGCAATTGACATTGTTTTGTGTTTTTTACCATTTTTAGCATTTCTGCATAAAATTCGCTTGCCGCCGCCAATGGATTCGGACACTTTTCGCTTTTTTCAAAATGAAATATTTTTGTTTTTGGCGCATTGTTATAATAAGAGCACAATACAGATACAGAAAAACACATGTCTTTGACACTGCCATATACTTTGGAAACGTCATAAAATCTATATCCGAATAATTCCATGGTCTCAATCTGGGCACGGGCGGTTGTCAACTGGGGCTTTGGTGCGACGGGCTGGACGGCATCTATCTTGTGCTGAACCCGCATTTTATAACGCAGGGCGCGAATATACGCCCCACCGCGTCCATTGTCTGTTTTTGAATACACCTGAAAGAACAGGCTGCGTGGCGAATGATGCCGATATGACACGAACAAGTTATAGCCCAAAAGTTCCCTCGGCGTATATTTATCATGCGTATAGTAATATTCTACAGGGCCGTTTACCGCAACAGGCGTCCAGTCAAACAATTGTTTGACTTTGCTAGATATGACCCCAATATTTGTTTTCATTTTTATTTATTCCCACTTGTAGTTGTACCGGCACCTTGTTGCATTTTGGCCATTACAGCCTCCATACCACCCATTTTCTGAATCATTGCCATTTGTTTTTTCATATTTAAATATTGCTTTATAATGTGTTCAACATCACGCACGGTGCAACCCGCCGTTTCGGCAATGCGCGTCTTGGCGTTGGCAAAGATTTTATCGGGTTCCGCACGTTCTGCCGGCGTCATTGCCTCCAGTATTTTAATCTGGGCGTCAATGCTGCCATCTTTTATCTTTTCCTTCATAGCGTTGATTGCCCCAGACATTCCCGGCACCATTTTCAACAACCCACTAAATGTACTCATTTTTTTAATCTGCTTTAACTGGGCCAGCATATCGTTCATATCAAATTGCCCGGTCATCATACGTTGAGCCGTTTCCTTCATGCCAGATGGAATTTTTTCCTCCATTTTTTTCAAATCTTTTTCCGACATGTTTTCAGGCGCATTATTTTCCGGCGCTACATCCGCTTTCTTTTTTCCAAAACCAAACATATTGCTTCTCCTTTTTTTATAAAAATCTTATACTTTTTTTACCGCTTTGTCCAGATATGGTTTCAAATACCGCCCCGTCAGCGATTGCGGCGCCGCCGCGATTTGTTCCGGTGTGCCAACGGCAACGACATTACCGCCCGCAGCCCCACCATTTGGTCCCAAATCAATAATCCAATCGGCGGTCTTTATCACTTCTAGATTATGTTCAATAACAATAACGGTATTGCCCTGCTCAACCAATTCATGCAGCACGGACAACAACATCTTTATATCTTCAAAATGTAGTCCGGTGGTTGGCTCGTCCAGAATGTATATGGTTTGTCCGGTACTGCGCGCGGCCAACTCTTTGGACAATTTGATACGCTGTGCCTCGCCCCCGGACAAATCCAATGAACTTTGCCCTAATTTGATATAATCAAGCCCCACGCGCCGCAGCAGTTCCAATTTACGCGATATTTTCGGGACATTAACAAAGAAACGGTATGCCTCTTCCACGGTCATGTCCAGAACATCCGCGATGGATTTTCCCTTGTACTTTACCGCCAAGGTTTCATCATTGTATCGCGCACCATGGCATTTGTCACATTCCACATATACATCGGCCAAAAAGTTCATTTCTATCTTAATCTGGCCATCACCCTGGCATGCCTCACACCGTCCCCCCTTTACATTAAATGAAAAGCGGCCGGCGGTATATCCACGCATCTTTGCCTCTGGCAGGGCGGCAAAGAAATCACGAATATCGGAAAATACACCGGTATATGTGGCGGGATTGCTGCGCGGACTACGACCAATTGGCGACTGGTCAATATCAACAATCTTGTCCACGTTTTCCATGCCTTGAATTATGTCGTGCGCGCCCGTTTCCACCTTGGAATTATACATCGCGCGCATCAATGCCGGATACAATGTATCGAGCAGTAATGTCGATTTCCCCGACCCAGACACACCGGTCAACGCCACAAATTTCCCCAGTGGGAACTCTACATCTATGTTTTTCAGATTATTTTCACGTGCACCGAAAACCTTTATTGATTTTCCATTGCCCGAACGGCGTTTTTTCGGCACTTCTATCTTGCGTTTGCCGGACAAATATTGGCCGGTCAGTGAATCCTTGTTCTTTATAACCTGTTGCGGGGTGCCATGCGCCACGACATTTCCGCCGTTAATACCAGCCCCACGCCCAATATCAACCAAATAATCCGCCGCCCGCATGGCGTCTTCGTCGTGTTCAACAACAATAACCGTATTGTCCTTGTCACGCAGCATTTTTAACGTATCCAGCAATTTGTCATTATCACTCTGATGCAGACCAATTGACGGTTCATCCAACACATACAAAACACCGGACAGGCCACTGCCGATTTGCGACGCCAGACGGATACGCTGTGCCTCGCCCCCGGACAAGGTTCCGGACATACGCGACAGCGTCAGATACCCCAGGCCAACGTTTTGTAAAAACGTTAAACGACTGGTTATCTCGCGCAGAATTACACGGGCAATGTCATTATCTTTCTGCCCCAGATGATTTGGCAAATCATTAAACCAGCGCAGCGAATCATCAACCGCCATATCGGATACATCCATAATATCCATTCCGTTGATTTTAACACACAGCGCCTGGATATTAAGACGTTTGCCATGACATACCGGGCATGGTTTTTCAGCCTGATATTTAGCTAATTCAGCACGCATTGACTCGGATTCCGATTCGCGCCAGCGGCGTTCAATATTCGGGATTACGCCTTCGTACGGTTTTTCATATACAAAGCCATTCCAGTTTATTTTTATGGTCTCATCCCCGCTGCCGTATAAAATCAGGTCTTTTTGTGCCGCCGTCAATGTATGCCACGGCTTTGACATCGGGATTTTGTATTTTTTATGCAGCGCATCCAGCAAATGTTCAAACTGGGTCAGCATGCCACCACGCGACCACGGTGCAATGGCTCCGTCCAGAATTGACTTTGACGGATCAGGCACCACCAAATCGGGCGACATATTAAGCTGCACGCCCAAACCGTCGCACGCCGTGCACGCCCCCATTGGGGCATTGAACGAAAACAGACGCGGTTCTATTTTAGGCACGGCAAAACCACTGACGGGGCACGCATAATTTTGAGAATACAATATGTCTTCATCTGTATCCAAACGCCGCACCAGAACAGAGCCCGGAACCAAGCGTAACGCCCCCTCAAACGAGGCATACATGCGCGATTGAAATTCTTCACGCTCTTCATCTGTTGTGTCCGCCGTCGGCATTTGCAATCTGTCGACAATTACAAATATATTGTGTTTCTTGTTCTTGTCCAAACCCGATACTGATGCCAAATCACGCAATTGCCCATCGATTATCGCGCGCTGATATCCCTGCTTTATCAAGAATGCAATTTCTTTTTTATATTCACCCTTGCGGTCGCGAACCAACGGCGCCATTATATAGACCTTTGTCGCGGGCGGTATGGACATGGTCATGGCGACCATTTCCGAAATTGTCTGTGACTTAATCGGCAGGCCAGTCACCGGTGAATGCGGAACCCCGATGCGCGCCCACAGCAATCGGAAATAATCATAAATTTCCGTAACGGTACCAACGGTTGAACGCGGATTTTTTGATGTCGTTTTCTGCTCAATCGATATGGCCGGCGCCAGACCTTCTATCAAATCGACATCAGGTTTTTTCTGCATATCCAAAAACTGACGCGCATAAGACGACAGAGATTCTACATATCGGCGCTGACCCTCGGCATAAATTGTGTTAAACGCCAGGGACGATTTTCCAGATCCAGATACGCCAGTAAAGACCACCAATTTATTCTTTGGCAGGTCTATGTCAATATTCTTAAGATTATTTTCGCGTGCACCGCGAATTTTTATAATTCCACTCATAACTAGTATAATATATACGAATTATTAAAAATTTCAACATTTGCGAAAAAGATTTTTTACCCGTTTATTTTTATAAAAAAAGGGGGCCCCAGCCCCCGAATTATTTATTGCCGATTATTCCGTCGGCCCCGCCATTAATGCGGACGGCGTCAAAGAAATCCCGGCCTTGCGTACATGACCAACACCAATCTTGGGCGCTAATTTACCGCCAACCCACGCATCTATGCCGCCAACATTGCCAAATGTCGCCTTGTACTTGTTCCCGGACGGGACGTAATAAATGTCCCCCGGTACCAGAACACGGCTAAACACTGTGTTGCCACGGGCATCTTCAACCTTGACCCATGATTCTTCGGTCGCTTGCAATACAACCTCGGCAGTTTCACGGTTTTCCGTTCCAAAGCGTTCACGTATTTCAACGTTATACTTGGTTTCCGTCGGGGCGGCCACAGTAACAACATTGTTCGTGATTGGCGTCACCTCTTCCTGACTTTTTGGTATAAACGCGACCATTGCCACAATTGCCGCAACAACCAAAATCACAATTCCCAGAATCCATTTCCAATTCCGCCGCAAGAATTGCACAACCCGAGACCCCGTCGCCATAGATGCAACAGTGGCCGGCGCATCTTCGTCCGCGTCATCGGTGGGCACTTCACCCGGAACATTACCTGCACCGTCGGTATTTATACCCATTTCCACTTTTATCTTTGCCACAATTTCATCCGGATCCAACCCCAATTCCATTGCATAATTGCGCGCAAACCCCAGAATATAAACCATCTCTGGTATTGCTGTATAATTTCCATCCTCCAATGCCTGCAGGAAATCTTCCCTTATACACAACTGCTTTGCAATTGTCTGAATTTCCCGCTTGCGTCGGCCGGTGGTACGCGCATTGCGCAGTATTTCGCCGACAGTCATTTCTGCAGTCTGTTGTTCAATGTTTTCATTTTCATTCATAACTTTTTCCCCTGCTTGTTTTTAATCTTTATAATCATAGAATCTATGCACATCCAACGCAACCCCAAAATTTGCATATTTCGTTTTTTAATTCATCGGCGTCGGAAATTGTATTTACCCGAATACGAAATTCGGACGAATGTGGCATGCCCGCACAGTACCACGCCGCATGCTTGCGAAACATAGGCACAGCCGTGCGTGCACCGTAATATTCAATTGAATATTTCAAATGCCGCAATACAACATCACCGATATTTTCAGGTTCCCTGCCGCCCGCTATTGTCTGCAAAACCCATGGCCGCCCAAGTATGGCGCGCCCAATCATAGCCCCACAATAGCCCAGTTTTTCCGCACGCAATACATCATCAACAGTTTTTATGTCCCCGTTGGCAATAATTGGAATCGGTGCGTCATGTACGTCCGGCAAATTTGCAGGCCCGACATACAACTGTGAACGTGTGCGTCCATGCAACGCGGCGAATCGCACCCCGCAATCGGCGGCAATATCAATCAAGTCACGCCAATCGCGATGTTCTTCATCCCACCCTAGGCGCGTTTTTATCGATACCGGCACACCCGCGGCGCGTACAACGGCGCGCATTATTTTTTCGGCCAATTTATGATCCCGCATAAGAAACGCACCTGCACCTGCACGTGTTGCAACCTTTGGCACCGGGCACCCCATGTTTATATCAATCCATTTTGCCCCTGCGTCCGCCAATATTTTCGCGGCATCACCCATCAAATCGACATCTGCGCCAAAAATCTGGGCGCCTATATTGCCTTCGTCATCATAACAATCAAAATTACGCAGACAATTCTTATGCCCACCCACCAGCGAATGACACGAAATCATTTCCGTAACCAGCGGAGCCGACGGTGAAAATTCCCTGACAATGCGGCGAAACGGCCGATCCGTAATCCCAGCAAGAGGTGCAGCAAAAATTTGATTATCACCAAACATTTATGATATAATGCCACCGATGAAAGAAAAAATCAAAAATTTCTTTGGGTTTATATGGCGCGCATGGACGGGTGGAATACGTGGCAAATTTGGCCTACTGTTCGCCATATTCGCACTATTTATGTTTGTACGTATATTCTGGGGCGAGGTTAATGTCCAAAAATTCATCATGAACATATGGCGCCTTAACGCGGAACAGGAACAGTTAGTCGCAGAAACGCAAAAGCTTAATTACCTTAAAAGCCATATTGAACTATTACAAGGCTACAGCCCAGACTATGTTGAAGAATTGGGATTAAAATATCTAAACATTGGTGATCCGGCCATAAAAATCTTAAAAATGTAAAAAATTGACCGTGGTACACATATCAAAACATACACTTTACGCCGATAATTATTTCATGCATGTTTAAGTTTTTTTTTATGCTGTCAGAATTAATTTTATATTTTGTTTTTCCAATATCGGTATATCTGTAAAGCAAATCAAGCGATAATCCATCAATTATCATATACCCAATCCCGGCCGAAATATTCCATGCAAACGCATGCGCATGATGCGAATTTGCATAAAAAGTGAACGCGTCACTTTCGCCAAATTCTGATAAATCCAGTTTTATATCAACATCTACGACGCTTTTTGCCATGCCACCCCCCCACCCCCAACAATATAAAAAAATTCGAAAAGATTTCCGTTTCCTGGGTGATATTAAAAAAATATGTGTAAATATCGTTTTTTTCCATCCCGTGCCCAGGAAGACCACCCGGCAAATCCGCAATCATTTTTACCCCGGAAATATCAGAAAATTCTAATTCAAACCCCATTGCATCAATCCCCGCCCCCAGCGCAATTTTATAAGACCAAGCAGAATCATCCCGATTTCCATACCCAGAATATTTGGTTCCGACATTCGTATGCGCTGACCGTAATGCAAAAAACATTCCATCGGCAGCATACGCGTGCGGTACCATGCAAAATATCACCGTCATGCAAATAAAATTTCGCACAGAATCCCCCTTTTGAATTTCGGGAATAAAAAAGACCACCATATAAGGGTGGCCGGGGAGATTCCAAAATCAGTTTAGTAGTGATTCTGTTAGCCTTTCAGTTTCCCGTGTTATATAGCCAACAGCTCCCCGACCTGCATGACGGGGACATGACAATACAGGATATATTGCCATATCATCTAACGACGCGATTGCGCCGACTAAACCAGGCTTGGAACAGCCCCGAACCCAATTCCCATTAGGGTTCTGGTATATAATGCACTCTATAAACCAAAATTTCAATCTTTAATTCATATACAAAATGACACTGTTCAAGTATGCCGCGAAAAGTATCCATATTATATACGGCCAAACCAGGTATGAGGCCGATCGACTGATTGTCTTGAACGCGCGCGCCATCCATATGGCGATAAATATCAATACCACCAGTACAATCATTGCAGCCCCAATCATATGCGCGCCAAAGAACAGGTATGTCCACAATGCATTTAATATCATCTGTGCAAAGAACAGCAAATACGCCTTGGTCTTGTGCGCACGCGTACGGTCATTGTTCATAATCAGGAATAGCGCAATCCCCAGCAACCCGTACAGAATCGTCCACACCGCCCCAAAAACCCAACCTGACGGTGTTAAAACAGACTTGTTCAATGCATTATACCATATGTCGGACGCGCCAGACGGCGTAAATGTAACACCTATAAATCCTGGAATAAAGGCTAAAACAATTGCGACAATAAAATAAAAAATCTTTTTCATAAAAAACCTCTTTGCGCATACTATAACACGCCCAACCCCTATGTCACACAGGTATGATTTCACACATCGTCGCTAATCATTGATTAGGCAATAAAAAAATCCGGAAATTCCGGATTTTTTTATTATCTTTGATTGTTATTTCCAATTGCATAGCGCAACGGCGGGTTTGTGTTTTTCTGGCTTGATGATACCGTTGTGTTTACCGGTTCACCATAATAGCGAATATCAAAACCAAAATCCTTCATAAATTTCTCTGCGTCCGCGCTTTCACGCTTTACATCTTTCAAGATGCGCGCGCCACATAATTTATGGCGATTTTCAGGTGTAACTTTATTGATAATATAATCAATATAGAATTCCTTGATATACTTCTCACTCATGGTATTGCCAAATGTATCACCGTCATTTGCCAAGATAACACGGCTAACCTCTACGGAATCTGCAGATGCACAAATATTTTTTATCAATTCATTATTTGTACGGATTCTGCCCCAAACATATGTTGTTTCATGGGTTTTAATTTCCGGCTTGGGGTCTTCTGTACCCGGATTTTCGTCATCACCAGGATTTTCCGTGCCCGGATCTTTGTTATCGTCCGAGTCATCTTTATCACCCGGCTGTTGCGGGCATTGACATGGGGGAACAATAATATAGTATTCATCTTTGTCACAGCCGGTCAAAGTCGCGCCCATTAAGCCCAATATAGGCAACAAGCGCTTTAATTTATACGGCAAAATATTTTTAAAAGCCATTGTCTCACCTTTTGTTTGTGCTTTAAATACATACATAATATAAGACAAAAATCAATACTTGTCAACTATTTTTCATAAAAAATATATAAGAAAGAATGCCTACTTGAAATATTCGGTTTTATGTTATAATATAATTTAAGTTGCGCCCTTAGCCCAGCTGGATAGAGCATCGGATTTCTAATCCGCAGGTCGCAGGTTCGAATCCTGCAGGGCGCGCCAAAAATTTAATCACCCCTTGTGGGTGGTTTAATTTTT
>CAMRSV010000014.1 GCA_947053455.1 uncultured Alphaproteobacteria bacterium
TAATTGACCTGCAGAAAAAAGTACAAAAATTTGATAAGGCACCAAATCCTGCATTACAGTAAAACAACACCGCCCCATTCGGGGGCGGTGTTATTAATCAATCAGGCTTTTACCCTTCATATCCGCCGGCTGTGGCAGATTTAGTAACTTTAATATTGTTGGCGCAATATCGGCCAGACCACCATTATGCACCGAATAATTATCATTGGAAACCAATATAAAGTTTACCGGGTTTGTCGTGTGCGCCGTCCATGGGGCATTATTTTTATCATCCCACATTTTTTCGGCATTGCCATGGTCTGCGGTAATCAAAAGCGCGCCCCCCAATTCCAGCACACCCGGCACCAGGCGGGACAATTGCGCATCCAGAACCTCCATAGCGCGAACGGCCGCGTCTTCTTTGCCGGTATGCCCAACCATGTCACCATTTGCATAATTTAATATCACAACGTCAAATTGAGCCAATTTTGGCATCAGCGCATCCGTGATTTGAATTGCCGACATTTCCGGCGCCAAATCAAACGTGGCAACCGCGGGTGATGCAATCAAAACCTTTTCACCGCCGGGAAAATCAGTATTGCGTTCCGCATCAAAGAAATATGTCACATGATTGTATTTTTCGGTTTCTGCAATACGCAGTTGTGATTTGCCGTTTGACGCCAAAACATCGCCCAGCGTATTTTCCACTGCCACATCAGGCAACAGGGCGGGGCACAGTTCATTTAAACCTTCGCCATATTGGGAAAAGCACAGAATGTGTGCATTAGTGGTCAAAATCGCGCGCATTATTTGGCGGGCGCGGTCGCTGCGATAATTGCCAAACAAGAATCCATCACGCGGTGTTATCGGCATATCGCCATCAATAACCGTGGGTTTTATAAATTCATCGGTTTCACCGCGTGCATATGCCGCCGCAAGTGCATCTTTGATTGTTGCGGCATGAAATTCCGCCTGACCATGCGCAATCGCGTCAAACGCCAATTGTGTACGCTCCAGATTCTGATTTCTATCCATCGCGTAATAACGCCCCGAAATCGTTCCGAAAAACGCACGCCCATCCGCCATATATTCAGCCAATTTTTCACTTATCAATTCTATATACTTTTCGGCGGATTTCGGTGGTGTGTCGCGTCCATCGGCGATAAAGTGAATACATACGCGCAGCCCCACCGCCAAAACGCGGCGTGTGATTGTCATCATGTCATTTATATCGGAATGAACACGTCCATCCGACATCAATCCCGCTATATGCACGATGCCGCCGTCAGCCTTTACAGAATCAATAAATTCGCGCAATGCCGGGTTTTTATCCCAGTCTTCGATTTGAAAACGACGCAGAAACTGGTTCACAATGCGACCGGCGCCAATTGTAATGTGTCCAACCTCTGAATTTCCCATGGTTCCATCCGGCAGACCGACGGCCGGACCACTGGCGTCCAATTGTGAATGTGGATATTTGTGCAATAATTCGTCAAAGTAAGGCATGCGAGCCATTGCCACCGCATTATGTTCGGTTTTCGGGTTTATTCCGACCCCGTCCATTATACATAAAACTATCGGTTTCATATTCTTTTCCCCCTTAATTTTTTTATTTCAGGAAAGAATAACACAACTGTTTTTTGATTGCAAAATAAAAAGAAAAATTGTAATAATGTATTAGGAACATTGTCTTAAAATTGAAGTGGAGATGAAAACATGAGCGGAAGGCCTTTTAAACCGTCGTCAATTGACGCACATATTGGACAGCGTGTACAATTACGTAGAAGTATGATGGGACTATCCCAGAAAGATTTGGCAAAAATTTGCGGAGTTACATTTCAACAGATACAAAAATATGAAACCGCCGGCAATCGCATTTCTGCGTCACGTCTGTTTGAATTAAGTACCGCACTTGAAACTCCCGTGACATTCTTCTTTGCTGGGTTGCCAGGGTATCTGCCACCAGAAAACCGCAGCGGCCGACCGTTACGTGTTTCAGATCAACACCCCGATGATCCGTTGGGAAAAAATGAATCACTGCAGTTGATAAACCTTTATTGGAAACTGCCTAACGATGACCAACGTAAAATGGTTATGAAAATGTTGCGCACATTAAATGGCGCAGAATAGGCCGGTTTATGTACACTAAAAAACAGTCGCAATTGTGCGACTGTTTTATTTTGTTTCATGTGTAAAAATTATATTTGCAGACGCTGAAAATTATCAAATGTGTTCACTTTTTCGTCTATTATTTTATCCTTGAAAACGGTACCGCCGTTATTTATCCCAGGACTTGTTATCGGCTGGGGTTTCTGTGGCAATGTGATAATTTTGTCTTTTATCGGGGATTCAATAATCGGATTCTTTATATTCTTCGGCGGGTTTACAGTGCCATTATTTACCCCCCCCCCCCAGGGATAACGCACTTTTTATAATCATCCGCCGATACAAATGTCCAGCATGCAGTTGATAAAGACTTGGTTGATGCGGTTGATGTGCTTGTATTGTTGCGGGTCTTTCCCTTGCCATATTGCAGATCGGTTGAACTGTATGATGTTGTCGCGCGACAATATCCGGTATCGGTCGCGGTTTCATCAAATATCTGACCCACGGCGCATTGAACACATGTTCCGTCAACCGGCGATGCGCCACCGCGAACATTTGTAAAACATGCCTGACACGTTTTATCGGTGGTTGATGGAAATGCGTATCCAGCGTTGTTGCAGCGATATTGATAACACTTTTTCTCTGAATCATATGATAATTTCATCGTGCTTTGGTCATAGCTATTGGATGACCAACCGGAACAAAGTTGCGTTATTGCACAGGTTGCTTCGTCAATTGCAACACAGTCATTACCGGCCGCATTTGCGGTATAGCCGTTTTTACACAACAAGGTTGATTCACCCGCCGGCCATGCATCAATGCCACCTTTACGACTTTTATAATCTTCACGGCGTGCACGAATCACAAATGGGGTCGCCCATGCGCCATGACCGCCCTCCAGCCATTTGGAGACCACTAAAATCATATCATGTTCTTGGTCCGCATGAACGCCACAGCTCTTATATTGATTCCAATGAAACATTGCAATGGATGATTCTACGCCGATTGAACGCGCCATTTTATATTTATCAAAAACCGAACGCAAGAATTGCACGGAATCACATCCGTTCAAAGTTGTTCCCTGGCACTTTTCACCGGTATAACCGGGTTTGCAAAGCCAGTGGCACTGTTGAGCCTCCTCGGCTGGTTCGGCATAAAGAGTCCATGCGTCGCCTTTCTTTTCATGTTCGGCATAAATTGTCGTTACACAGAATTTGGCGCCGTTTTCATTTACTTCGCGTGCAACCAACATCAAAACGCCCATATCGTCCCCCAGGACGCATTGTGAAGGTGAATTACGGTCAATACTATAATTACCTATGCATATATCCTTGTTTGCCCCGATTGTCGCATCGCCGGTGTCAGATTTGCTACAATGACTCATTGTCGGGTTTTTCCAACTGGATAATAATGAATTTATGTTATTTTCCCCACCGGCAAATGACGTGAACGGAATACACTGCGCAAATAATAACGGTAAAAATATTTTCTTTATATTCTTCATACTATTCACCCATCATTTTGGAACATAGCAGTTTCCGCTTTCATAATATCCGCCCAAAATACCGCACCGTTCTTCATACCACTTGCTGGTGAATATGCATTCATCCTTGGCGCGGTCATACGTCGCTACCGGTTCTTTGCCGGCATCGTTATATGACAGGCAACGTATTCTGGTTGTATTTTCAACACATCTTCCATAAGCGTAATTTTGGTTGGCACCAGGATATACCGCGCTATAAAACGCCGTTAATGGGTTTGAACCAGTTGCACTTTCGGTATCGGCCGCATCAACCCAGTATCCGTCTAAATCTTCACAGATTTGCCCTAATTGATATTCTAGTTCTTCCTGAAGGTCTTTTATAGACTTTTCGACCTGTGCCTTGACCGAGGCATCCAAATCCTTTTGTCCGGTTGCGGCATTTATACAGTTTTGTGATGCAAATTTAGTTATCAAATTTCTAATCTCATTGGCATCATAACTACGGCAATTATACGGGAATCCCTTATCGCCGGTTGTTGGCGTACAAGTACTCTTTATATAGGTGTCAATTGCTGTCGCGCATCCTTCGGCGACGCGAACATTATCAACACTATCAACAAAACTAATTAATGCCGCCATACCGCACACTTTGCCACTTTTTGCGGTTACTTTGCCAGTATTTGAATTAATGTCACATCCATCAGGGTCGCCATACAATGCCGCACAAGCGGTTACTTGGTCGCGACACATTTCCTTGGCGGCATATGCCGACAGGGCACCAGAAACCTTGGCGGTATTGGTATCAAAATCCTTTAACGCATTGGACTGGGTATCATAACATTGCGCCATTGTGGACACACATGACATTTTTACTTCTTCTATTTTCGCCGCCTGGGCCTGGGCGATTTCAATAATGGCACTGCGTTTGAATTCTTCCCATACAGTGGCAGATATATCGCGGCATGTGTCAAGTGCACTTTCCGCGTACATTTTCTTTTCATCCAAGAATGAATTAAACTGCCGGTTTTCTAGTAATATATCGGAATCCATGTTACCACTTAACGTGATAAGGGATGTCAATTCATGTAATTTTGATGAATAAATCACTTCGCCAGTTGACGGGACGACATACAAGCCGGTTGGATCCAGACAGCGCGAATAATTCGCCCCACAGGCATTTTCGTTCGACATAGCAGTTTTTACCGAGGCAATACAATCATTGACGTCGGCCGAATTATGTGATTGATATTCTTCTAATCTAGCCTCGCGCAGGTATTTTTCTGCGGTACGAACAATTTTTTCTATAGTTTGGCGATCTGAATCTATTTTCTTTTCATACGCATTGCAATCCTGTGTAATCAGAATACTGTACGAACTGCGCGCCATGTTTAGAACTGCACTATTTTCGCATGAATCAGATATTATCTGCAGACATTGGTCATTGGCGGAATTATAAAGTGCCGCGCCCTCTAATGCGGTCAAATCGCTCGTTGCAGTGTTTGATGAAAAAAATGAACTGCCGTTGTCGCCCCATATATCATCAATATCATCGGAAAAATTAACATCCATCAACCCTGACGGATTAATTCCAGATTGCGTTGTTGTTTTAGGTTTTGCTTTTCCCGACAACAAATCGCCGATTTCTGACAACATTTGTGATGCGGCACTGGTATCACTTTTTATGGCGTTTTCACCCTCGGTTGCAGAATACATGGCATTAACTTCTTCCGCCGTCAGATTAACCGCCGTTAAGTTGTTGTTTTCAAATCTGGCCAAAATATCCTTGGCCTCGTCAAAGGCGGTCTCGGTATTTCGGAACTCAATAAACTTATCACTGCAAAAGCATCTGCGGTATGTGTCGTTCGCGTTTGCGCAAAACTGATCCATACAGGTTGCATAAGCCTCGCGGCATTGGGAATATCCGCTGCCAATTTTTGAAACATCATTGAAAACGGCCGTGGCGCGTGCACTGCTGGCGGCGCGAGATAATGCCGCACGCGAAGTGTTTGTTGCACTGCGCGCAGATGATGTTCCAACCGCTGTACGCGCCGTTGCACCGACGGTGGCGCTGCGTACTGTGGCCGTTTTTGCCGTTGCGACACGTGCCGTATTGGCGTTGCCGCGTACAGATGTAACGGGAACGGCAACCCGTGCCGCCGTATTTGTTGTTGATGCGGTACGTGAAACCGTTGTTGTCCCGCGCCGCGTCGCAGCACGAGATGTCGCGCCCCCATCGGATACAGTTGCGCCACGACCATCAGAACGCGTGGAGGCAGATACATTTGTGCCGCTGCGCGGGTTTGGTGCCTGGACAGCAAAAACCATACCACAATATGTGGCCATCATTAAAGTACAGAAAAATTTTATTCCACGTAAATTCACAGATTTACATCTCTCTGAATATATTTTATCACTTTTTGTGAGTGTGAATCAATACAGAATTATTCAATGCAGCAATTAACCGCATTTTTTACCCAATTTCCTAATTTTTTCACCGTAGATTTTGATTCTGGTATATTTTCAGATTTTGCCGCTGCATTTTTTTTAGTAACGGGAACGGATTTCAATGCGCATTCTTCGGTTGCGTGTTCATAAACATCCGGTGCAATTTGACGTACCCCATCCAAATTTATCAAATCCATGTTAATTCCCCAGAACAACGAATACAAATCATACGCTTTGTTGAACAGGTTATAGGCATCCTGGGTGTTACCCGCCCCAAGAGCTTTTGTGCCAACTTCCATCAGACGCATAGATGCCGCCAGCAGATGTTTTGATATGCACCATACTTCACCGGTTTGCGCCGTGGATTTCTTTACAATGCGTTCCATCAATTCCTTGCGCATATCGCGAACGGTATTAATCATATCATAAAAACCGGTCTTTTGCGTTTTTGCTCCGCTAAAGAAAAAATGTTCTTCCAATGAAATCAGATTCATCAACGCGATGGATAAATCTTGGTCTGATGACAAATCCAACGGATTTACCTTTTTTGCAGCATCCATTTTCTGAATCATTTCATCCATGGTTAACTTTTTTTCTTTTTTCATTTTTACCTCCTTATACTGTTACCGACATATCACTAAAATCCAACTGGCAATGGCCAGAACTACAATGGGCAACACTACCTTTTCAAACGGAAAATGCGCATGGCCGCCATTTTTAGCCTTCATCCAATCATATGCTTTTTCGGTCAGAATAAATAATATCGCCCCAAGGATTGTTCCAAATAACAACGGGTCTATATTTAAAACACCCATATATGTGCATGGGGTATAGGCCACCTGACCGAGATAGGCAAACCCAATCGTTGCGACAGACAACACAAGAACCAGGGCGTTTCTGCCCCAAAAGCGCCATCCGCGCGCATCCATAAACTTTATAATCCAATATCCAAATATTGCCAGCAAGGCACCAACCCACAGTCCCATTACCGCATCCGGCACACCCATGCGTCGGGTAATTGGCAATGCCGCGCCAATTGCAACCGTACATACCGGACATGCAGGATTGGCCAATACAGTCGATGGCGACAACAATAACAAAAATCCAAGTAATTTCTTCATCTTTCCTTCCTTTTGGTCAATTTTACAAAAAATAATATTATCGGGTCAATATGATTTTATAACGGACCGGCAATGTGCACTGCGGGCGCGCGGGTTTTGCGCAACTTCCGCGGCCGATGGGGTCGATGCGCGCAATAATTTGAACGGTGCCGCTGCAATAGACGGCATACGCGGATCGCCGGGCGCCGTTGTCCATTCGCGGAATGTGTTTTTGACAATTCTATCTTCGATTGAATGAAATGTGACGCACACACATATTCCGCCACTTTTTAGCAGATTTGGCACCGCATCCAATGCACGCGTCAATTCACCCATTTCATCATTGACCGCAATTCTCAATGCTTGAAATACCGGCGCAATGTCACGCGGGTCATGTATAAGATTACGCAGCGCACCCGTAGTGGTTGGGGCTGCATCCTTTAATGCGCGAGCGATTGGCATCGCCTTTTTAACATCACCAAAATCACGCAGTATTTTAGCTAATTGCGACGCATCCGATGATGCAATCAATTCAGCCGCACTGATACCGGCGGCGGACATACGCATATCCAACGGCCCGTCAAATCGAAACGAGAAACCACGCGCCCCTTCGTCAATCTGCATGGATGATATACCTAAATCAAATACAACCGCATCATATTGTTCATCCAGATTTCCCATTGCGGAAAATGGTTTCGGGATAAATGTGAATCTATTACCAAATTCGGCCTTTATTGCATCTGCATCCCCCGCGACATGCGGATCACGGTCAAACGCCGTCACAATTGCGCCGGCATTTAAAAATGCGCGCGTATATCCGCCGGCACCGAATGTGGCGTCAATAACGCGCCGGCCACGTAAATCGCCAAGCACACCCATCACTGCATCAAGTAATACCGGCACATGCTTTGTCATTCTATGTCAACCTTTATCCCAAGTCCCACGAAATCGGTCGCGGTTGTGGGTCCTAATTCAACACCACCGGGCAGGGCGAGTGTTGCAACCTTATCACGCCCGTGCAAATTAAGAACAACCTTGGTCGTACCAGAACGCAATGAACTTAACGCCTTTTTTACATCGGGCAAAACAGATTGGTCATATATTTCCAGCGTTATTTTTCTGGCGATTTTTGCTACCCACTGCGTTAAAGGAACGATTGAATCAACAAACACAGAAACACGGTCATCACGATTTGACGTTTTTCCCGAAATCAGAACTATATTTTCAGTCGATAAAGTCTGTGCAAATGTTGCCGCCATGTCACCAAATGCAACCGCATCTATATTTCCAAAACTATCCGTTGCATTGATTGTAATCATATCTTTGCCTGTTTTTGTACGACGGCGTGAAAACGAACCCGCGTTAACAGCAATTTGAACAGGCTTTCTATCCCCTAATGACGCCAGCGTTGCACTGGTCGTTAGTTTCGCACGTGCAATCAAATGCTTGTACTGATCCAACGGATGCGCTGATATATAGAACCCCAGCGCCGCCAGTTCATTTTCAAGACGCTGCGAAAAAGTCCATGGTTTTGTCTTGGGCAAGTTTTTATGCAGTCTATCTTCGGCGACATCATCTTCAATAGTATTTGCGAACAAAGACAAAGAGTTCGCACCCTCACGTGATTTTGACGCATACGATAATATCGCATCTGCATTCAAATAAATTGCGGCACGGTTCGGTTCCAATGAATCTAAAACACCGACCTTGGCAAAGGCCTCTAAAATGCGCTTGTTCATAATCGGCGCACATCTTTTTGCAAAATCGGTCAGGTTTTTAAATTTGCCGTTCGCATTTCGTTCGGCAATAATTGCGTCAGTCGCACTGGTGCCAACGCCCTTTAACGCGGCCAGGCCGTAAATAATTTTTCCATCCTTGACCGTAAACAGCGACTCGCTTTGGTTAATATCAGGCGGAACAATTTGAATATTGAAATTAGATTTTGCATCATCAACAAATATCGCCAATTGGTCGGTGTCGTTTAGATTACTGGACATTGACGCCGCCAAGAATTCCGCCGGATAATTTGCCTTTAGATATGCGCACTGGTTCGCAACAATGGAATATGCAATCGCGTGCGATTTGTTAAACGCGTATTTTGCAAACTCTTTGAACTTTTCCCACAGGTCTTTGGCTGTCGCGCGGTCAAGCGTATCCTGCGCCTCGCAACCGTCAAGGAACTTTACCTCCAATTTCGCCAGCAAATCCAGTTTCTTTTTACCCATCGCCTTGCGCACGGTATCGGATTCACCGCGCGTAAAGCCGGCCAGTACACGTGTTAACTGCATAACCTGTTCTTGGTACACGATAATACCGTACGTTTCTTTTAGAATTGGTTCCGCCTTTGGGTGGACAAATTCAACAGGCTCATCCCCGTGCATGCGGGCAATAAATTGTGGAATAAATGCAATCGGTCCCGGTCGATTCAATGCGTTCAATGCAGATATTTCCAAGAAACTGGTCGGATGCATCTTGCGCAGTGTCTGCTGAACAAACTGGGCATCAAATTGGAATATGCCTTCGGTTAATCCACGCTGCCATAAATCCATGGTTTTTGGGTCGTCAACCGGTATTTTATCAAGGTCTATGTTAATGCCGCGCGTCTGCTGAATCAGGCGTGTTGCATATTTTAACACCACCAATGTTTCCAATCCCAAAAAGTCGAACTTAATCAATCCCGCAGATTCCAGATAGTGGCCGTCATATTGACTAGACGGCAGGGGATTTGACGGGTCGCGATAAACAGGTGCAATTTGCGTTGTTGGGCGGTCGCCGATAACCACGCCGCATGCGTGCTGTCCCAGATTGCGAACCGCGCCCTCCAATTCTTCGGATATTGTGACGACCTTGTTCATATCTTGGTCGTTATTTAATATATCCTGAATTTCGGTTGATGCGCCGACCGCATCCTTTAATGTTTTTGCATCCTGGGGAATCAGTTTGGTAAACCGGTCAGACTTGGAATAGGGTATGCCGTATACGCGTGCAACGTCACGGAATGCCCCGCGCGCCTGCAGACCACCAAATGTGATAATGCGACATACGGAATCCGCGCCATATTTATCACAAATATACGCCAATACGCGTTCAATTCCCGTCGGTTCAAAATCAACGTCAAAATCGGGCATTGATATACGGTCTGGGTTTAAGAAACGTTCAAACAGCAATCCATACTGCAACGGATTGACATGCGTAATCCCCAATGCCCATGCCACGATTGAACCCGCGCCCGAACCACGCCCAGGGCCGGTTAAAACGTCATTTTTTCTGCACCAATCGATATAGTCCGCAACAATCAGGAAATATCCCGGGAACCCCATACCGATAATGACGCCCAGTTCGTACTCGGCCTGTTCATAATAGGGTGCAGTGTCTGTTATATTATGTTGACGCAACCGTTCGGCAAGACCCGCCATCGTGTTATCGCGCAACATTTGACACTCGGTTTCCAAATCCGCACCAAACTGTGGCAATAATGGTTTTTCATGAACGTTTACCATAAATCCGCAGCGTCTTGATATTGCAACGGTATTTTCAATCGCCTCTGGCAGGTCGGAAAATATTTCGGCCATTTGTTCCCCGGACTTGAAATACTGTTCCGATGATTTGCGGACGCGTTCTGGGTCTATAACCTTGGTTTGTCCCAAAATACATGTCAATGCGTCGGCAGCCTCGTAATCTTCTGCGGCGGCAAAGCAGACATCGTTTGTTGCGACAATGGGAATGTTCAATTCACGTGCAATTTTCAAAAATCCCGGTTCTGTTTTTATTTCGTCATCTAACCCGTGGCGTTGAATTTCAATGTAAAAACGGTCGCCAAACAAATCCAAAAACTTTTTGGCCGTAGTCATAGCCTGGGTATCCTGGTCATTGAGCAAAGCCATTCCAATCGGTCCCGAATGCGCCCCAGACAGGCATATCAATCCAGATAAATGCGCTGCCAGTTCTTCAAATGTAACATATGGCCCCAAATGGTGATTATCGGGGCGCATGTACATTATACGATTCAGTTCACACAGATTCAGATATCCATCGTGATTTTGTGCCAACAATACTATTTTTGACAGACTAGTCATACGCAGGATTTTTGGGTCGGCGGTATGATGATTCAATGATAATTCCAGACCAATTATAGGCTGTAGTTTATTGGATGGCATAACATCAGAATATTCGGCGCATCCGGACATCAAATTCGTATCGGTCAATGCACATGCCGACATGCCCGCGGCCGCACATAACTTGGGAATTTGCTTGATTTTAAGGGTACTGGCCCCGACGGAATAACATGAATGTGTACGAAGATGAACAAATTGATTTTCCATGCCATCACCATAGCAAAATTTTCCATATCCCCGCAACCATATATTTCCCCAAAATACGATTTTTCTATTGACATTATAAAACGGGACATTAGTCCCGTTTATTTCAAGTTGCTTATATATCGATTCCAATATTTCATAAAAATTTGCTTGTCTGTTTCAGGATTTTGCGCAATTGACAATGTATCCCAATCAATCACCGCACAAATATTCATGTCATTATCAAAAAACAAATTGGTTTCATTCAAATCGAAATGCGCCAACACCTCGCGATGGGGGCCCGGTTTTTCCGGCGTGCGCGCCTGCATGCTGGTTATGAAACGCGACTTGTTCGGGATTTTGTTTACGTCTATGCGTTGTAGTTCATCAATTATAGCGAACACCTGACGCTGTATCTTTTCTGCATTTTTTAATATTTCCGCGTTTGAAAAGGATTCAATATGACGTCCCGAAATTCGTTCGCATACATACACAGACCCACGACGCGGCACAATCACCCGCGGCATAGAAATATTCAAGCGATTTGCAACATAATCGTTCAGAAATTCAAAATTTTTTAATTCAGAATGCGAAACATCGCGAAAAATCTTTACAAAATATTTGTCATTAACCAAATAAACAACACGCCCCAGCGTATGCTGGCGAATAAACTTTATGGTTTTGGTCTGTTCGCCAAACATTTCCCGAATTGCGCGACGTATCTGTGGCCGAAAAAAGAACAGGTTTACCGCCGCACGAACATGTGTCCGCCGCTGGCTGCCCGGCACCAGATTCGCCACCAGATTTCCAATATAAAACGGTAACTTATGCATGTTTATTTCAATTTCCCGCAACAATGTTTATATTTCAACCCAGAACCACATGGGCAGGGCGCATTACGCCGCGAAGCCGCCGCCGCATCTGTGCCAGCCCCGGTATTTAGTGACGCATCGTGTTGTGCCCGTTCGCGTTCAGTCGCATCAACATCTTCGCGTGTTAATTCCATGCGTGAAATATACGCGACCGACATGATTTTGAAATTATTAATTGTGTTCTTGAACAATTCCAGTGCTTCACGCTTGTATTCATACAGTGGGTTTTTCTGTGCGTATCCGCGCAGGCCGATTCCCGTCTGAAGATAGTCCATCTGTTGCAGGTGACGTTTCCAAACCGCATCCAACGCCCCCAGCATCATTTGACGTGATGCGGTACGCATCATTTCTGGGCCGTATTTTTCCGCCTGTGTGGAATAACGACGCATCGCCAGATTCAGCAGCATTTCATACGCCTTGCGTTCGGTAATCTGTTCGTCAGTTTTCCATTTTTCAATGTCCGTTATATCCAGTGCAAACATACGCAACATTGCGTCATGAATTCCGTTCAGATTCCAATCTGCCGGGTGCGCTTTTTCCGGAATGTTGTTTTCACAAATTAATTCAACAACATCACCGATTATCTCGTGCGCCAGGGATGTCAAATCTTCGGATGTCATCAAATCATCGCGCTGTTTATAAATCACGTTACGCTGTTCATTCATAACATCGTCATATTTCAGCAATTCTTTACGCGATTCAAAATAGCGCGCCTCGACACGCTTTTGCGCCTTTTCCAATGCCTTTGTTATCCATGGGTGGGTAATCGCCTCGCCGGTTTTCAACCCCAGCGTCGTCAACATGCCGTCCAGGCGCGCTGCGCCAAATATGCGCATCAAATCGTCGTCCAAGGCCAAAAAGAATTTGGAATCACCTGGGTCACCCTGACGTCCGGCGCGGCCGCGCAACTGGTTGTCAATGCGGCGTGATTCATGGCGTTCGGTACCAATTACATAAAGCCCCCCAACATCCAAAACCAATTTCTTGTTTGCCTCTATCCGGTTATAGATTTCTTTTTTCTTTTCATTGAAATCAGGTGCGTCCGCATCCAGTTCGGCAATTAAATCTTCGGCGTTACCGCCCAGTTTAATGTCCGTTCCGCGCCCAGCCATGTTTGTTGCAATTGTCACCGCGCCCGGCGCGCCTGCCTGTGCAACTATTTTTGCCTCGGATTCATGATGCTTGGCGTTCAAGACGGCCGGTTCTATGCCCAGTTTTTTACGCACAATCGCGGCCAGTTCTTCGGATTTCTCAATTGAAACTGTGCCAACCAACACAGGTTGCTTGCGCGCCATACATTCACTGATTTGTTTTACAATCGCATCATATTTTTCTTCTTTGTTGCGATAAATTTCATCATGGTGGTCAATACGCGCAACCGGCCGGTTGGTTGGAATTGATACAACGCGCAATTTGTAAATTTCTTCGAATTCTGCGGCCTCGGTCATGGCGGTACCGGTCATACCGGACAACGTAGAATACAACCGGAACAAGTTTTGGTATGAAATACTGGACACCGTTTGGTTTTCCGGTTGAACCTGAACATGTTCTTTGGCTTCTATGGCTTGATGCAGCCCTTTGCCAAAGCGCCGCCCCGTCATAACACGACCCGTAAATTCATCCACAATCAATATTTCACCGCCACGCACAACATAATTTACATTCTTTTGATATAAATGGTGCGCCAACAACGATTGCTGAATATGCATAACAAGTGCAGCATTTTCAGACGCATATAAATTGTCCCCAGTTAGCAGTCCCGCATCCTTTAATAAACGCGTTGCGTTGTCGACCCCGGCATCGGTTAATGTTACGTGTCTGTCTTTTTCATCTTTTTTGAAATCATCCGGCGTCAGTTTTGTAACAACATCATCAACACGCGCGTAAAGTTCACTGCTGTCTTCGGCCGGGCCGGAAATGATAAGCGGTGTGCGCGCTTCATCAATCAAGATGCTGTCCACTTCGTCGACAATCGCATAGAACAGCGGACGCAAAACCTGCTGTGCCTTGGAAAATTTCATATTGTCGCGCAGATAATCAAACCCCAGTTCGGAATTCGTTACATACGTTATGTCGCACGCATATGCCGCGCGACGTTCGTCATCGGTCATATCATGCTGAATAATTCCGATGGACATGCCCAAGAATTTATAAACCTGTCCCATCCATTCCGCATCACGTGATGCCAAGTAATCGTTCACGGTAATCAAATGCGCACCACGCCCATGCAGTGCCTTTAGGAATAGCGCCAATGTCGCCACCAGAGTCTTACCTTCGCCGGTTTTCATTTCGGCAATTTGACCGTTTGTTAAAACCATGCCACCAATCATCTGGACATCAAAATGGCGCAGGCCAATTGTTCGAACCGATGCCTCGCGCACCAGGGCAAACGCATCCGGCAAAATGCTTTTTTCCTTTTCCCCGTTGGCCAGACGTTCGCGTAGCTGCACCGTCGTCGCCCGCAGTTCATCGTCGGTCATTGCGTGATATTTCGGTTCTAAATCATTTATCAACGACACAGTTTTGTCATACGATTTAACCAAACGGTCGTTTGCAGATCCCAATATTTTTCCAATTACATTTTTTAACATCATCTTTCCTTATCTTATCAGGCATTTTTATAGCAATTTTGCGCCTTGCGGTCAAGCCACTTTATGATATAATGAAACGAATAAGACAAACAAGGGCATCAAGCGAATAAATTTATAAAACAGGTAAAAAATTCTGTAAAATCAGTAAAAGATTGGAATTTATTCAAATAAAACCGAGGGAGAATTACATGCGCGAACAAATACATCAACTAAAAACATCAAACATAACCAGTGAAATCTTTGTAATTGCACCGTCACAGATAGAATATATCGCGCAATTATTTGGCAATACTGTTGCCGATGCAATGAACATGCGGGCATTCGCCCCAAAGATTCGCCAGATTGCAAAACAATCACTTTGCAGTGCATTACATGCCGCCCGCCACCAGGGCGAAGAATGATTTTTATTCGCACTAACGATTAAAAACCCCGCATTTGCGGGGTTTTGTTTATTCCGTTGCGGCATCAATGTCATCATATACTGAATAATTTGTTCCATTCATCATTACATGCAGCATGTTGCCTTTGGCAAACGACTTTGTTCGCATATTGCCATAGAATATCTGATTGCCAATCTTTACATTTAATGACGGAGTTGTTTTCTTTGCACTGCGCAGGAACAAGCGTTTATTTGCGCCAACATAGAATATGTGTCCGCAATCAGCAGCTTCGTCTGCGCCGGCACCACGACCATATGTTGTCAATCCGGCTGGGCATGCGTTGCGTGTCCCAGTATCGCCATATCCAGTTATTGATTCCGTCGCCCAGTATCCAAGGCCCACATCAGAACAAGTTCCATCATCTGCGGACGCAATATATGATCCGGCAGAGCATTTAATTTTGCATTGCGAAACATCAGATTTTCCACCATCCGTATTGTAATCATATCCATTGGGACATGTTTCCAATCCAAAATTTGTTGTATGAACGGTCGCCTGATTTGAGCCATTACATATGGTTGCGCCTTTCCCGGGGCAATAATATGCCCCCTCTGGGCAATCTTTTACCTCCGTATAATACGCATATGCCCCACAACCAGCCTTGCTGGTCAAGTAATATCCGGGATTTACATTGGAATAGCCCCAGTCGCTGACAATATCATATTTATTGGTTTCTGAATTATACAATGTATTTTCATAAAATCTGCCACGACTGTTGGTATACCATGTTAGCGCACGACATTGCGATATATCCGTTCGACCATTACCACTAATTAAACCAAATGATGATATGGTCGGACTATAATAAGATGCCGGAAAATCTGTTTTCGTATATTCTGTTGTATCCGGGCATGCAAATTTTACCCCACCAGAACAATATGTATTGCCGGTGCATTGCGCCTGTGCTGTGCGGTCAACCCTATAATATCCGGCCGAAACAGTTTTACATGTTGTTTTACCCGTTTCATTTTGATACTGGTTGGCACCGTCACATGAATTTGCACCATAGCCATTGGCCGGATTTGATATATTTGTAAAGCCAGGACACGCATATCCAGCATTGCATGTGGTGCACGAACTGCCGTTCCAATATGTGCCTGCGGCACATGTGACCCCGCATACCGGCGCGGCGGTTCCACCGACACATGTGCACCCGGACGGGCATGACGCACATGAATTCCCGGCCGCAGTGCCATTCAAATAATATCCGGCACTGCATGATGTATATTTTTTATATGTCGGGCAAGTATAACCCGCCGCAAATGCGCCTGATGTTCCACAACATATTATAAACAACACCAAACAGCGCGCATAATTGCGTAAAAATTTGGACATTTTTCCCATTTTCTTTTCTCTAATAGAGATTTTACCTAAAAGTGCTGATTGTAACAAGCAAAAAATCTATTGAATTTGAACAAATAAATGATAGGATGTAATCCGCAAGATGGGCAGAGCATAGCCGCACCCAGTAACAGGGATGCGGAGGAAAGTCCGGACTGCATGGGACGGCGTACCGGCTAACGGCCGGGCGGGGCAACCCGACGATTAGAGCAACAGTGACGAAACGATTTAATTCGAGTGAAACGGGCAATCTCTACGCGCAGCAACTTCAAATAGGTTCCATTAACGGGTCCCAGTTTAGGAACGGGTAGAAGGCTTGACGTATCATGGTAACATGGTATGCAGATTAATTATGCTCGCTACCCATGGGTGGTGGTAAAACACGAGCCATGGGCAGAACAGAATCCGGCTTATCGCACATCTGCGCACCGTCCCCACGGGGACGGTTTTTATTTGACTATTACATTATTTCGAGCCATAATTAATACATCAATACCAAGAGGTGACACATGCAACAAAATAACAATCAGATAAATGAACGCTATTTGCGGAACAGGGCATTGGCCAACTATCTGCTGGTGGCAACATTGGCGGGTGCAATGGCGATTTGTGCCGGCATGTGGATGCGGACGGAAATGACGCACGAAGACGCAATGAATCATGAAAAAATAAATCAAATTGATAAGGTGCGCCAATCTTATGAACAACAGCAAAAACAACTAAAAAGCATTGTTAAAAACATAAAGCAGCATAACAAATAAATTTGCATCCACTAATTTTTATGATATAATGCGTATCGCAAAGGGAAACCGGCGCAAGGGTGTAGAAACCCACCAGTGTGTCTGAAAGGACATAAAATAAAAACTCCATTGGTTGGAGGCTTGCGATATATCTAAATAAGCAAGACTATCACTGGTAGTTTCTAACCTCCAGCCGTTTGGTTTTTCCAAACGGCGTTTGTTTAACCAAAAACATGGAGTGAAAAAATGGCTGCATTAACAATGAAGGCATGGCAAATCGGCAAATCGCT
>CAMRSV010000015.1 GCA_947053455.1 uncultured Alphaproteobacteria bacterium
ATCCATATCCGTTGCGATTTACGGATTTGGAAACACCACCCGTTGTTGGCGAATATATCCCGAAAAAAACAAATAACAAAACGCAGCCGCCGCACAACGCCAATGCTTAATGCAGAAAAAATCCCCCATTCGGGGGATTTTTATTACTAGTTGCGGATTATTTCGCCGCATCTTCGGGAACAACCGAAACAGTCTTTCTGTCGCCCAAGCCTTTTTTGAACTTAACAATGCCTGCGATTTTCGCAAACAGTGTATGATCTTTGCCCATGCCGACGTTTTCGCCCGGATGCACGGCTGTGCCACGCTGACGAATAATGATGTTGCCCGGGATTACGCGCTGACCGCCGGACTTTTTAACGCCCAGTCTGCGTCCCGCTGAATCGCGTCCGTTCGACGATGCCGAACCTGCTTTCTTATGTGCCATAATTTAACTCCTTTGTAATTTCGGATTTGTTTTTATCCAGAAATTAACCCTTGATTTCCGTGATTTTCAGAACAGTTATAAACTGGCGATGCCCCTTTGTACGACGATAATTCTGGCGACGTTTTTTCTTGAACACCAAAATTTTATCCGCGCGTTTCTGTTCCACAACATCGGCAATAACTTTGGCGCCCGAAACGAACGGGGTGCCGATTTTATCGCCAACCATCAAAACCTGGTCAAATTCAACCTTGCCCTCGGCATCCAGTTTTTCAACCTTTACAATATCGCCCGCTTTTACGCGATACTGTTTGCCGCCGGTTTGAAAGATTGCAAAATCGCTCATATTCTTTCTCTTTGTTAATGTTTTTTATTGTTTATTTCGGCATTTTGCCGAAAAGTTTATGCAAATTTTACATTAAAACCATAAAAAGTCAAGCGTTTTGACGAAATATTTCAACAAAAAATCCCCCGCGGTAACATACCGTGGGGGGGGGGATATACGACCGATATTTTTACCAGCCTGGTTTATCATCATCTCCACGATCCCAGTTGCGAACACCATCAATACCGATGCCTTTCAGACACGCTTCACGTCGCCCCTTTGATGATTTCTCACTGAAACCATCCGCATAGGAATCGCTTAATATTTCAGATATTGTTACAACATTACGGCAGTTTTTTGTCTTGATATCCGGACCGGGCTCGCAAGACTCTTTATCCTCGACATCTATAACCGCCTGCAATGTGGTATCTGACGTACCGCAAATCATCTGTTCATAGCAACTAGGTGCATTAGATACCTGCGAACAGTACGATTTTATACGTTTTGTACTCCAAGAAGAATTATTTTTTTCCTGTGTTGTATAGCAATCGTACAAATCGGCCAAGCAATTATTAAAGTTATTAATCGCGTTTTTGTAATCTGTGGCGATTTTTGCCGTTTCTTCCTGCGCGAATTCCAGACGCTTTTGCTGCAACGCCTGTTGGGCGGCAACCTTTTGATAGCTTATATTCTGGGCAGTCGTACGCAGTTGTTCACCATATACATCGCATGCCGCATTTGCATCCAACAGATATTTTTGCATAACACTGCGACGTGCATCTGCGACCGGCCCACGCAAGCTTGAATACGGATCACCGGACGATGATGCATAACCAAAGCATGACGCACTGCCAGATGAAGTATTGGAAGAGCCACGTTCATTTAATATAACATCACCGTTAGATGACACGGTCACCTTGCTATTGTAATTATACGGACAAGCTGTTGTTGCACCGTTGGCGCATTTGCCACCGGACGGCGGATTACCGCATGCCTCATATATTCCGTTAAAGCATGAATCCAGAACACGACTGCAAACGTTGTTGTGCGCGTATTCAAATAAATCATACCCCCATGTATTAGCAATTTTATCCAAACTAGCTGCATCATCGGAATCTTTAGAGCCTGCTACTGTCATTCCAGACACAATATCCATAACGCTAGTATATTTTGACAACAAATTATTGTTATCCTTAATCAACATGCTGGCCGCCTTATCCTTTGCATCAGCCCAGGATTTCAAAGAAGCCAAGATATCACTGCCGCTGCCACCTAAATCATTTATATCAAACTTGTATGTAGTAGCCATGGTGGTGCAGTATGAAGGTTTCACAGTCAAACTGCACTCTCCCACCGAATTATCCTTGTATTCCGGATGAGACTCACACCATTTTTTCATTTTTTCTTCATCGCGAGTTGCCGCAACTTCCATATATGACGCACAATTCATAATCTTTTCAGCATCTGTTAACAAAAATGCACTGCTGACATCCTTGCCCTTGGTGGCAATTAACAATGCCAATTCACCGGACACCTTAATCAATTCTTCGTTTGCAGCTTCCAACGCCTTTTGCGCCTGTGAAAATGCCTGCACACGTGCCGCACATGAACAGCGCCCCTGCGACTCGTTACGTGCGGTGCAGATTTCATCCATGCATGTGTAATATGATTCCAAGCAGTTGCTGTACGCATCGGCCGAAATCAGCCCAGTTGTGGAATCAATTATGTTTGAATAATTTCCAGTATACAACTTGCTAGACAGGTATGAATATTGGCTGGATGTGGCGGCCTTGCTGCCACGGATTGCACTGCCCGAGAGGGAAACGCGCGCCATATTTGCGGCGCTGGTTGTTGCCGCACGCGAACGAACATTGCGCGCATTGGATGCGGTTGTGCGTGTAGATGCACGGTTCGCCACACTGCGTGCGGCGTTTGTTGATGTGGCCGCTGCACGCGAGGCGGATGTTGCGCCAACCGTCGCACGCGATGTTGTTGCGCGGCTTGAAACTGTGCGTGCCGTTGTTGCGCCACGCGGATTAGTGGCGGTCGATGTGTTTGTGCTGCGCGGACTGGCGCGACCCGTGCGCGCATTGGCCGCCTGCGGCGTGGCGGCAACAGTCTGCACCGTTGGTGCCACCGGATCCGCAAACACGGCACGCATAGACACCAATGTCGAACAAACAAAGAATGCACCGGCCAGTAAAAATACCGTCCCCATGGCATTCTTGTAAAAATCTGCGATATTACGGCTTTTCATAAATCTTCTCCCTGTGGGTCGGGAATGCCCGAAACCCGGCGATTTTATGGCAATTGGCGTGGCGCCATGTGCCATATATTCTTTGCAATTATAACATTTTTATATACCCATGTAAATAAAAAACCCGCAATGCGCGGGCAAACATAAATCAAAGCAAACTTTTCAACGAACTGCCAAATTGTTGCACGGTCGCCGTAATAGTATCGTCATCAGATTCCTTTGACTTCATACCGCTAACCTTTTGCGTAACAGACTTTTTAACAAAATTGGCGCACTGCTTGGATAAAGACTTCACATTTTCAATCAGGCATTCGGTCATTGATTTGGAACCGATTAAAACCTCTGGACATATTTTTTTAATTTCATCGGTATCACATGCCTCGGCCAGGGTCTGCGGCTCTGCCTTTTTAGACAGCCCCAGCGCATCCAAAATCCCGGCATTTGCCGCCGACACGCACACAAACACCGCACACAAAAAAAATAAAATCTTTTTCATACAACCCCCTTTGATTACGACAAAATAATAGGAATATATTTACACGCCTGTCAATTACTTATTTTGATGAATTCTTTTCGCATTTAATATATAATTATGCACATGAAAAAACTATTGGTACCTGTAATTTTGGCATCTGTTTTACCGGCCGCGGCACACGCGACGCAAAATTTAATGTTTGGTGCGGACACACGAAATTCCGTGACACTTTACGCCGCCCAGGGAACGGGTGCAGGCTCGCTTTTCAAACTAATAAATCCGACCGATTGGGATTTTTCACCCCAAACATTTTTTATGCTGCAATACAGTCAACCAATGGAACTGTTCCGGCTGCCGGCACGAATAAATTTGAATGCGGCGCAAAACATCGCATACCGCGGCTCTGACGGATTATCTTTTTTCGGGCTGGGGTTATCAATTGATGCGGCGATATTGCAATGGCGAAATTTTTATTTTGGCGCGGGGCTGGGCCCGTATATGCGCAACCGTCGCGATAGATATGTTTCCAGCCGCCTGGTATTCGGGGAAAAGGTCTTTATTGGCATGCGGATAAACGAATGCTGGCATGCAGAAATATTCACAATACATTTTTCAAACGGGGACTTTACCGAAACAAATCGTGGGTTTAATTTTGCAGGATTAAGCTTTGGGTACAGTTTTTAACGACAATTTTTGGCAGTTTCCAGTTTTTTCATTATCGCACGCGCCACGCCACCACCCGCAAAATTTTCAATAACATCACCAAATTTCGCAATATCGGTTGTCTGCAATTTCTTGCCGGATGCGCAAACACAAACGGCGGACTTACCGCTTGCCGAATCCGAATACGTACAAAATGTGCTGTGTCCGCGAATATACCTGCATGCGTTATTCCCCAACGGGCAATTAACGGATGATACAAATTCATACGAAGGCGCAATAGGCCGAACATCATGCGTCATCATACGCCGAATAACAATTCCATACTTCAAATCCATTTCACACCCCAAACAGAATAAAAAGCCACAAAATAATAATAAAAAGTACCAATTTGTCAACAATAAAAACTAAATTTTTTAATTATTGCGCGAAGCAACACGCGCCGTCATCGTCTGCGATTATCATACGCCACGGCAATGCCGCGTCCGCGCCGGCGTAATCAATGCCAATGCGTGGTATGCAAACTATTTTTTGAGGCGCGCCCCGTGCCTCAATCCACATGTCGGGTGAAGTAGTTAAATCCAATTTATTGTCCGCGCGTGTGATGCCAAGCGTCTTGCATAATTTCCCCGGACCATCACACCCCGTATACTGCAACCCACGAAGCAATACCGCCGCCGCATGACCAGGCGCACCGACAACAATGTTTAACATATTGTGCAAACCATAGCATAAATAAACATACGCGTACCCACCCGCCAAAAACATCGCATCGTTTCGCGGTGTGCATTTGCCGCCGAACGCATGACATGCGCGTTCACATTCATCATAAAGTTCTAATTCGCATATCCGCGCGCGTATAATTTCACCATTGACCATACGGCGGCACAAATACGCCCCAACCAGACTCCGTGCGGCCTGCATTGGGTCTGTGGTAAAAAATTCACGTGTTAATCGCATTGAATGCATCATAAAACACTTGTACCTAATTCGCCACTTTTTTATTAATACCCGGCACCGGGATAATCAGGGCAAGTGGCGGCAACTAAACATAATCACAATAAGCGAATTAAGATAAAACGCCTGTCGATATAATAACGACAAAGTGTTAAAATTTTCAGCATGAAAAAGAAATGCAATTTTAAATACACCGGCGCCATGGTTTTAGGAATGCATGATGCCCTGGTCGAAATTACGGGAATTATCGCGGGTCTGACATTCGCAGTCGAAAGCCGACGCGTAATCGTCATGACAGGTGCAATTGCCGCCGTCGCGGCAAGTTTATCCATGGCGGCCGCAAACTATATGGCCCAGCGCGCGGATAAAAAGCCAGATGCATTTATATGCGCCATGTACACCGGCGCAATGTATATCGCAACCAGCGTAGCGCTACTAGTCCCATTTATAGTAATTAACAACAGATTTCAGGCCTTGGGTGCGATGGGTGCAGTTTTGATTGCAGTTATAATGTTATTTAACTGGCGCGTGGGAAAAATAAACCATCAACCGTGGGTGCGACCTTTTTTTGAAATGTTGTCGGTATGTCTGGGGGTGTCCGCCGCATCATTTTTAATAGGACAGGCGGCAAAATATTTCCTTGGCGTTCAAATATAAAAATCGTGCGGATATCCGCACGACAACCAGAAACTATATGTTTTTAATGCTGGCGCTGACGTAGTGATTCAACGGTCACCAGCGGCTTTGCCGGATTTGCCCCAAAAACATCACACTTTCCACCGCGGCCGGGCACATAATACATACCACAACGACTGTCAACGGCATAATGTGTATCAATACCATTTATGGCATACAATTCCTCTAGCGTCCAATAAACATTGGCGGCACGTTGCCCATTGTCTATCAATGTCGGAAATTTAGCCAGCGCAACCCAAGTCCCGCGCGTTGTCTTATAACATGTAACACATGAATCAGGATTTTCGGCGACACAACGCCCGCGCGAAAAATATTCAACATTGGCCTTTGGATATCCTGGATACGATACAACCGTACTGTCCGCATTCGGCGCCTTGCCATCCACAGTCATGGTTATACCGGAAAACCATACCGTAAAAATAAACTTTCTTATCATATCCCTAGCGTCCTTGTGTGCCCTTTGTTTTTCCATATGCTTCAAATCTTTGCATTCTGATTTCATGCACTTTATTTTCTATACCACGCAGTATCGAATCCATTTCTTCTGAAACGGTATAGTTTTGCCCATCAATCATCAGCGAACGCACAATATGACTACTATGATTATTAATTAACCGACTGCCAAATGTATAACTTTTTTCATAAATGGGCTTAACCCTTGAAAAAATTACCACGCCACCAACAATTACCTGGCCAACTTTTGCAATCCCGGTTCCCGCATGTTTTTTTGCCTCTTCCAGACGCAGAAGAACCTGCTCTTGTGTCAACTTTTGCATTTTTTACCTTCTTTAATTTTTATTAGCATATTATTACACGATAAATCAAATTGTCAAGAATTTCGAGTATTGCCCGTATTTGATACCACTGGTGCCGTTTTATGACAATTTTATATTATCAATGTCAAATTTTTCAAAAAATTATTGTTTCATTTGACATGCGCATGCAATCGAATACATCTTTGATGTGTCAGAATCTGAACGCGAATTAACCACAACAGGCGCACGCGCCCCCATAATAAGGCCCCCCATAACCCAATCACCAAATTGTGTCATGGCCTTGATAGTATTGTTTCCCGCATCTATGTTATGAAACAACAATATATCGGCATCGCCCGCCACCGGGCCGGTTATAGCCTTGGCATTTGCTGCGGACTGCGACACAGCAACATCCAGCGCAATCGGACCGGAAACAATGCATCCATCTATTTCGCCGCTTTCATTTTTTTGCTGCAAAGCCACCGCATCCACCGTCGACTGCATCGCAGGGTTTAATGTTTCAACCGGACACAATGGCGCCACGCGCGGGCATGAAACACCGGCTGCATTCGCGAATTGAACCGCATTTTGAATTAAACGCACCTTGGTTTCCAAATCCGGATACATAACCATCGCAACATCAGTTAAAAATAATATTCTGTTTCGCGACGGCGAATACATCGCCGCCACATGGGACAGCAAACCCGACGCCCCACGTATCCCCGTTTCACGATTAAGCACCGCATGCAGCAAGTCCGACGTATGAACCAATCCCTTCATTAAAATATCGGCGCGTCCGTCCCGTATCAATGACACCGCCGCGGCCACAGTTTCGGCCTCGCCATGAACGTCAATGATTTCAAAATCTGAAATATTTATACCGTTGTCAACAGCAACTGATTTAATCCGTGCCGCATCACCAAACAAAACTGTGCGTGCAAATCCCATGTCAAATGCGTGCCGCACCGCACACAATGCGGCGGGGTCTTCCGCCCCGGCCAGTGCGATTGTACGCATATGCGCTGGGCGCATCGTTAACAACTTCCTTTCAAAATCCGGATTCATTGAAAAACCTCTCTGGGCAAATAATACGCCCATTGAAAAAATCATACAAGGGGAAATGCCTCCCCAGCCAAATCAAATTCTTTTACAACGATATTAATTATCCTAAATCATTAGATATTGCTTTTTCGCGCGCAGCCTCAAACGCGGCCACATCACCATCAAAATCCGCCAAATTTGCAACCAGTTCCTGGATGAACAATTTCTCAAACTTGGTACCGATTTCCTTATTTGCCGCGGGATAATTAATACGAACCTTTAACAAGGCGCCGTTGTATACCGTCAAATACATTATAGATATAACATCCAGATTATTAGTCCGCATATCATACGCCCGATATTCAAAACGTTTAAACTCAATAGATTTATCAATTCCGGTAATATTTGTAAATCCGTCCGACATAACACGGATATTTTTATATTGCTTACCCTCTGCACTTTTCAAGGTATTGGTTTCGGTGTTATAAATACTGGCAAACGCATTAGAATGAACGTCTGTCGGCATATCTGTCGGCTTTATACGCATATGATATGCAAAAACAGTTGCCATAAAATTATCACCATATTCATAATGTTTTGAATACCCCAACCCATTGACACTGTTTTCATAATTTTCAAATTTATAAAATGGCGCCATAACCAGTGAATTTGACACCCCGCCAATCAATGCAATGGTCTTGTCATTTGGGATATAATTTTGACGAGTCGCCCGCATAAAAGCATCATTTTTCTTTAATCCGGCCAAATCAGTACGCCCCGGATTATATGTTTGAAAACATCCAACCAGCAACAAACACAAAATACTTATAAAGACTTTTTTCATATTAATTTCACCCACGTTGAATATATTTATATTATAAGCAGCCATATAACCGGCCGCAAATAAAAAAATGTACCACAAAGGCACATTTATAAATATGTAATATGTTAAACTTAACGCTTTTTTATATTAAATACTTTTAATAATATATCAAAAAGCACCGCACCATCTTCAAATGATTGCCTAAAATTTCTTTCAAACTTAAATGCCCAGAAATAAGTCATACCAGTAAAACACGGCAGCGTTAGCCAAAACATTTCCGAACGCCCGACTTCCGTTTTTACACCTTTTGCCAACAATGCGCTTAAAATAGCGCCAATGGCCAGCGACACAACCGCAGTCTTTGCCATATTTGCCAATAATCTTTTATCAAATTTTTGCGTTTTGGGTAAATTAAACGCATCCGCGAAATCAGATTTAGCCCCATCCTGATACTCATGCCACGCATTAAGGTCTTCTTTAATCAAATGCTGCTTATCCCGCTTTTTATCGCACGCATCATTCACAATTATTTTCTTGTCCGAGTTCCGGTTATTTTGCGTCATATCTTACCTTTATGTTACGCCCAGCAATATAATACAAACAAATAAAATCGTCAACGAAATATTTATAAAAAATAAAACCGCCCAACGGGCGGCGTTTTTTATGAATTAGCGACCGGATTTTTTAATCCATTGATTAGCTGCTAATACATATTCTCGCGCACGCGCGATATCAAATGTCTTTGTGCCTGGGATTTTTAGCTTACCCTCTGCATCAATCCAAACAATTCTGTCACCCGCAACAGTGGCGATATTATCCAATTGCATTGCAATATTTTCCGCCCCCAGTCCGCCTGAATATCCGGTTTTATAATGCGCATATGGCGCATGCCACTGTGTCGGCAGTTTACCCGCACCACCGGATGCGTCATACAACACTGAAAATTTAATCCATGTCCCAATTTTCTGCAATCTCTGTAAAACCATATTGCTGGCATTTGTTGAATTATGCTGCATTATAAATTCATGGTCTAAATATTTGCCCATCATACCCATCACCCTATATGGATTAATAGAACATTTGCTGCCCGAATAATTTATCTGCCAGCGTTTAATAACAGGCTGCATATCGTCCGACCGCACCGCAAAAAACCACGGCGCCAAATCTGCGGGTATTTCCCCATTGCTAAACTTTTCACAATATTCCATATTTACATGCATTGCCAAATTAAGACGGCGTGGATTATTCCGCACTGCGTGCAATAATTCATCAAACCATACGCGCCGCGGTGTGCCCATCCCAATTTTGGCCTCTGACGCCTGAACTGCAATTTCAACATCGGAAAATTCATTCATAAATTCGATAAGTTTATCAACCGATGTGTCTTCGCGTGGGTCACTGCATGTGATTGTGGAAATTTTCATTTATTTTCCTTTATTGTTTTAAATGATACCCGCGCAATATGAAAAGTTCAATAAAAAAACACCCGCCAATGGCGGGCGTTTAAATCGGTTTTTATATCACAACTGGATTTATTCTGGCGACGACCTACTCTTCCGTGGCTTAAGCCAAAGTACCATCGGCGATACGGGGTTTCCCTGTCTGGTTCGGGATGGAACAGAGGGTGGCTCCCGCTCAATAATCACCAGAATAAATCCAGCGAACATCATAATATAATCTTTAGAATCACTTGTCAACTTTCTCTTCAAGCATTCGTTTGGCAAAACCAAACGATAAGATAAAAAGTCAATGGTTCGATTAGTACTGTTAAGCTAAACCCCTCACAGGGCTTACACACACAGCCTATCAATGTCCTAGTCTAGAACTGAACTCATGGGGATATCTTATCTTGCGACCAGCTTCCCGCTTAGATGCTTTCAGCGGTTATCTGTTCCGAACATAGCTACCCTGCGGTGCCGCTGGCGCGACAACAGGTACACCAGAGGTTCGTTCGACCCGGTCCTCTCGTACTAAGGTCAAGTTCGCTCAAATATCCAACGCCCACAGTAGATAGGGACCTAACTGTCTCACGACGTTATTAACCCAACTCACGTACCGCTTTAAATGGCGAACAGCCATACCCTTGGGACCTGCTCCAGCCCCAGGATGCGATGAGTCGACATCGAGGTGCCAAACACTACCGTCGCTATGGACGCTTGGGTAGCATCAGCCTGTTATCCCTAGAGTAGCTTTTATCCGTGTGCGATGGCCCTTCCATGCGGAGCCACCGGGTCACTATGACCGACTTTCGTCTCTGCTCGGGGTGTCCCCCTTGCAGTCAGGCTTGCTTTTGCCATTGCACTCACCGGCTGATTTCCGACCAGCCTGAGCAAACCTTCGCGCGCCTCCGGTACGATTTGGGAGGCGACCACCCCAGTCAAACTGCCCATCACGCACTGTCCCCCGCCCTGGTTCAAGAACGCGGGTTAGACACTAAAACACACCAGGGTGGTATTTCACCAACCGCTCCATGCGAACCAAAATCCGCACTTCAAAGCGTCCCACCTATCCTACGCAAATGTATCCTAGTGCCAGTACGAAACTGCAGTAAAGCTTCATAGGGTCTTTCCGTCTAGCTGCGGGTACCCGGCATTTTCACCGAGAATTCAATTTCGCTGAGTCTATGTTGGAGACAGTGTGGAGATCGTTACGCCATTCGTGCGGGTCGGAACTTACCCGACAAGGAATTTCGCTACCTTAGG
>CAMRSV010000016.1 GCA_947053455.1 uncultured Alphaproteobacteria bacterium
CCCTTCGCCCGCACCAAAAATTAAATTGGCCTTGCGCCAATTTTATTTTTGGATTATTAGTTTCTATTTTCTGGAATTATTTTGTACGTGCCATCAATTCGGCAACAACAGTGGCCAACGGGCGATTTTGAATTTGTGTACGATATTCCCCGTTTAATGTCGCGTTGCCAACATTATCTATTTCCAAATAGTCTTTATGTACCCATGGGCAACCGACCTCAACCGGCACCGCCTTTGGTTCAATCGGAACCAGTGGCGAAAAATCATAATTAAATATTATAATGTTGTTTAATTCATTTGATATAAGATAAACGCCGTTATCACATGCCTTGAAACGTAATCCGTATCGACACATCCGCACCAACAATTCACGTTGTGCATCTAATGATTTTTCCGATATTTCATTCCCGGTAATCCATGTTTCGATGCCATATGAATACTTTTGGTTATATCCAAATTCGGTAAGAATTTTAGCAACACTAGAAATATTATCATAAAAACCACTTAATGAGATTTCCAAAACAGGGGCTTTAGATTTGTACTTTTCCCATACATTATACAAATCGCCCAAAATTCTTTTCCGCAGGATATTGTTGCGTCCCCACATTCCGTTTGTTTGAAGAACCGGAATCATGTCGTTTCCGCGAATTACATCTAGGCAATTTGGTATATATTCATAATCACCCAGAGAATATGGGGCGGTTGCTTCGCCACCACGCAATGTCACCGATTCAATCACGTTATATGGCAGTTTTTTGAATTCGGAAATATATTTTGCAATTAAATTTATGTCCATTAACTGTGGCGTACAGGACACACTGCTGCGACCGCGACAGTTATTACATGTCAAATTACACCAATTTGTAATTTTAAAAGCAAGCAACAGTGTATCCATTACATCAACCAATTTACAAATATTATTTATTCGCGACATCTACCGGAATTTGCAGTTTCTGTTTTGGGAAAATCAAATCCGGATTTTTAATATTGTTGCGTTCGGCGATAATGCTAAACAATATGCCACGACGCAGGAAATTGCGTGCAATCACCCACAGACAGTCGCCACGACGCACAGTATAGAATGTATCGTCATCACCCGTCATTTCCGGCATTGTAAATTTGTGTTCAACGGTCGCAATCGTGCGGCCATCGCCGTCATGCATGCGCACCGCCAATTCATATTCGCGACCCGGTTCTAATTTTCCAACATCCGCGCCCAAACCAAAGTGGCGGTGATCGGAAACACGCGCAAACCCTAGATACTTGCCATCCAGCGTCAAAGACACGCGCAAGCGAGGCATTGCGTCACCAGTAATCACGATACGTCCCGTATCCAGGTAATCAATTTTCGACACAACCAAATCACCGTCACGCAGCATTGACGGCGCCTGTAGCAGGGTGCTGCCGTCGCGCGTCATCAAAAGCGATACCGAGTTTTCATATCCCTGTTCGGAGATATAAACAAACACCTTGTCAGCGGAACGCGTTGTCGGTTCCGACCCAACCAATGCAATAGTATAATTGCCCGGTTTTAATGGTGTTGTCGGCGCATAAACGAATTCACCGTTGTAATCGGCGCCTTCTGTTGCAACAATATGACCGTTCATTTCAATCGATACGCTTTTCTGCGGCATCCAGCGACCGGCAACAACTATGTTACCGTCACGTTCAATACGAACGATATCAAATGTTGGGGTTGTTATTTCATCCGATGATTGCTTTTTTTCAACAACCTGTTCAGAAACAACCGGTGTCGGTTCTGCAACAACAGTTTCCGGCGCATCAGATTTCCGCAGGAATATTGCCCAAACCGCAATCAAGATTACCAAAACGGCACACAAAATCGGGAACCAATAGGCCGCCAAAACACTGCGACGTTCCGCGGTCGCTTCACTGCGTGGGGCAGGTGCGGCGTTTTCTTCGTTCTTTGGCGCAGGACGTGCAAAAATATTCAGTGTTTTCAAAAAACGTTTTGCAAATGCACGACGATTTTCCATCCATGAATTCTGCTGTGCGATGGCATCATTAATCATTTCGTCGGTTGAACGCTTTGTCTTGCCGATGTTGTTAGTTTTTACATTCTTTTTTGACATTTATATAATCTCCATGTCAGGGTTATTATCTTAACTTATTAGACAAAATACCACAAAAGATATTTCTTTGTCAACTTATTTATGATATAATTTGAAAATGAAAATTTAGGGGGAAATATGAAAAGAATTGGCATTATGACGACGGGGGGCGATTGTTCAGGATTAAACACCGTTATTCAGCGTTTTGCCGCGGGCGCAATGCTGCGCGGATGGAAGGTTATCGGGATTTTGGACGGAACAGACGGCCTAATACCAAACCCGCCACGCGTCATCGAATTTAACGAAAGAACCATACCAATTGAAAACGCACGACTGGCGGGTAGCATACTTTGCAATGGGCATGCCGGCGCGATGAATTTTGAAACATCGGCAAAATGCGGGCGTCTGCACGAATTTAACAGACGTTTGCGCGAATCGCTGGATGAGTTGAAACTGGATGCACTGATTTTAGTCGGCGGCAACGGCAGTTTATCGCTGGCATGGAAAAACAAAGAACTATATTCGGGAATGCAGCTGATATGTATACCGAAAACCATTGATTTGGATATTCCTTTGACAGACCGCACAATCGGATTTGATACCGCAGTACAG
The DNA here is from genome assembly GCA_947053455.1 of uncultured Alphaproteobacteria bacterium. Taxonomy (GTDB): domain Bacteria; phylum Pseudomonadota; class Alphaproteobacteria; order Rs-D84; family Rs-D84; genus Enterousia. The sequence goes on from CAMRSV010000016.1 coordinate 2,685, forward strand.
CAGTTGACATCATATTGTGACCAATTAATGCTGACGGCGCGCAGTCACCATCGCTGGTTCGTGGTGCAAAGTATGGGTCGCGATTGTGGTCAACTGGCACTAAATGCAGGAATCGCCACCGGTGCAAGTGCTATCTTGATTCCGGAAATAAAATTCAATGTAGATTCGCTAATTGCGCATATCAAAAACGCCCCGACCGATTACGGAATCATAATGGTATCCGAAGGAATATCGTTGCGCGGGCATTCGGGAAAACCGGCGGACATGATTTCACGAAAATTAACCGCCGCCGGTATCGCAAATCGCACCGCATTCCCAGAACATATTCAACGCGCAGGCGACACAACCGCAACTGACCGCATTTTGGCAACATGTATGGCGGATGCAGCACTGCATGCAATTGAAAATAATGAAACGTATGTGATGACCGCCGTCAACGGTTTTCATTGCCATACTGTGCCACTGTCTGAATTTTTTAAGGCGGGCGATGCGGTTGCCGATCCCAACATCCCGGAATTGGAAACTGCAAACGCGTACGTCTCGCCGGATGACCCGTTATTAGATGTTGCATATCATAGCGGCATTTATATCGGCGAAATCAAGTGATATACAATATGTAACAAAAAACCGCCCGAAGCAGGGCGGTTCTGTTATTTCCGGCGGGCAACAAAAAACGCGCGCAGCATTTCAGCCGACGCATCCGCAAATTCTGGCATTTGAACGACATTCGGTTTCCACAGATGCTTGTCTGTTTCAAACACACGAGCATTTGCGGTGATTCCGCCGCCCTTTGGGTCGGACGCAGCAAAATATATATTTTTTATACGCGCGAATGAAATCGCCGTCGCACACATGGCACAAGGTTCCAAGCTTACATATATATCGCACCCGTCCAGAAATTTTTGTTGTAGTTTTCGGCACGCCCGTTCTATTGCAATGATTTCCGCATGAAGTGTCGGATTTTTTTTCAACTGTACCCGATTTTCGCCACGCGCAATTATGCGCCCATCGCGAACGATAACCGCGCCGATTGGAACGTCGTCATGGGCGGCGGCACGTTTTGCCAAATTTAATGCTTGCGTCATAAAGTTCATGGAATATACTTTAACCCATGGAATCAAAATTGCAAATTATTTCAGGAAATTTCCGCGGGCGTAAACTGCACCTGCCACAAAATGCACGACCAACCCAGAATATCGCACGCATAGCATTATTTAATATGCTTCAATCAGGTATCATTAACATGACGGACAAAATTTCCGTATGGGACGCATTTGCCGGCAGTGGTGCGTTCGGAATTGAATGCCTGTCGCGATATCCAAATTCCACCGTCATATTTACCGATACGGACGCCGCATCAATTAAAACAGTGCGCGATAATTTAGCATTATTAAATGTAGGCACCCAGGCAACCGCACTGCAGATGGATGCAATCGCTGCAATTGACCGATTTGGCGCAGACGCCGATTTGATATTTGTTGACCCGCCATATGCGGACGATGCAATCGGACGCGCATTTATCGCGCGCATGGCACATGTTGCACGCCCGGGCACGGTTGTAATTTGGGAACAGGATACGCCCAATGCATCCAAACCAGACGATATTGCATGGGAAACATTGCGTGATAAAAAATACGGTCGTGCGCGCTTTTTAATTATGCGCCGGAAATAATTAATGTTGTTTTTGAATCAGCATTGCACCACACGAACAATTACGAAATCTATTAAAGCATACAATTTTTGCACGTTGATTCAGCCATTGTTTACATTGCAACCCAGTTACATAATTGGGCACGCAGAATGTACTGCATACTATATGGCCATTAGTGCACAAATGAGGCCACAGATTTTGAAATGTTTTCAAAATATCCATGTTGCTTGTGTAATATTCAAAAATATTTGATACATTTATTATATCGTATTCGCCATCGATATATTTATGCAAATTTATCAAATTTGACCAGATAAAATTAAAAGACCCTGGAACGTTTTTCTGCATTTTCCGCCAATTTTTGCAAATATCGACTATGTTTTTATTGTCGCCCATATCAGGTCTATAGAATGCATCAAATCTGTCTTTTGACATAAACAGGTTTATCATATCGCGTGTATCAGCGGGCATTTTTTCCATTGCACGCAAAAATGTTTCATTTTTATCTTTGCCGTATAAATTTTCAATGTCACAGATTTGTTCGCAGTATTGCGCGCGCGTCATTGTTTGAATTGCGGCGGTCTTAAAATCCATAAGAATACGCGCCGTATATGTAACATCAAATGTATCAACATGTGCGGCACCATGGGCGGCGTATAATATTGGTTGGTCACCCGATGCAGCAACCGTCAAAACACGTTTATTACTTACCGGCAACAGGCGCAATATATTATTTAACGGTTCATTAGAAATACTGTACGCATTGTTATAAATATAACCGTCGTTAAAACACGCATCATTTATATCAAAATTAAATTCGCCTTTTACCATATACACAAACATACACCAAACACAATAAATGTCAACATTATTATAAATAAAAACCTTGCAATTTCAAATATTTTAGGTAATAATGTCGCCTGCGTAACACCCTTGGAGGTTACGTAAAACATAAACAAAACGCTATTAAAAGGATAAAAAATGGCAATTAATTTAAATGCAGAGATTCGCAATGTCGCAGGCAAGGGGGCCGCGCGTAGCATCCGCAACAACAAAAACATTCCAGCCGTCATCTATGGCGAAAAGAAATCCCCTGTGGCAATCGAACTGAACGGGCGCGAATTTGGAATGTTGCTAAAACAGCCAAGTTTGCGGACAAAACTGTTCCAAATTAAAACATCGGCCGGCACCGAAGATGCCATGCTGATGGATATTCAATATCATCCGATTTCAGATGCACCAATCCATGTTGATTTCAAGCGCATTGATGTAAAAAGCCCGGTTAACGTCGTTGTTCCGGTCGAAGTTATCAATGCCGAAACTTCAAAGGGTCTGAAACTGGGTGGCGTATTGAACTTTGCGGTTCGCAAGGTTGCACTGCGTGGTTTGGTTGATGCAATTCCGGAAAAAATCACGATTGATTTGGCCAACCTGACGATTGGCGATACAGTTCACGGAACCGACCTGGTTTTGCCGGCGGGCATTGAACTGGGTCTTCATCAGGCCGAATTGGCGTTCGCAATCATCGGCGGTAAAATGCCGGAAGAAGCGGGCGACGCAAAACCTGCCGCCGCAGCGGCCGCAGCTGCGAAAAAATAATTCGCACATCGCATATTCAAACCGCCCAATTCGGGCGGTTTTTTTCGTATTATTTTTTTCCTGTGGTCTTGAAATGCATTTTAGTGTTCACTATATATTGGCATAGCATAAGATTAACAAGGAGTAAAAAATGGGAAAAGTACTGGGCATTGATTTGGGTACGACAAATTCCGCCATGGCTTTCATGGACGGCACCGACCCCAAAATCATTGAAAACGCAGAGGGACAGCGCACAACCCCGTCGGTCGTTGCATTAACGTCGGGCGGCGAACAATTGGTCGGCATCACCGCCAAGAATCAAGCGGTCACCAACCCCGAAAACACAATCTATGAAATCAAGCGTCTAATGGGTCTGCGTTTTGACACGCCGGCGGTGCGTGACATAAACGCACGCGTACCATACAATATCATTGCCGGTGATAATGGCGACGCATGGGTTGAAATGGACGGCAAAAAATATGCCCCATCGCAAATTTCAGCCATGATTTTGGCAAAATTAAAGAAAGATGCAGAAGCCTATTTGGGCGAAACAGTTACCGACGCAGTTATCACTGTACCTGCATACTTTAACGATTCCCAGCGCCAAGCGACCAAGGACGCCGGTCGTATCGCGGGTCTGAACGTGTTGCGTATTGTAAACGAACCGACGGCCGCAGCATTGGCATATGGATTGGAAAAAAACAAAAACGGCGTTATTGTTGTTTACGACTTGGGCGGTGGTACATTCGACGTTTCAATTTTGGAAATCGTTGACGGCGTGTTTGAAGTTAAATCCACCAACGGCGACACAGCACTGGGTGGGTCGGACTTTGACGCACGCATTTTGGAATATCTGATTTCAGAATTCAAATCCCAAACTGGAATTGATTTATCAAATGACAAACTGGCGCTGCAACGATTGAAAGAGGCCGCCGAGAAGGCAAAAATCGAATTGTCATCCAAGACATCCACTGAAATCAATCTGCCATTCTTGACGGCGGATGCAAGCGGTCCGAAACACTTTAACACAACGCTGACCCGTGCAAAATTGGAATCACTGGTTGACGATTTAATTCAGCGCACAATCGAACCGTGCCGCAAGGCGTTAAAAGACGCAGGCTTGGATAAATCCCAGATTAACGAAGTTATTCTGGTCGGTGGTCAAACACGTATGCCAAAAGTTCAAGAAACAGTCAAAGAATTTTTCGGGCGCGAACCGCACAAGGGCGTAAACCCAGACGAAGTTGTCGCAATGGGTGCGGCAATTCAAGGCGGCGTTCTAAAAGGCGATGTAAAAGATGTATTGTTGCTGGATGTAACGCCATTGTCACTGGGTATTGAAACATTGGGCGGCGTATTTACACGTCTGATTGACCGCAACACTACGATTCCGACAAAAAAGTCCCAGGTGTTTTCAACCGCCGAAGACAACCAGTCGGCCGTAACCATCCGCGTATTCCAGGGCGAACGCGACATGGCGGTGGACAACAAACTGCTGGGGCAGTTTAACTTGGAAGGTATTGCACCCGCACCACGCGGCATGCCCCAGATTGAAGTATCGTTTGACATTGACGCAAATGGCATTGTTCACGTTTCTGCCAAGGACAAGGGCACCGGCAAAGAGCAGGCGATTTCAATCAAATCGGACGGAGGGCTCTCCGAAGAAGAAATTAAACGCATGGTTGATGAAGCGGCCGCCAACGCCGACGCGGACAAGAAAAAACGCGAACTGGCCGAGGCAAAAAATGTCGCAGAAACCGCCATATTCAGCATTGAAAAATCACTGAAAGAACATGGCGACAAAATCAGCGAAGATGAAAAGAAGGCAATTGAGTCTGCAAAAACGGAATTGGCCGATGAATTAGCAAAGGCCGACGCAACAGCGGAAAGTTTGAAAGAAAAAACCGACGCATTGACAGAAAAGGCCATGAAACTGGGCGAAGCTGTATACAAAGCCACCCAGGAAGCGCAAAACGGCGCCGGCGACCAAAACGCCGAAAAGCCGAACGATGATGGCACACGTGACGCAGATTTTTCTGAAAAGAAATAATTAGCCTCGCAAACAAAAACACCGCCCCGAATGGGGCGGTGTTGTTTTACTGCAATGCAGGATTTGGTGCCTTATCAAATTTTTGTACTTTTTTCTGCAGGTCAATTA
>CAMRSV010000017.1 GCA_947053455.1 uncultured Alphaproteobacteria bacterium
ATAGCATAAAAGTTACCGTTTGCAAATTATTTAGCTTTATGAAAAAAAGCGCTTGCATTTGAAATTTAGAAAGTATAATATACGTAACGCTTTAGGGGTTGTAGCTCAGCTGGTTAGAGCGTCTGCCTGTCACGCAGAAGGTCGCGGGTTCGAGCCCCGTCAATCCCGCCAGTAATTTCCGCAGTTTATCTGCGGTTTTTTTATATTGATTGACGGGGCGAGAACCCGGCGGGTTCGTCTGCGGAGTTGGCGAAAACGAGTAAAACGCTGTTTGAGCCTTACGAGCTGAAAGGGGCCCGACGCAAAGCGGCGGGAATTACAACCCCGTGGTTCCGCCAGTAATTTCCGCAGTTTATCTGCGTTTTTTTATTTCGCACCGTCACATGTATATTACACATGGGAATATTCGCCCACTTGATATTGCGTGAAATAAGTTATATAATCATTCCATATCGAACCAAAAATGGAGAAAAAGATATGAAAATCAAATTATTTGCATTCGGTGCATGTGCACTTGCATTGGCGGCATGCGGCGATGGCACACAAAACCCTGCCGCGTTAAAGGGTACCAACTTTATCGCTGCGTCTGGTGATACAAATATAACACTGTCGTTTGACGCGAACGAAATGCGTGCCAACGGCCAGGTTGTTAACCTGTATAACGCCTCTTATACTGCGAACGGCGACAATATTGAATTTGGAAACATTGCATCAACAATGATGATGGGGCCAATTGAATCAATGGAAGTCGAACAGGATTATTTCCAATTCCTGTCGACGGTTGAAAAGTATGAACTGAAAAACGGTCGCCTAACACTGAAAAATGGCGCAGGTCGCGAAATAGTATTTCAACAGGTTGATGAAATTGAAGAAACCGAAACAGTTGAAGTAATAACGGCAGAATAAGAGCGCCCAAAACAGTCATACATTTGACTTGACAACGAATAAAATGCCGGTTATAATTTGCCGGCATTTTTAAGTTTAACGATTTAGAAATGTGGCAGTTTTGGCCCCATCGTCTAGAGGCCTAGGACACCGCCCTTTCAAGGCGAGAACACCAGTTCGAATCTGGTTGGGGCTGCCAAAAATCAAAACCAGCTTTTGCTGGTTTTTATTTTTGTTTCTGCCTACCCAGATGAGAACTGACCAGTTCAAGTGCGAACTTGGATTTTACATAAACACCTTGCACCTAATTTTTCTGTGTGTTAAAATAAGCAATGAATTCAATGGGAATTGGGTTCGGGGCTGTCGAAAGCCTTCCAAAAAGCAACATTGGTAAAAATGTTGAATCCGCCAATATGGGCGCAATAGCGTCTTTTATTGTATCCCCACCAGTCAGGTCGGGGAGCCGTCAGTTATAAAACAGGGTTTCCCGAAGGCTGGCGGAATCAGTCTTTTTGGTGATTTTCGAACTCCCCCGACCGTCAAATTCTCGTTGACGGTATTTTTATTTCAACGGAGAAAATCATGTGTATTAAAATATTTATGCTACGTTTTGTTTATAAGCCACTATGTGTATTTCTTTCCCTATTCATTCCAAATTCAAAATTACGCAGAAAATTAAGACAAACAATATTATATTCGCGCGACTTTCCCTATCCGCATGTTTTAAGCATTCCAGAAACAGTAAAACTATTACAAAATGGTGCATCAATTGCCCGACTGGGTGATGGCGAATTTAATTTGGCACTGGGCAGTGAAATATATTATCAAAAAAACAGTCCGGAAATACAAAGGCGCATGATTGAAATATTGAAAAACACAAATCAGAGGTGCCTGGTTGCAATCCCGCCCAAACCCGAAAGCGGCTTTTTTCGAGAATACTTTACAAGATGCGCCCGCATTTTGAATTTTATGCGTCTAAACACAACATACGCAAATGCAAATATTTCCAGAAATTCCGACTTCCTTGTAAATGGAATAACTGAATACAGAAAAATTTGGGAAAACCGCCGGGTTGTTTTCATTTATTCATCGGCCGGACGATTTGAAATCACACCAGAGATTTTTTCAAATATTCTAGAATACGAACATATTGACGTTCCCCCAATTGATGCCTTTGAACAATATAAGCAAATTATGCAACGCGCAAAATCATATCCGCATGACCGTCTGTTTTTAATTTCATGTGGCCCCGCGGCAACGGTTATTGCCTATGATTTGGCGAACCTGGGATACCAAGCCATAGACATCGGCCATTTGCCCAACTGTTATGCAAATCAATTAGGGAATGCGCCAATGCCCGAAGATTTGCCGGTTTCAAAATAATATTCAACAGGAGATATACCAATGCCAAAACGTAAAATAATAGACACAATAATACGCCCATATTTTTTATTAAAGCGAATATTCTTACATTCATTGGACTTATTTATCCCAAACAAAATGCACAGAAAACACGTTCGGGCATATTTAACTTTTGGAAAAATAAAGGAAACAATTAACCCGCAACCGTATTCACATAAAATCGCGGTCGCATTTTGTTTTGATGAAAACTTGTGGCGCCAGGCAACTGTCACTATATTATCACTGTTAATCAATTCACCCAAAGTATCCTATGATATATATTGCATAACAAATGTTTCGCATACACATTTGGCGCGCATAAAAAAAATTGTAACCCAATACACAAAGCGCAGCACAATAACTTTTCTAAAACCAAACAAAGATTTTTCAAAATCATACTGCGGCGCGTGGTCGGATGCAATTTATTGGCGGTGTATGTTGCCAAAATTATTACCAAACATTGAACGAATAATTTATGCAGATGTAGACACAGTATTTACATCCGACCTGCGCGATGCAGACAAAATAACCATGGGCGACAATCTAATTGCCGGTGTGTATGACAAGCCCGACCGCGAATATATAAACAGCGGCTTTATGATAATGAATTTAAACCGCATGCGGCGCAGATCTACATATAACGAAATGATAAAATGGTCACGCAATCATGAAACCCAATTCCCAGATCAGGATATGTTAAATGCAGTTTGTGCGGACAGAATAATGAACATATCGCGAAAATTCAATTTGCAAATAGACGGCGCATACGATGCGCTAAAGACAATGACATTGCAACAGCGCCGCGATTTGAAATCACCAGTAATGTTGCATTATGCCGGCCCACAAAAGCCATGGAAAATGGAAATACGCAAGTTCTATTCATTTGACATATGGCGCAGATATGCATCAATGACAGGATTGTTTTAAGGATTATAAATTCGCAAAAAACATATATCGGACATATGGAAAACCGATAGGAATTTTTGCTCATAGCATTATACTTGACGTTATAGATATAATTCAACCTGATTTAGAAAAACAATCCTAAAACAGAGAGAATGGAGGAAATCACAAAATGACACATTCAGGTTTGTGGGCTGCAATAGACAAAGTCGCAGAATTATTACACCTATCATCATCTGGTCTTGCAAAAGAATGCGGATTGGATGCAACGGCGTTCAATCCAAGCAAGCGCTTTTCAAAATATAATCAGGAACGCTGGCCGTCGGGAAAAACAATATCGCTTGTAATTGAAAAATCCGGCATGACAGAATTACAGTTTTTTGAACTGGTACGCGAACTGTCCGGTAAATGCAAATAAAACCGGCCGCCCTGTTAGACGGCCGTTTTCTGGATTATACCAATTTTGCATCCTTTAGTAATTGTTCTAAATAGGTGCCGTGGATTTTTTTCAAGCCCTGCTTCCCCAAGACTTTTACTATCCACGGCAGGTCTATGTCACGCAACTTCTTTTTATCGTTCAGATAATATATGCTGCGCAGCAAAACACGAACGTCAAAACACGAATCGAAAACTTCTGGAACACCACGGTCTATATTTAACAGGGTGTAAACTGCCTCCATCGCGGTGCGCACGGAATATTCGGTCGTAAATACCGTGTCACGCGGCGTTTCCGCATAGTTTCCGATAAAGGCAAAATTGACTGACCCTTTTGGTACAACAAGCGGACGGTCACCAATTGCGCGCGGCATAAAGTATGTCGTTATATACGGCATATGACATGGAACAGTGTTCGCACTGTTATGCGCAATGTCTTCGATTTCAGAAACCGGTACCCCCATGTGATACAACCATTCGGCGCACAGTTCCGCCCCCGTACATTCTGTAATCTTTTTCTTTACATAATTACCCAATGTATCGGACAGCAGCCCATACGTCCACACTATTATTTCATTCGGTTTTTGGCGCCGGAAATGTGGCTGGCGCGAAATGCTGAAACCATATAACCAATTGGAATCTTTTATCGTAACAGGGCCACTGGAAACAATGGAACCACTGTGCGGATTTTTCTTGCATACATTTTCAATATACGGAACAACACGGTCATCGGTCAGAGTTATCGTCGCGCTTATCACCCAATTAGCGTCCGGTATATTTTCACAGAACTTTTCCGGGCGGCCAAAATCTTTTGATTGCGCCGCAATATTTTTCCACAGCTCCCAACTGCCACCAAGTGTATGGTGCGCATCGGGGGCCGTATCATTATCGCCATATGTCGTGCTTTCGGTAATGGATCCGTTTGTTATAAACACCAAATCCGTCGGTGTTAACTTTATATCATGCTTGCGCCCGGCGCGTACCGTTTCGATTTTTGTTGCGACGCGGCGCTTGGCGTCACCTGAAAACAAAACATTTACAACACGCGTATCAAAGTGGAATTTAACACCATGCGATTCCAGGTACCGTACCAATGGCGTAATCAGTGATTCATACTGATTGTACTTTGTAAACTTAAGCGCGGACATATCTGCCAACGATCCAACATGATGGACAAAACGCAAAAGATACCGGCGCATTTCCATGGCACTGGACCATTTTTCAAATGCAAACATTGTCGCCCAATACAGCCAGAAATTCGATTCAAAAAATTCGTCACTGAAAACTTGGTCTATGCGGACATCCTGTAATTTTTCTTCTTCGGTCAAAGTCAAATCGATTATTTCCTTTATCGCCCCTTGCGTCAGGGTCAGCTTGCCATCCGTCTTTAACCGTTTTCCACGATTTACAATAACGCGGGTATGTGAAAAGCTGGGGTCGGATTTATTAAGCCAATAAAATTCATCTAAAACCGAAATATTTTCATCTTCCAGTGATGGAATGGAACGGAACAAATCCCAAAGCGTTTCAAAATGAGCCTCCATTTCACGGCCACCGCGAATTATATATCCGCGTTCGGGGTTATATATGCCGTCCATACTGCCGCCGGCCAGATTTAGTTCTTCAAAAACCTGAATTTTTTTACCATTCATTTGCCCATCGCGAATCAAGAATACCGCCGCCGCCAGCCCCGCCAAGCCGCCGCCAATTATATATGCCGACTTCTTGTCAACATCAATGGGCTTAACAGGATTTGCAAATGCCTCATAATTACCGTTACTGAAATACATCCAATCTCCTTTTCCTTTTATATGACAATACGATAATATAAACATTGCGCATCGTTAACAGGACAGATTTCACTATATCACCTCTAGGAATTTATACTACTTGCCACATTGTAAGAACTTATAATAAAGTTCAACCATCGCTTGATTTAATTCCTAATTAAACCCAAGGAGAGAGAAATGACGCACGATGGCACATGGGGTGCATTAGACAAAATCGCCGAAAGGCTGGGCTTATCCATTTCAGGATTGGCAAAGGGATGCGGGCTAGACGCAACCGCATTTAATAAAAGCAAGCGCTGGACACGGTATGGAAAACCCAGATGGCCGTCAACCAGTACGGTTGCCAAGGTTTTAGAATTCGCGCATATAACACCAGAAGAGTTTATACAACTGATGCGCGAAATATAAAAAACGCCTCTATAGAGGCGTTTTTTTATCGTCCACGAATATGCGGCGATATTTTTGCCGTAAGCCATCCCAACACAACTATTGAAACCGTTATAATCGCCAAATACCAACGCAACCATTCATATCCGCCAAACACGCCGACATAAATAAGCCCAACATATCCAATCCAACGCCCGATAAATAGCGCCGTGTCACGGAAAACAAAATACTCAACCTTATGCTCGGCGGTAATACACTTTGATTTTGACGCATTAAATGTGTTCACATTGCAAATCTGTTCAACAACTTTAACGGCCGTTGCATCCGAAAAACGATACAGAATAAACATCAGCGGCGTTGTCCACCATAAAAATCCACCGATTGATGCAATCACCATCACAACCGCCACCGCCAACATAGAACCATACATATTCTTGCGAACATATCGCCCCATTGTCCAGCATACAAGTATCGCACAAATTGAAAACACGGTTGTAAGTATACCCAAATTCAAATCGGTATTAAACATGTAAACCGTGTACATTGTTATAACCGTTGCCAATGCACCCCCTAATGAAAATCCGCGTAAAATTTCCATAAAAAATACTGCACGAATAATTGGAAATCGCATCATGCAACTGAAAAACCCCATAAAGTCAATTGCCCGTTTAGAACGGTGGCGTGATGGTGCCATGAAAAATGTTGAAATAAATTCCACCACCAGCAGAACCATCAACGCCCATGACATTTCCGTATAAGATGTTGTTGTTATAAACAAACCCAAGACTACCGGCGCAATAATCTGTGCTAAATACGAAACAGATGAATTTAGTCCCACATAGTGCCCCATTTGTTTCGGGGTCGCCTTTTCTCCCAACATTGTATTCATCGGCAGATGAAACATGGCCGCGCCGATTCCAAACAATATTCCCAAAGGTATGACGTATTGAACAACATTTTCGCCCATACATATAATAGACAGCAATAATATTATCTTTGGAATCAGATTCAATCGCAAAACGGCAACTTTGTTATAACGCTTTACCCAATTGGCAAATACAAAGAACCCTGAAACCGTCGCAATATGCTGAAATAGATAATATTTGACATGAGGTATGCGTCGTTGCATAATAAAATTATGAAAAAGATATTTTTATTTTTGGTTGTAATTGGCACGTTCGCTGTTTCAGCATGCGGCGTAAAATCTGAATTGGCGCGACCAAACGATTCATATCCGCGCAATTATCCGATATATTAAAAAAATGAAAATCATAATCTGGTGCGGGTAAGGAGACTTGAACTCCTATGGATTGCTCCACTGGAACCTAAATCCAGCGCGTCTACCAATTTCGCCATACCCGCACTACCGTCTGCGGACACGGCGGCACTTCGTAGTCGCCATACCCGCACGTCAAGTTTTAACATTTTATTATAAAAAATGCTTGATTTCCAGTAAAAATTACCCTAAAATCACACGCAGAATAAGAAAAGGCATATAAAATGGCATCTAAAAAAGGCAATAAAGAAGTATTTGCATTGGCAAACCCGGAAACTGGGTACTTCTATATCAAATCTAAAAATACAAAGTCGGAAAATACCGCCGGCAAAATGAAAATGCGCAAATATGACCCGAAACTGCGCAAGCATGTGGTTATGACCGAAAGAAAAATGCCTCACTAATTTGTGACGCATTACGTAATTTAAAATCCCCGAAATCCGGGGATTTTTTAATATGTAATGTTGTTTAGACAAAACAAATTACATAAAAAACTCTTTTTGCATGTTATTGAAATCCGGTAAATATTTGCAAATTATAAATTATATGCTAC
>CAMRSV010000018.1 GCA_947053455.1 uncultured Alphaproteobacteria bacterium
ATGGGTTACTACACCCATGCGCCGGGATTCCCTTTGCGGTATGAATTATAGCATAAAAATTAACGGATGCAAATTAAAAACCCGCCGAACGGCGGGATTTGTTTAGTGGTCTTCGGATTTATGCTCTGGCGAATAAATTTCAACATCGCGTGTCATTGCAATGAATTTTTCCGCGCGTTTGGTCGGCAATTCTTCGGCCGGGATATTTTCCAAATCATGGATTGCATCCACAACCGCCGCCGCCAGCAATTCCATCGTCGTTTGCCAATCGGTGTGTGCACCGCCCGCCGGTTCATTAACAATGCGGTCGATTACATTCAAGTCTGCCATGTCGCGCGCCGTAAGTTTCATTGCGGTGGACGCAGTTGCCTTGAAATTATTATCGCGCCACAAGATTGATGCACACGATTCCGGCGCAATTACCGAATAAATCGCATTTTCTAGCATCAGAATCTTGTCCCCGGTACCAATCGCAATTGCACCGCCAGAACCGCCCTGACCCACATTAACGGCGATATATGGCGTTTTAATGGACAATCCCGTCGCAATTGATGACGCAACTGCCTGGGACTGACCGCGTTCTTCGCCTTCGCGGCCGGCAAATGCGCCCGCCGTATCAAACAGCGATATTAACGGCAAATTAAACTTTTCAGCCAATCGCATCATACGCTGCGCCTTGCGATATCCGTCCGGATTGGCCATGCCAAAACGGTGATGCTGGCGGCTTTCGATTGTGCGCCCCTGTTCTTGGCCGATAATGACGGCCGGAATTCCGCGCCAAAATCCGATACCACTGCACATGGCTGGGTCTTCGGCATACAGACGGTCGCCCGCCAGATATGTCCAATCATCCACAATACCGTTTATATAATCCAAGAAATGCGGACGGTTTTCGTTACGCGCCAACAGAACTTTGTCATACGCGTCACTTTCGCCCATTCCACGTATTTTCTTGGTTGCGTCAAATGCAGGCGTCTGAATATTAATCGGGGTGACATCATGCGGCTGTTTTGTCAGTACCGCCAGAATTTTAACCAATTTATCATGCAGTTCATGGCGCGGTACAACCATGTCAACCATTCCGTGTTCATACAGATAATCGGCCGTCTGGAAATTAGCCGGCAGTTTTTCACGAATATTTTGTTCAATTACACGACGACCTGCAAATCCGATGCGGGCGTCTTTTTCCGCGATGTGAATATCCCCCAGCATTGCAAACGATGCCGTAACACCGCCGTATGTCGGGTCTGTTAAAATAACGATATACGGAATGCCCTTTTCATGCAGACGGTTTACCGCAACCGTTGTGCGCGCCATCTGCATCAGCGAGAGGATATTTTCCTGCATTCTGGCGCCGCCACTGCTGACCACCATGACAAAAGGCTGCTTGGTTTCAATTGCGTGTTCCATGCTAGACACGATGCCGTCACCGGCCGCGCGCCCCATAGAGCCCAACATAAAATCACCGTTCAATACACATATTGTTGTTGCAACACCGCCGATTGTGCCGTCGGCCGTTGCGACCGCATCATTGTGCCCGGTGTCTGCACGGGCGGTGGCCAATCTTTCCTTATATGGCATACGGTCAACGAAATTCAATGGGTCATCTGTAACGGTCGGCAATGGTACGCGTTGCCATTCGGTGTTATCAAACAACAAATCAAACCGCTGCTTTGGCGTCATGATAAATGCACGACCGCAACGCGGGCATATATAATGGTTATCCTTGTAATCCTTGTAATACACCAGGCGTCCGCAGGATTCGCACTTTATCCACATCAGGCGACGCACACGGTCATATCTTTCACGATTACGGTTTTTAATTCCAGATTTTTTACCAAATAACATTTTTTATCCGTTCATTTTTTTTGTTAATTCACGACTTGGTTTGAAAAGAATTGTCGTACTGGCCGGCAATGGCATTGGCATGCCTGTGCACGGGTTATATCCAATCTTGGTTGCGCGGGCGCGTGGTTGAAATGTGCCAAACCCACGAATTTCAATGCGATCACCGTTTGCGACCGATTCCATCATATGCGCAGCCACCGTGTCAACAATTGCAGCGGCGTCACTTGTGCGCATATGTTTAAACTGAACCTGAATAGAACGTATAATGTCAGATCTTTTCATAATTCCATTCCTTTTGATATTATTTCGCACATTATTATTACATCTTGGCACATTTTATCAAGAATAAAGTTTATGTAACCTTGAATAGGTTCCTGTGTCACGCGTACTAACTACATGATAGCATACGATTATAAAGAAGGAGAACTTTATGCACGATTTGTTTAATGTATGCGATTGCGGTATGGCACATGATGCGGCCGCGCATATGCCGCTAATTGGCGACAATGCGCCCGCATTTGTTGCCCAGACCACCAATGGCATCGTAAATTTTCCCGCCGATTATGTGGGCAAGTGGGTTATTTTATTTTCACACCCTGCGGACTTTACGCCGGTTTGCACGTCTGAATTCATGGCATTTCAGGGTATGTTACCTGAATTCCAAGAACTCAACACCGATATTATCGGCCTGTCGGTCGGTACATTAAGTGGACACTTGGCATGGCTTAACGCAATCAAGGACATCGAATGGCGCGGATGGAAAAACATGGAAATTACATTTCCGCTGATAGACGATATAAATATGGAAATCGCCAATAAATATGGAATGATTCATCCAAATGCATCCGATACCAAGGCCGTGCGTGCCGTGTTCATTATTGACCCCAAGGCCACAATTCGCGCAATTTTATATTATCCATTGACGACGGGGCGCAATTTTGAAGAAATAAAACGCATGTTAATTGCATTGCAGACGACCGACGCATTCGGTGTTTCTACCCCGGCGGATTGGAATCCCGGCGACGATATTTTGGTTCCCGCGCCCGCAACAACGGCAGACATGCAAAAACGTATTAACAATACGGATAAAAGCCTGGATGTAAAAGCCTGGTTTTTAACATTTAAAAAATTGGCGGCGGATTCGATTTTTGAAAAAATCAGGCATAACAAACCAGCCACCCCCGCACGAAAAAAGAAATAATAAAAAAAACGGCGCTATTTTAGCGTCGTTTTTGTTAAAATACCAACGGAAAATCACGTATATCTAATGGGACACCGTCACGTTCCGGATTCCATTGAAATTCATCCATTTGAACTTTTTTATCCTTGGTGAACTTAACACCTTCGGATTTCAATGCCTTGTACTGTTGTTCAAAAAATCCGGCACCACATAGCGAGCCATCCTTGAATACAACGCGATGCCATGGCAAATGCCATGACGATTTGACGTTTGATGCATATCCGACAAAACGCGCCATGCGTGGTCTCCCAATCATTTGGGCAATCTGGCCGAATGTGGCAACACGCCCGGCCGGGATTTTTGCAACAATATCGTAAACCTGCTCATTAAATGTTTTCATGCGAAACTTTATACCACATTTTTGACGCAAATCAAGCCCGTTAAAATAAAAGAAATTGACAAGTTTTTCCTCTCGCTGTATTCTTTTTCAGAAAATAGTTCTAAACCAAACGAGGATACTTTGAAAATAGACAGTTTATTAGGCAAACGTTACAAGGAAAAACCCAACGACGCAAAATTAAAAAGTCATGAATTGTTAATTCGCGGAGGATACATCCGGCCGGTTTCCAGTGGTATTTTTTCTGTATTGATGCCGGGACTAAAAACATTAAGAAAAATAGAAGGAATAGTTCGTGCGGAAATGAACGCCCTTGGCGCACAGGAGGTTGAAATGCCCCTGGTTCAGCCAAAGGAACTGTGGGAAGAATCCGGCCGTTATGCCGCAATAAATCAGGAATTGGCTAAATTTTCTGACAGAAATGACCGTGGCATGGTTCTGGCAATGACTCATGAAGAGGCGGCGGTTGCTCTGGCACGGACAGAAGCGACCAGTTATAAAGACTATCCGTTTTCCATATATCAATTCGCGAAAAAATTCCGTGACGAGGCACGCCCTCGCGGTGGTCTTATCCGTGTGAAAGAATTTACGATGAAGGACGCCTACTCTTTTCATCGTGACTTGGAAAGCCTGAACAAGACATATGCCGAATATGCGCGCGCGTATGACCGCATATTTGCACGTGTCGGTGTACCAGAGGTTATATCTATTCAGTCCGACAGCGGCATGATGGGCGGCAAGGTTTCACATGAATACATGCTGCTGACGCCGTCCGGCGAAGACACGATTATTACGTGCGATGGGTGTAATTACCGCGCGAACAAAGAAATTGCGACCGCACGCGTAATTGCAAAAAATGCAGATGCAGAAATTCTGCCCCTGGAAAAAGTCCACACGCCAAATTTAAAAACAATTGAAGATGTTGCAAAGTTTTTAAATGTCCCAGAACATCAGCTGGCCAAGGCGGTTGTCTATAAATCCGAAAAAACAGGCCAGACAATTATAGTAATGGTGCGCGGTGACCGCGAAGTTAATGAAAACAAGCTGTCCAAGGTGCTACGCGAAGTGCCGATGTTTGCCGATGACGAGGCGTTTGAACGCAGTGGCATTGTTCCGGGTTTTGCGTCCGGGTATGGCGCACGCAATGCGCGCGTGTTGGTTGATGAATCACTGCGGTCTGCGCGTAATCTGGTCGCCGGCGCGAACGAGGTGGATTACCATTTCAAAAACTTTAATATCACACGCGACCTGCCCGATGCCGAATTTGTCGACATATCGTCGGTTCAGGATGGCGATGTGTGCGCACAATGCGGCGCGGCAATAAAGATTAACCGCGGAATCGAGGTTGGAAACATTTTCCAATTAGGTGATAAATATACAAATCCAATGAAAATGACGTATGTCGATGAAAACGGCGCATCACAAACGCCAATTATGGGCTGCTATGGCATTGGAATCGGGCGCCTGATGGCCAGTGTGATAGAGGCATGCCATGACGACCGTGGTCCAATTTGGCCGGTGTCAATCGCGCCATGGACTGTGTCGGTCACATCCATCCACGCCAAAGACGAAAGCGTTTCCACCGAAGATGCGGCGCGTACCGCATACCGTGATTTGCAATTGGCCGGAATTGATGTAATTCTTGACGACCGTGCGACAACGGCAGGTGAAAAGTTTGCAGATATTGATTTGCTAGGTGTACCATTACAGTTCGTGGTCAGCCAAAAGACACTGGCCGATGGCAAGGCGGAATGGAAAGTCCGTGCGACCAGCGAAAAAGGCTTGGTTGATTTGGACAAGATAACCAAAATGGCGACCGAATGGATTGCATCCGAAAATCAAAAATTGATGGCAAGCGCAGATAAAGCAAAGGGGATTTGTTAAAACCCCTTGCAAAAGGAAACTAAATCTGTATAATGCCATTCACCGGAGAAGTGGCAGAGTGGTCGAATGCGCGCGACTCGAAATCGTGTATACGGGCAACCGTATCAAGGGTTCGAATCCCTTCTTCTCCGCCAGAAATTCACCCGCCGTATGGCGGGTTAATTTTTGGCGAACGTGGTGTTATGAGAACCAAAAGGTTCGAAAACAAGTAGGCAAGATATAAAATATGGAAATTTTTATAATTTATATTCGGTGTGTTCTGATTTAATATAATCACCGGCTCGGTTTTTTAAGTCCTCTATCCAATTAGCCAGTTGAGATGGTATTGACCTATATTTTTTATTCTTTGGCCCGTATACTGTTATTTCACCATCATCCAAATACGATAACCAAATTTGATTTTTATCAATATAAATCGCGCGTTCCATTATTGTAAACAGCCCCGGGCATCCATATCCGGCAAATATTTGATTTTCATTAAAAACATCTGCGGTTTGGCGATTGGAACATGATATAAATTTTTCATACGAGGCATCGCCAAGTGCGTGGCGAATAAACCGTTCAATTAAAATCGCATTATTTGGGTGAAACCACGGGTCGGCTGTAACCGCATCCGCATAGTCAAACCAATTAAATGTATTATTTTTTATCAGCGTTACCAATTCTTGCATTCTTGACGCATATTTATCTGCCAAACATGTTACGTCCGCACCGCATTTATTACGGTCTGCAATCCATTTCTTTTGCGCAGATTTTTGCCCGGCCACCTGTTTATATAAAAAGGACATTTCCGTATCCATCTGGGCCAATTCGCGATTATGGCAAATTGTGTTTTCAATATCGGTCTTTGCACGCACGCAATCAAATCCCGCCGAATACACTTTCGGTGTATTTTCTTTACGCCATAACCCGGTAAAATATCCAGACATGCCGCATAGCGAACGACATTCATTGTTATTAGAAACATCTAACATGCCATCGGATTGCAATGTCATGGTTATTTGACAATTTTCGTCGGAATATTCGTCATGGATTTTCGCGGTTGCAATGTTTTTTTTGATATTAAAAACTGCCTTATCCAATTCGCATATATGTGCACCGTTAGAAGTCATAAATTCAACATTGCACGTATTGTCTTTGCAATCTGATATGGTCATATGGCCGCCGGCACCTGTATCGCCCACATCATAAATCCATTCACCTGAAAAATCCGCCGCAAAACAATTTAGAAGCGGCATAAATATTATAAAAAATGTACAGGCTTTTTTTATAAACATAAGCTAAATTACACTGCTATTTCGTACGATTAAGATAAATGTACTTCATTACATTAAATGCCAATATCGCCGGGCCGGCAGAAAAATTGTTATCTTTTTCCATCTGAATACCATTATTATTTTCGGCGGTATAATATGTTTTAAGCCCCTTTTCAGACCGAGTGGCACGCAAATGAAATTCCTGATGCTGCGCCGCCCGATAATAATTGCCACGAACGTCAAATGTTGTGGAATCAATACCATGCGAACTATGGTGTGTAAATTTAATATCTTCGCGTAATTTTTCGTTTTGAATCAGGCGGCAAATCGCAATAATCACACGCCAATACTGGCCTATTTGCAACGTTTGTTTTACGGGATTATTATGCGTTTCCGGAAAATACAGCAAATTATCATTGGTATTATTCATATCATGGCACCATTGTTATATTTTTCCCATCATAGAAAAATATAACTAATTGTCAATAAATTACAACTTTGTAGTTGTAATTTTAATAAAATGCAAAAAATCTAATCAATAACATGATATGTCGTCCCATTAAAATTAAGATTGATTTTGCCATTTGCGGTTCCCTCGGCTAGGTTGCCATAACACACCCGTCCATTATATCCTATGTTAAGTGATGGTGTGGTATTTCGTGATTTGTATAATGGTATTGATACGCTGCCAACATGCAATGTGGCGATTCCCGCGTCGCATA
>CAMRSV010000019.1 GCA_947053455.1 uncultured Alphaproteobacteria bacterium
CCATAAACGCATCACGGTCACCCGCACAAATCGCATTTAACACCGGATGCATCGGCTGATATGTTTGTAGTAAAACGCGCCCGGGCGCCGCACCACGACCCGCACGACCCGCAACTTGGAACAATTGCTGGAAAGTATGCTCGGCCGCACGAAAATCCGTACCAAACAACCCCATGTCCGCGTCCACCGCCCCCACCAGCGTCAGGTTCGGGAAATGATGTCCCTTGGCCAAAATTTGCGTTCCGATAACAATGTCAATTTCACCCGATTCCATTTTCGAAACAATTCGTTCCAAAGATTGTCGCGATGAAATCGTATCACTGGAAACAAGCGCCACACGCGCCGCGGGGAATTTTGCACCAACCTCTTCGGCTATCTTTTCCAGCCCCGCCCCGCGCATTGTGACCGCCGCCCCGCAATCGGGACATGCATCGGGCAGTGGTGCCGTGCGCCCGCACATGTGGCACAACAATCGCGACAAACGTTTGTGATATGTCATACCCACACTGCAATCAGGGCATGCGGCCGCCCATCCGCATTTCTGGCATTGAACAATGGGCGCAAATCCACGCCGGTTGATAAACAGCATGACCTGCTGCCCTGCCCCGAGTGTTTGTGATATTGCCTCACACAATGCGGGCGACAAATAACCATTACGTGGCACCACATCCGCCGGGTCAGACGAAATACGATATGTGGCCGGCCGGCTTTCACGTAAATCAATTGTTTGAATTTCGGGCAATGACGCGCCCCCAAAACGCGACGTCAAACGCAGACGCTGATACTTTCCCTGACTTACATTTTCTAGCGTTTCTGCGGCGGGTGTTGCACTGGCCAACACAACTGGGAACCCGGCAATTTTCGCACGCAGCACCGCCATATCGCGTGCGTGGTAATTACCCATGTCTTCTTGCTTGTATGATGTATCATGCTCTTCGTCGACAACAATCAGACTCAAATTCTGCCACGGCAAGAACAATGCACTGCGCGTGCCGACAACCATTCGAATTTCGCCCCGCATAACACCGCGCCAAATTTCGCGCCGCCGCGCCGCGGTTAAATTACTGTGCCATACAACAGGCGGTGCGCCAAATCGCTTTGCAAATCTGTCCATAAACTGTGCCGTCAATGCAATTTCCGGCATCATCAGCAGGACACTGCCGCCGCGATTATATGCACGCCATGCGGCGTCAAAATAAACCTGGGTCTTGCCACTGCCCGTGATTCCATCAAGCAAGAAAACAGAAAATCCACCACATTCAATTGCGTCACCAATTGCAGTGGCCGCGGCCGCCTGTTCCGTGTTCAACGTAACAGTTTGGGTGTCATGGTAATCATAAACAAATTGTTTTGGCGCGGCACGGCAATCACGCAGTGCAAGCGTACCGTTCTTTATCATCGCGCGTACAACCGCCGCCGATACATGCGCAATATTTTGAATGTCCGACGCGGACATCGGTTCATTATCATTTGATGCAAACGCGTCGGCAACCGCCTGGCGATTATCGGTCATGCGGACACCGGGGGCGGATTCAAATGCATATAATTGCTCCACGTGCGGCGCGGCAAAGGCATCGGGCACATTCAAAATCAACCGCAAAACGGCACCGGCCGGCATCATTGTCCATGCCGCCATTTTTTGAATCCAATCCAAATCACATTCTGGGACTCTAGAATCTAAAACTTCGGTCACGGGCTTGATTTTCTCGGGCGCGAGGCCACTGTCGCCCGGACCGATAATAACGCCGACGTACGGCCGTTGCATAACGGTCACACGAACAAATGCGCCAATGGTGGCGGCCGCCGTCAAACGGTAATCATACCCTGTATTAACCGCATTCGGTATTAGAACTTTTACAATATCGCCCGTATTAAACATACCTATAAAGTACTTGTTTTTTTCGTTTTTTTCAATACCATTATTTACATAAACAAACACAGGGACGCATTATGTGGAAATTATTTTTTGACACATGTTATTTATTTAGTTATCTGATAATCGGCCGCCGCAACCGGCGCTGGTTTCGCGAGGTAAAATTATTCGATTACCGCCACAAACTGAACATTTTACGGCGGGCATATCCGGAATTTGACTGGAAACATGTATATATGCGCAAGGGCGGATGCAGCCTGGCATTCATGGTAAACAACAAATATGTATTCAAGGTACGCAAATTTAACCGCGATTTGCGTTCGGTTGAACGGTACTACTATGAAAAGCGTGTGACGGACGCGTTGGCGGGCGTGCTGCCGACACGTATTCCAAAAATGACATTAATGGAACTGGACGGCCTGTTGTTTAGTAAATCTGAACTGATACAGGGAAAAATGTTGATTGATTTGCCGTTAAAAAAACTGATTGAAAATCGCGAAAAATTGGGATGCCAATTGGGTCGAATAATTTACAAATTATTTAATTCGAACATTTTGCCGGAATTAAAGCCCGCAAATTGCGACCCAAACGACTGTGGTTTTATCCACTGTGATATGTGCAGCAATATTGTCGCCAACCCAGATACAATGGATATTACGGGAATAATAGACTGGGAATTTGCGCATTACGGTTCGTTAAAGACTGATTTTATAGGCATATTCCGCGTTCGCCGTAAAATGCGCAAAACCGACATCGCAGTAGAGGCGATGTGGGAATACTACCGCTTGCGCGATGCGGCGCAAAAGACGGGGACGACCACTAAAAAAACGTCAACAAAAAAGAAAACCGCAAAAAAACAAAATAATGCATAAATTTATATCGCCCCACCCCACGGGGCGAATTTTTATTACATAAAAAACATTGACAATATAAATTTTTGTGCTATATTATAATAAAATGAGTACCAAGGAGACTGACATATGCAAAAAATTAGAAAGCAATCCACAGGCGATAAGATATTTCTACAGTATGTCATTTACATTATAGAACAATTGATAGAATACGGTCGTGCACCATCATATGCGACAGTTGAAAGCATGCGCAAATGGTATAACGAAATACCATACGACGCGACAACAATGGATTTTTTGATTATCAAGACAAATTTATTTACATCTACTTTAAGCAGCCGTTGCGCCTACAGTACACATTATGATTTCTTGAACGCATTGACGAACAGGATGGCGGATTATTTATCCGCATACGAAATACGTAAAAATCCAAAAATTGACGACCACTCTGCGAATTTGTTGACATACCGCGCCGCCCGTAACGATGCAAAAAGAAAACTAAAAGACGCCCTGTTCCACAATTGCAGATATATTCAATTATTATTTGCAAAACAACATGCGGCACGTAAAGCACGTTCTATTTGGCCAAAGGCAGCAATATCTGCCAAAAAGCAAAACGCCAAATTGCAGGCTTGCAAAGATTATGAATTGGCAAAGCAGATAAGAAACGAATTCGCAGCAGCCCAAAATATCGCACGCAAGCGTTAGTCAGTCATCGCGACCGCCGCGACATCTTCGTCGGTTGGCGCGTGGCATATCTCCAAATCGGCAGTGAACTGTGTACGGAACCATGTTCGCTGCCGTTTTGCATATTGATTTGTCTTTGTCGTCCAATCTTGAACACACACGTCACGTGAAATTTCACCGCGCAAATACCGACACAATTGCACCGCACCAATTGCGCGTGACGCGTCCAGACCATTGCGTATTATATTTTCCGCCTCTGCAATGGCGCCGCCGGAAATCATTTCCGGAATCCGCGCCGCAATACGCGCCCGCAATATTTCGGCCGGTGGGTTAATCAATATTTTTCGTGCGTCACCCGCCACCGCGCCCGTACGCGACGCGCTTTGAAATTCCGCTAAATGATGCCCTGTTTGCAAAAACACCTCAAGCGCGCGGGCAACGCGTTGCGGGTCTGTCGCCGCAAAATCGGGCGCCAACAATTTACGCGCAGCATCTATATCATTTTCCACCATTTCGCGGGCGCGTTGCCGCGTTGCCGCGTCAATATCCGGCATTGGTGAAATTCCATTTAAAATCGCATTTGCATAATACCCGGTGCCACCAACAAATATCACCGGGCGCGCAGCGCGCAGCGCCGCCGAATATTCACGACGCGCTAAATCCATGTAATCGGCCACACTAATTTGTTCCGACAATGGCAAAACGGAAAAAAGTTTATACGGTACGCCGTCAATTTCATCTGTAATGCTGCGCCCGGCAAACGGACTGGCCGAAATATTTTCAATACCGCTATAAACCTGAACACTGTCGCAATTTATAATTACCGCGCCGATTTTTTTTGCCAAACGGTGCGCAAAATCAGATTTCCCCGATGCCGTGGGTCCAACAACAAGATAAGACGAACGATTATTCATTTTAATAAATTATAAATGCGGGATTCGCAAAATTCAATTGTAATATTGGAATTTTTAATGCTAAAATAAGACCGTCCAATAAGTAAAAAGAAAGGAAAATATTATGTCAAAAGTAAGAGTAGCAATTAACGGTTTCGGTCGCATTGGCCGCCTGGTATTACGTGCGGCGTTGGAATCGGGACGCGACGATATTGAATTTGTTGCGGTAAACGATTTGGCGCCGGCCGAACAGAATGCATACCTGCTGGAATATGATTCTGTGCATGGCAAACTGCCGATGGAGGTAAAACTGGACGGCGACTACATCATCGTCGGCAACCAGAAAATTAAATGCATCGCAGAAAAAGACCCGACAAAACTGCCTTGGGGTGAAATGGATATTGATATCGTTATGGAATGCACCGGTATCTTTACCGCCGCAGACAAGGCACGCGTTCATCTAGAAGCGGGTGCAAAACGCGTTTTGGTTTCCGCCCCGTCGGCTGGGGCCGACGCCACAATCGTGTACGGCGTGAATCAAGATACATTGAAACCAACGGATTTGATTGTCTCCAACGCATCGTGCACAACAAACTGCCTGGCACCGGTGGCAAAGGTTTTGGACGACACATACGGCATTATATCGGGCTGGATGACAACTGTTCATGCATACACCGGCGATCAGCAGCTGCTGGATAAAAATCACAAGGATTTCCGTCGTGCACGCGCGGCGGCACTATCCATGATTCCAACTAGCACCGGCGCCGCCAAGGCAATCGGATTGGTTCTGCCGAAACTGGCCGGCAAACTGGACGGTATGGCAATCCGCGTTCCGACACCCGACGTATCGGTTGTTGAACTGGTTGTGAATTTGGAAAAAGATGCCACGGTTGACGGTGTAAACGCCGCAATGCGTGCCGCCGCATCACGTACATTCGGCTACAACGACAAACCGTTGGTGTCTGTCGACTTTACCGGCGACGCACACAGTTCCATTTTTGACGCATCCCAGACCAAGGTCTTGGGCGACAAACTGGTTCATGTAACCGCATGGTATGACAATGAATGGGGTTTTTCAAACCGCATGGGCGACACAGCCGTCGCGATGGGCAAACTGATTAAATAATCAATGCCAAATAAAAATCCCCCGAATGGGGGATTTTTATTTGTATTAAGCATCGGCATTGTGACGGGGCGGTTGAGGCGGCTGCGTTTTGTTATTTGTTTTTTTCGGAATGTATTCGCCAACAACGGGCGGTGTTTCCAAATCCGTAAATCGTAACGGATATGGATAGAAAAAATCAAACCCGAACATAAATAGTTTTATCAGAATATGTGATGGTACAACCAGTTTATCATATTCATATTTGTGCCATGTAACCTCTGCTACGCCCATACGGTATGCAACATATGCGCGTGACAGGCCCAGTGATATCCGTGCCTGCTTTATCATATCACCAACGGTTTTGGTGGTGCCATATGTTGAACGAACAATTTTTTCACGAATTTGCCTTGTTTGACTTTTTGGTTTGTATTTTGACATTTTATACTCCATTTGTTTGGTTAAAAAACAAAACCGTCTGGAAAAACCAAACGGCTGGAGGTTAAGAACTATCAAAGTCAATAGTCCCACTTATTCAAATATATCGTGGGCCTCCAACCAATCGTGGAGTTTAATTTTATGTCTTTCGACAGACTTTGATGGGTTCTTACACCCATGCGCCGGTTTCCCTTTGCGATGCGCATT
>CAMRSV010000020.1 GCA_947053455.1 uncultured Alphaproteobacteria bacterium
TATCCAAATTTTAGCAAGAATATTATCTGGTTACACTTCAAAATTATAATTCTTGACCGAACGCACAATCGCATTAACCAATTTATCTTGATGGGCGCCGGTACGCAACAGCTTTTCCTCTGCGCCATTGGATAAATGCCCCAATTCCAGCAACGCCCCCGGCACAGTTGAACGCAAAACTGCAAATGGTGCATGGCGCACGCCCGGGCCCGGCTGCTGCTCTATCTTGGCACCGCGAAATGTACGCGCACAGCTATTTGCATATTCTTCACTCATTTCCGCAACAGCATGCTGCTGCAGTGAAGATAGGGCAAAACGAATATCCTTTTCAAATCCCGTCCAATCATCCAACCCAATTTTATCAGACGCATTTTCAGATTCAGCCAGTTTGCGTGCCTCTTCGTCTGATGCCTTTTCCGACAGGGTGTAAATTGAAAATCCCTTCATCGCGCGACTGGGGTTTGCGTTTGCATGCAACGACAGGAACAAATCCGCCTTGCGACGTTCGGCAATTGCCGCACGTTCGGATAATTTCAAGTACGTGTCATCACCGCGTGTTAAATATGTCTTAAAACCATTTGCATCAAGTTTAACCCGCAATTTTTTTGCAACAGATAACACTATATCTTTTTCACGTGTTCCGCCCTTGCCTATACAGCCCGGATCCTTGCCCCCGTGACCCGCATCAATAACAACAACGTATTTCTTGGCTGGTGTGGTGGTCGTTTTTGCCGGCACTGTATTTTTAGCAGTGGTTGCCGCCCCGGCACCCGCCGCCACAGATGCCCCGGCAGAAAAATCTAGAACCAAACGATAATCATTATCACCATTCGGTTCCAGCATCATAATTTGAGATTTTGGTATTTGTGAAATCGGCTTGTTCAGGTTAGCCGTTATTTGCAAACGGTCGCCAACCTGGGTTTGCGAAATAGATTTTACCAGTGTTCCCGCCGCCAATTTTGGTGTCAACGATTTGTTGGCCGCTGTATTTGCAATATTTATAACCAACTGATTGTTGGGATAAGACAAAGTATAAGATGGGCGCGCCGCCATTTCAACTACCAGGCGCGTTTTGTTCCCAGGCTGTACGCCTGTGCGCAATGATTTTAACGAGTTACGCGCCGCAAAGGCCATACGCGGCAACATAATCGTCGCCGCAAAACCAAATCCGGTCAGCTTCAAAAGGGTTCGTCTTGATACCTTCATTTCTGATAAATTATATCAAATTTTACCTAACCGTTCAAGCGATAACAAAAATCCCCCAAACGGGGGATTTATTTTTTATTTGCTGATGCAATTGGCGAAACTTTGTGCCACTTGGGATGTTTCCTGCTGTGTCATGGTGGCCACCGGAACGATATAGCATCGCGCACTGTCGCGCACAATGAATACCTTGGTTCCGCGTTTGTATGCCGTCTGCATATTATCCATCTGGGCACTAGTTAAAAACGCATTCTGTGTTGTAGAAGGATTGCTTAATGCCGCCTGAACCATTTGATAGGCGCTGTTATAATCCCACAATTCCGAACGGGACGTAACCTCCATCCAGACAGACCAACTTTCATATGGATTTTCAACCTGTGGCGCATCTTTGCCCGGGAACGCCACACCAACCGCCAATGCCGCCGCCGTCTGCAGCGCCGTCGGTTGTGATGAAGACGTGCCGGATGAATGTGAAACCGTATTTAACTGCAGATTATCACCACACGCCAAATTCATACGGTTTGTATAACTGGCCAAAACTGCATCGACTGCATTTTGCCAATCTTCGCCCTTTTTATTCAAATCCAAGCTAACTATTTTTTCGGCCCAACCCCATATATTTGCACCGACATTTCCGGCATTTGCAAAGCGCGTCACCATTTCCGCACTGCCCCCTGGAACGCCCGCGCCACAATAATCCGTCAGCTGCGCGGTCAACATGCTAGATGTTTCATTACCATAGGAAAGCGCCACCGAATGACATGACATTGCGGCTTCTAATTCCTGACGACGTTGTAGACATAAATCAGAATGGGATTTTGATAACTGTGTCGCCATATTGGACATTGATAGATATGACATTAATTCCTGCTGGACATAAGATGGGCAAAGGCGCGCAGCAGTATTCATGCCACCTGCGCCGGTGCGAGTATTTGTTGCATATTGTGGCAACAGAACACTTGTATCCTTTTGCAGGCACAGCAATGCATAGTTGTATAGCTCACTTTCCGTTGCATATTGGCACCGTCCGGCGCGTTGTCCGGGAACAACTGTGACATCACCGCAATAATCCGACAGACATTTATAGATTTTTTCACGACATGCGGTGTCAACATCAGGCTGGTTAACCATATAGTATGTATTGCGCTGATTTTGGATGTATGCATTGGCCAATCCCTGGCTGCCGCGTAGTCCATTTGCACTGGGTGTATAAACAGAAACACCGCGCGATGCATCTGCCGCACTGACGGTTCCGGCAGACAAGGCAACTGCATCCACCCCCAGCAAACACAGGCCAAACGCCCCAAATATCATGAGTTTATTTTTCATTCAAATCCCTCTCGTTATAAAAATTTTATCACATCGCGCGGCAAAAGGCAAACATTCATTTAAGCCATGCGCACACAAAAGTGTTGATTTGAATCAATAAATTGATAATATGCCGGTTATGATTATTACAAATGAAATTTTTAATCAGATTTCAGACGACATTTCCGCCGTCAGGGGGTTTCTTTGACCCGGAAAAATTGGAATCCGAAATATCAGAATTAAACATTGCGGCATCAAATCCTGATTTGTGGTCAAATCCAGATGCAGCACGGGCATTGTTGCAGAAAAAATCGGCGCGCGAAAAATCACTGGCCGAATTACGTGAATTGGAAACGGATTTTGACACGTTACGTGAATTATATGCAATTGCGCCGGATGACGTCGACGTGGTTGCCGGAATTGAAAAATTAGCCAACGCCGCACACCGCGCAAAATTTATAACCCTGTTTTCCAATCCGGCCGACAATAATGGCGCATTCTTGTTTATTCAGGCGGGCGCCGGCGGTACCGAGGCGCAGGATTGGGCACAGATGATGTCGCGCATGTATGCGCGTTGGGCCGAACGCCACGGTTTTTCATGCGAGGTTATTGAAGAACACGAAGGTGACACTGCTGGAATCAAGAACATCACATACCGCATATCTGGTGACCGCGCGTACGGCTGGCTAAAGAACGAAATCGGTGTTCATCGGTTGGTTCGAATATCGCCTTTTAACGCAAACGGCAAACGCCAGACCAGTTTCGCATCCGTTGACGTATGGCCGGATATTGATGATTCGATAGAGATTGAAATAAATGACAAAGACCTGCGCATAGATACATACCGCGCATCCGGTGCGGGCGGCCAGCATGTTAATAAAACCGACAGTGCGGTACGTATAACCCACCTGCCAACGAATACGGTTGTGACATGTCAAAATGAACGCAGCCAGATTCAGAACAAAGAAATGGCAATGAAAATGCTGCGCAGTAAACTGTATGAACTGGAAATGCAAAAACGTGCAGAGGCAGAAGATGCCGCCAAGGCCGCACAAAAGAAAATTGAATGGGGCAGCCAGATTAGAAACTATGTTTTGTACCCGTATCAGTTGGTAAAAGACGTGCGAACTGGGGTTGAAAAAACTGATTCAAATGCGGTTCTGGATGGGGATTTGGATGATTATATGCTGGCCGCGCTGCAACGTGGGTAAAAATAAAAGCATCTTGCATTTTATCCACAAATATTTATAATGACTTTCATCGCACCCGTGGCTTAACTGGATAGAGCATCGCCCTCCGAAGGCGGGGATTGCGCGTTCGAATCGCGCCGGGTGCACCAGAAT
>CAMRSV010000021.1 GCA_947053455.1 uncultured Alphaproteobacteria bacterium
TGACCGTGATGCGTTTATGGCGTCCGACATGGCGGCGCGGCGTGCGGCGGCGATGCCCCCGTACGGGCAATTGATTGCGCTGGTGATAGAGGGGCAAAAGGAATCCACACTGCGCGATTATTGTGATGCATTGCGTGCGGTGGCGCCGCTTCTGCATGGGGCAAAGATTATGGGACCAATCGCCGCCCAGATATATCAGGTACGCAACTGGTACCGTATGCGATTTTTGATTGCGGGCGGCCCCACCGCCCAGTTGCAGCCGGTTGTTGCCCATTGGATTGCAAAGGTGCGCACACCTGCCAATGTCCGTGTTAAAATCGATGTGAACCCAATAAATTTTATGTAGATAAAAAGAATTGAACTCAAGGAATTTTTTCGTTAAAATTCTAGAAAAAGGGGAAACGATATGTTTATTGAATATTTGGCACTGTTTTTAATGTTTATGATGGCGTGTGCGTTTGTATGCGCATTTATTTATGTTCCGATAATGATTGCAAATAATCGCGGGATATGCGGCGGTCGGCGCATGCTGATAATACTGTTGGCGTGGATGGGCGTGTTTTTCGGCGTAACGTGGTTTGCGGCGTTGATACTGTCGCTGGTGCTGCGCGGGGATTGCATGATTGAAAATCTGGATAAATTGGAAAAACTGACCCGATTGTACAAAGAAAAAGTTATAACAAAATCTGAATTCGATGCGATGCGGGCAAAGTTGTTAAAAATTAATTAACGTAAAAAAAAAGACGGGCATTTCGCCCGTTTTTTATTTTGTTTTTACCCCACGGTATATTTTGCGCATGATTTCGTATGCGTTCATAAATACATCAATTATGATATAGTCTTTATCTAGCATTTTTTGTTCTGCGATGGCTGCACGTGCCAATTTTTCTTCCATGTATTTTTCTGATTGGCTTAAGTCGCGTTTAATATCAATTGAACGTTTTGCAGCATCCGTGATAACCAATGGTTCTTTATTCATCTTGAGATTCCCTTGTTTGATATCATTATAAATCATAAAAATCGCCGCGCAAGGTAAAAGTAGGAAATTAAAGTGTCTTGAAGGTGGCGGTGGGTGGGGGGTTATACAACCTCGGTCACGGCGCGCAGCGCCCCGTCGCGGGACAATTGAACGACGCGTATTTTCTTTTTCATTTCCGCAATCAGTTCGGTGCGGTTGTACGCAGGCTGCGTGTGCAGGATGCGGTCTGCGAATGCGGCGTATGCGGCATCGGCGCTTTCTGCATGAATTGTAGTATAGAAATGGTCGTGCCCCGTCCCAAGCATTTCCCACAATACCGACGCATTGTCAGTTGAAATTTCACCGCCGATAATTACGTCTGGGGTCATGCGAACAACCAAATCCAGTAATCGCGCATAGTTGAAATCATTGCTTTGTTCCGTTCGGGACAAAACAAAGTGAACGCGGTTTTCCTGGGGAACGCGGATTTCGCGTGCGTCTTCGACGGTGATGACGCGGCTGTTTTTATCAATCAGCGTTAGCATGTGGTTCAAGAACGTTGTTTTGCCGGTGGCAGTCGCACCGCTGATTAAGATGGGACTGCCGTCATTGATGGCGGCCATCAATCGGTCGTATGGGTCATCTGGGCGGGCGTTTTCGCGCGGCTTTACTTTTAACAATTGCTCACCCCGGCGCAGGTGATAGTTTTCAAAACTGGTATCGACCGCACCGCCGCCGCGTATGTTCATGGCGACGCCGCCCGTGACATCGCGTTCGTCATATTGAACGTTTGGCCCGGCGATTGCGGAAAATCTGTGATTGCCCGGCAGGGTTGCATACACCACCGGCACGCCGTGAATTGGGTCAAACGGTCGTTCATAAATATTTGCCACCGTATGAATCAAATCGACCAAGTATTGCTTTGATAACACTTCGCTGTTATAAGAGACCCACGGGACGCGCGCGCCATGCAGTCGCATCCAAACCTGGCCGGCGTGATTGATTGCAATTTCTTCGACAAAGGAGGGCTTGTAAAAATCCTCCAGCGGTTTCAATAAAGATTCCAAGACAACATTTGCCATGCTTTGATTTTATCATAAATCGTCACTTGAATCAAAAAGGTTTATTTGTTAAAATCAAAAAAAAGAGAGATTGCCATGAAGAAATCATTATTGTTTGCAATTTGCGGTGCACTGATTCTGGGCGGATGTGCAACGGGCGAAGATACGCCGTACAATGTCGACGATTTTGCCCAGGGCGGGGCGGATGCGCCACTGTACAACGAACGCAGCAGTACGTTTATGCAACCCGACAACCAATACGCAAACATTGATTCATATAAACCTAAAAGCGCCGCGGAAAAAGAACAGAACAGCAATCGCTGGAATACGGCGCGTATGGAAACCAGATGGCAGGAGTATAAGGGCACCATGGTGCGTGTTCAGATACTGCTGGGTAATACTGATTTGCGCGAAATGCGTTTGCGCCTGATACAGAATGCGGACGGCATGGATGTTGACGGGGATTCGCGTACGATTTTGTCGCATGTTGCCGACTATGAAATGAAACGTGTGTGTGGCCGCAACGCAGACAGCATTGTTATGGTTTACGACAAACCGTCGTTTGATGTAATGCGCCCGACACCGTATTTTGATTATAGGATAGAGGCCGAAGGCGCCACCATGCGTGAATACGGATTCCGTTGCGTTTATAATAATTAAAAAAGGCAGTGCATATGAAAAAGCTAATGGCGGTATTGGGTCTGTGCGGTGTGTTTGGGTTGGCGGCGTGCGATAAAAACGCGGATGCGGCGACCGGAAATTATGCGGCGCAAAATGGCGATACGGTGGTGATTGATTTCGCGGGATATATGGACGGTGTGCAGTTTCCCGGCGGCACGGGCAGTGCGTATCCATTAACCCTGGGCAGTGGCACGTTCGTTCCCGGATTTGAGGAGCAATTAATTGGTGCCAAGGTGGGCGATGTTCGTGATATAAACATCACATTTCCACAGAATTATTATCCAGAAATGGCCGGCCGTGCGGTTGTGTTTCGTGTAACGGTGAACGACATAATTCGCAAATAAAGATTGAATATATAAGTTTAAAAATCCCCGCGGTTTCACGGGGATTTTTCAAATCTGGTGTTCCGGTGGCGATGCGACCCATTTTCTTTTTTGTTTGGGAGATGAGAAACAAATCACCCCGCACCGGAACGTACTTAAAATAATAACCACCGGGAAAAAACAAGGTGGTTGGAGATTCGAAACTATAGCTCATGAAAATAGTATGGTGTATTGATTATTCCACCATTCTCCAACCATGGTTAATTATGGTGTGGAGTTTTTATGTCCCCACGGACATCAATGAACTAAGGGTTTCGACACCCCGGCGTGATTTTTTTCATCACGTTACGCGCATTATAGAATAAGGAGAGGCAATTTTCAACAAGTTTATTTACACGAATTTTATATCTTTGTTCTAGTAATAAGTGTTTGTATGTATGCACTGCGTATGTGCCGCGAAATTGTTCGTTTGATTTTCGCGTCGCACGCGGGGGCACGTGTCATGCGGTCACTGTATTGTACGCAAATACAATTTGCATGGGTGATATGTGCATGCGGTAAATAATGCGGTCGCGCAGCGCACCATAAATTATGGCATTTTAGACATAATCATTTGGATAAATTCAGGCCATGTGGTCTTTGTCGCGCACAGTACCCTGTCCAGTGTTTCAAATGTCGGGAATCGTG